>NZ_JBWAVA010000014.1:0-171005 GCF_056121505.1 Paenibacillus sp. LS-5 | reverse complement strand
GATCTACCTCTCCGCGGTGAAAGACTTGTTTAATAATGAGATTGTAGCCTACCACATGAGCCGGAAAAATGACAATCCACTGGTTCTACAGACCTTTGAGAATGCCTTTAACAAGACAAAAGACGTGACCGGACTGATCGTTCACAGCGACCAGGGATTCCAGTACACGTCTCATGCATACCACGACATGCTGCCAAAGGTTGGCGCCCGAATCAGCATGTCTCGCCGAGGAAATTGTTATGACAATGCCTCCATGGAGAGCTTCTTCTCGCATCTCAAAACGGAAGGGCTCTACCCTTATGATATCCGAAATATGGATGAGGCACAAAGGCGAATTGAAGCCTATATTCAATTTTATAACGAACATCGACCGCAACGAAGACTAAATAAGCTGCCTCCGGTAGAGTACCGGAAGCAGCTTATAGCCTAGGGTCTTTTTTCAGTGTCTATAAAACAGGGGCTTGACCAGTTTGCTGGATCGGGGGTTTTGTGTGCGGGAAGAAGTGCTGAAGGCCCTTATACGATCAGAAGAAGTTGCTCCAGTTAGAAGCGTTACCAGAGTCTCCAATGGATTGGCGGGCCGGAGGCAGCAGATTGCTTTTTTGTACGGCTGTTTTCTTACCCGCAGGCTTCTTACTATCAGATTTCTTGGCAGCTTTCTTGGGTGGGGATTTGAAGGGAGTATAGCCCCCGGCATACATTGTTCCGGCCTTATAGCCTTGGCTCCCCGCCAGAAGCAAGGGATCTCTGTGCTGACCGCGTTCCATCAGCTTGAGCAGAATGCCTGCTGCAGCCCTGGCATCATCCAGCGCATCGTGATGCTTCAGGCTGATCCCGAAATACTGGGATATCACATTCAGTTTATGGGAGGGCAGCTCCTGCAGCATTTTTTTGCCGAGCAAGTAGGTGCACATGTATTGAAAATCAGGATAGCTGAAGGCTGACTGGTCCAGACAATAACGCAGGACACTCATATCAAAGGCGGCGTTATGTGCTACCACAACCTCACCCTGGAGCAACGGTTCAAGCGTTGGCCACAGTTGGTCGAATGTAGGCTTCCCCTCTACCATCGAGGGGGTAATGCCGTGAATCGCTATATTCATGCCGTCGAACCGCTGCTGCGGATCAATCAGCCACACATGTTCGGCGCTCACTACGCCTTCTCTCACTTGAACAAGCCCCAAAGCGCAGGCGCTGGAGCGGCTGGAGTTGGCAGTTTCAAAGTCAATCGCTGTAAAATTCATAGGTAAAGCCCCTTATTCATCATATAAAGTTAATTTTAAAGGAGCGGCTGATCAATTACAATCTATTGAATTTACAAAGGTTAGTTAATATGGTATCCCTTATCTATACGGTTGGAAATATACAGCAAGGATAAGGTGATGAATCTATGGATCTGTTAAAAGGGCAAAAAGTAGATGTAACCAAAGGCAAGAGCGTAAGCGAACTGATCATTTCTTTTGGCTGGACCAACAAAAATGCTGAGCTCGGCGTTGATGCAGCGGCTTTTTTACTGTCGGCTCAAAGCCGGTGTGAACGGGACGAGGATTTTATTTTCTATGGAAATCCGGCTTCATCAGAAGGAGCTGTAGTCCATTCAATTGCGGAACAACACAGGGGAGAGGATATATCCATATCGCTCACGCGTCTTCCGGAGAAATATGACCGGATTGCGTTCACGCTGACTATCTATGAAGGGGAGCAGCGAAATCATCGGATGAAGGATTTATCCGAACTTCAAATAAGTCTTCGGGATCGTATCAGTGGTGCGGAGCTATATCGTTTCGCTTATGGTACAGATCTGTCAGAGGAGACAGCAGTGGTGGTAGGAGAACTGTATCGTCATAACGGGGATTGGAAATGGAGTGCTATCGGCAGCGGATTTAATGGGGGGCTGGCCGCCTTATGCGCCAACTATGGGCTTGAAGTTGAACAGGATGGAGCTGCGGGAGTTGCTGAAGTTGCGGCTACTGCCGAGATGGTAAAAGAGGAGCGGGCAGTTAACACATCAGCTAAACCCCTTATGTCTACTATAGATCTGCGTAAGAAGATCGTAGAGCTTACTTTGGTGAAAAAACAATTAACAGGAGTAATCGCCAGGGTGGGAATCGTACTTGATATTACAGGCTCAATGAGGAATCTGTATTCGAGCGGTGTCGTGCAGGAGGTTGTTGAACGCATTCTCGCAGTGGCCAGCAAATTTGATGATAATGGTTCACTGGATGTCTGGATATACGATACGGAGTACAGCCGGCTACCGCCGGTCACGGAGAATGAACTGGGGAGTTATGTATTTACACATATTCTGAACAACTCTGCCATCCACAAATTCGGACGAAATAACGAACCTCCAGTCATGGAGGATGTCATTCGTAAGTATACTCAAGAGGAAAAGGATACCACACCCGTGTTCATTATTTTCATTAATGATGGAGGCGTGGTAAGACAGACCAAACAAGTGATTATTAATGCTTCTGTACAGCCAATCTTCTGGCAGTTTGTAGGGATAGGTGATTCAGACTTCGAAGTGCTGAAGCAGCTTGATACCATGACAGGACGACTTATTGACAATGCTAACTTTTTTCATGTAGACCGCATTGAAGAGGTTTCCGACGAGGAGCTGTATGATCAGCTCCTGAATGAATTTCCTCAATGGCTTCAGGCAGCGAAGGCAAAGCGAGTGATCTAAGAAAGACAGCCAGCAGAAGGAGAGAACCCGGGAATGGATGCCCAGCTCCGGTTTCTTTTTAATCATTTTTAAGGGATTCACACGGAAAGTCAGTTGACAACAAATGGAGCTGTGAATAAGATATTAACTAAATCTATAGGGAAGTGCTGTTATAATTCCTTGTTAATCTATTGGAAAAGTAATTATTTATAAAAGTATACGGAGGGGATTGCACGTGAACATCGAAAATATTGAGGCTTTTGTGTATATCAACCATTACGGGAGCTTCAATAAGGCTGCAGATGTCCTGTATATTTCACAGCCTACAGTAACCGCCCGTATTCAGTCGCTCGAACGGGAGCTGGATTGCAAAGTGTTTGACCGCCTGGGCAAGCAGATCCATCTCACGGATAAAGGCAGGCAGTTCCTCCCCTATGCTCAGCAGATTTTGCAGGTGTACCAATCAGGCAAACATCAGATCCAATCGAAAGGACTGGTTCCGGATGTGCTGAGAATCGGGAGCACGGTATCGGTCTCCAATTATCTGATGCCGCATCTGCTGCTGCATTTGAAGAGGGCTTATCCCAATCTAACGCTCAAGCTGACTACAGCATCCACTGAGGCTTTAATTGACAAGCTGCAAGCGAAGGATATTGACCTTGCCTTTATCCGCAAAGTAGTGAATCCGGCGATTCAGGCCTATCCATTCTGTGAGGACCGTATCTCATTGTATGTGTATGAGGGGCATCCTCTGGCTTTGTCGGGGGCGGGCCGCATCTCCATTCAGAGTATTCGCGAGGAGACAATGGTTTTCTTTGAATGCGGTTCTCTGGATTGGATGCGGCTCCACCGCGTATTCGAGAGCATGGAGCAGCCTCCGAATATTGTCTATCAGGTAGATAATCTGGAGACAGCCAAGAAGCTGGTGATTCGAAAAGCGGGCATTTGCTTTCTTCCGGCGCTAAGTGTTCAGGATGAAGTGGAAGCCGGATCATTGATTCGGGTGGATATCGCTGAGACGGAGGGAATCTCTTTACGGACCAGCCTGATTTCTCTGAATGGAGAGCATGCCGGATTTGTAGAAAGCCTGTTGGAGATCATGCCGGGCAAAACGCTTAATCGACTTCTTGTATAAATAGATTGAAAAACTCTATTAGCGCATGAGGGCATGCAGTGATAAAGTTAATTGCATATAATCCAACTAATTCTATAGGGATTATAAAATTAATTTCTGGAGGGATATGAGATGGGGGAGATCTACCGGCTGGCAGAGCTTAGAGACGCACAGCAATTGCTGGATATTACATATCGTGCCTATGCCCTGATTCGTGAACTCGGACTGCATTGGCCGGCAGCATCAGCCGACTTGGCTCTGATCGAAGATAACATAACCACCAACGAGTGTTATGTACTTGAAGTCGATAATACCGTTCAGGCGACGATTACACTGTCGAAGGGTGAGGAGATCAAGGTACTTACTGAGCTTCCTTTTGTCAAGTGGTTTGCAGTGAATCCAGACTTCCGCGGAAAAGGATATGGCGGCAAGCTGCTGGATTGGGTGGAGGAGAATATTATCCTCGGAAAGCTGGGAGCCTCAGCTGTAACTCTAGCTACAGCGCAAAAACATCCCTGGCTGGTATCTATGTATGAACGGCGGGGGTACGAAAAAATAGTAGAGCTGGACCCCAAAAATGGCGACGGAATCATGTATCTGATGAGAAAGAAACTTGCGCACCCAACCACTTCCATTCAAAGGGGATAATTAAAGATGAAGAAGACGATTTCACTAGCCTATGTATTGATTGCAATGCTGGCGATTGCTGGCTGCGGTACAAATAATAATAATGCAAGCAGCACCCAGGGCGGCAATGTCGCTGAAGCAGCACCACAGACTACGACGACAGACGCATCTGACGCTACTAAAGAACCAGCCCAAGTAACCAAGATCGTAGTCGGTACAGGAACTGCTTTTCCAAAGGTATGCTACATTGATGAGAACGGCAAGCTGACAGGCTTTGATGTGGAGTTGATCAAGGAGGTCGACAAACGTCTGCCGGAATACGAATTTGAACTGCAGACCATGGATTTCAGCAATCTGCTGCTGAGTCTGGATACCAAGAAAATCGATCTGGTCGCTCACGTTATGGAGAAAAATCCGGAGAGAGAGCAAAAGTACTCTTTTAATAAAGAAGCCTACGCCCATTGGAGAAACCGCATCATTGTTGCGAAGGACAATAACGATCCGATTCAGTCGCTTGATGATCTGAAAGGTAAAAAGGTGTTGACCAGTGCGACCAGTGCGCAGTCCACCATTCTGGAGAATTACAACAAGGAGCATGACAATGCGATTAAGATCGTCTATCAGAACGGTGCTGCCAATGATACGGTAAGCCAAATCAGCTCAGGACGGGTGAATGCAACGCTCGCTGCAGATTTTGTACTGCCAATCATTGATCCGCAAAGCAAGCTGAAGGCCGTTGGTGATGAATTGTCCTCTGCTGACATTCTGTATGTATTCCGCAAAGATGAGCCTGAATCGCAGAAGCTCTCTGATGCCATTGACGGAGTGATCAAGGAATTAAAGGCAGACGGTACGCTTGGCAAGCTGAGCACGGAATGGCTGGGAGCAGATGTTACCGAAGCATCGGTGAAATGACCAGAACTATAGATCGGGGGAAGGAGCTGCTGTATGGGCGCGCCATTTGATATCAGTTATATATTCTCGTTTTTGCCCAAGCTGTTGACTACGCTGGGTACCACACTTTGGATTGTTGCCTGCTCGCTTTTGGCAGGGGTCCTTGTCGGATTCCTCATTGCCCTCCCCCGCCTGTATAAGGTGCCGGTCCTGAAGACCTTAGCGGAGATCTATATCTCATTTTTCCGGGGGACACCGATTCTAATCCAGCTGTTCTTGTTCTATTACGGCTTGCCGGAGATTCTAAAGCTTATTTCAGTGGATGTGACGCGGACGCCTGTACTGTTCTTTGTGATTCTGACCTACGGTCTGCATACGGGAGCCTTCATGTCCGAGATGATACGGGCTTCTGTAACGGCAGTGGACAGAGGACAGGTAGAAGCAGCCTACGCGACAGGGATGACCTCTTTTCAGGCTTTCTCACGGATTGTGCTGCCTCAGGCGTTAGGGATTGCGGTTCCTGTATTCTCCAATCTGGTCATTGCGCTGCTGAAGGATACCTCTCTGGCTTTTACCCTTGGGGTGATGGAGATGACGGGGAAGGCACAAACATTAGGCAGTATCAGCCAGCATTTTATTGAAACTTATATTGCACTGGCCCTTATCTATCTGGTGATCAGCTATACGATTGAGAAACTGTTGTTGGTGGCGGAACGGCGTCTCTTGCGTCATGAGGAGCGGAGCAGTCCCGTGAAAAAAATGTTTAGACTGCAAAAAGGCGGTTCTTACCGGCAGATCATTGCAGAGCTCGGACCGGGTAAAGGAGGTGGCGGATTATGAAGCTGGATCCTTCATTTATATGGACGGCATTCGTACAGATGCTGAGTGCAATCCCTACCACGTTGTATATTACTTTGGTCTCTGTTGCGGCCGGGTTCGTGATCGGGGTAGCTGTGGCTTTAATCCGGATTTACAAAGTCCCGTTTCTGTATCCTCTGGCTGTAGGGTATGTCACCTTTATCCGCGGGACCCCGATGCTTACTCATTTGCTGCTGATCTATTTCGGGCTGCCGATGTTGATTGACGGGCTGGCTGTCCATTTTGGCTGGGCTTTCCGGTCTGTATCCATTCCTATGATCGGTTTTGCCTATATTTCCTTCTCAATAACAGCAGGAGCTTATATGTCTGAGGTTGTACGATCTGGTCTGCTTGCTGTTGACCGCGGCCAGATCGAAGCTGCCTATTCCGTAGGCATGACTACACCCCAGGCCCTGTGGCGGATTGTGTTTCCACAGGCACTGGCGGCTGGTCTGCCCAACCTGTCCAATTCTGTCATCGGGATGCTGCATGGATCAACTCTTGCTTTTACCGTATCGGTGGTGGACATCAATGCCAAGGCCCAGATTGTGGCTTCGACGAACTGGAAGTTTTTTGAGGCCTATCTGGCGGCGGCACTTATCTTCTGGGGACTTACATTCCTGATTGAACGGGCCACCGCCCTGATCGAGAAACGGATCAACCTATACAATCAGGGGGGAGTCGTATGATTAAGATTGAGCATCTATCCAAGTCCTTCGGCCGCCATCAGGTGCTGAACAATATTGATCTAACCGTTACCAAAGGCGAAGTGGTAGTTATTCTCGGACCCAGCGGCTCAGGCAAGACCACGCTGCTGCGGTGTGTGAATTATCTGGAAAAGCCCGGCGACGGAGAGATCTCGATTGGTGATTTCCGGCTGAACTGCAAGCATGCCCGCAAAAAGGATATTCATCAGCTGCGGCAAAAAACGGCGATGGTCTTCCAGCAGTACAATCTGTTCCGCCATAAAACGGCGCTGGAGAATGTGATGGAAGGGCTGCTAATTGTCAAAAAGCTTCCGAAGGAGGAAGCGCGTAAGCGGAGCGTAGCCTTGCTGGAAAAGGTAGGACTAGGCGCCAAACTGGATGCGTATCCGAGCCAGCTCTCCGGAGGCCAGCAGCAGCGGGTCGGCATCGCCCGCGCGCTGGCACTGGAGCCGGAAGTGATTCTGTTCGACGAGCCTACATCTGCGCTGGACCCGGAGCTGGTGGGCGAGGTGCTGGCTGTCATCCGTAAAATTGCCAAGGAAGGCATCACGATGATTGTGGTGACACATGAAATGGGCTTTGCCCGCGACGTGGCGAATCACGTGGTCTTCATGGATGGCGGAGTTATTGTCGAAGAAGGAACACCTGTGGAAGTGTTCAATCATCCGCGGGAAGAACGAACCAAGCAGTTTCTGAAGCGGATTACGCCGGAGCTGAATTATTCCATTTAGGAGGCAACGCTATGGCTATAACAATAAGTGTACTGGATCAAAGTCCAATCTATCCCGGTGAAACGCCGGAGGAAGCCTTTCAGCATACGATCACGCTAGCGCAGTTATCCGAACGGCTGGGCTTCCGTAGGTTCTGGGTTTCGGAGCATCACGATTCCGAGCAGGTGGCAGGCTCCTCCCCGGAGGTGCTGATCTCGCATCTGCTGGCGAAGACAGAACGTATCCGGATCGGCTCCGGCGGGATTATGCTGCAGCACTACAGCCCCTATAAGGTAGCGGAAAATTTCAATGTGCTTGCATCGCTGGCTCCGGGACGGCTGGATCTGGGGGTCGGCCGTGCGCCTGGGGGGTTGCCCCGCAGTACACAGGCGTTACGGCAGGGAGGAGACGTAGCTGCGTCTTTGACGGATAAAATAATTGAACTTGAAAAATATGTACATAACCGGCTGGAGGCGGATCACCCGCTGTACGGGTTGAAGGCTGGCCCGATCCCCGGTACTCCACCGGAGCTGTATGTGCTTGGTGCCAGTGTAGCCAGCGCAGAAATTGCTGCTGAGTTAGGGCTGCCGTATGTGTTCTCGTTGTTCATTGGCGGTGATCAGGCGGTGGCTCTGGAAGCCATTCGTCTCTACAAGAGCAGATTCGACACTTCGCAAGGGAAGGAACCACAAGCGATACTTGCGCTTGCCGTGCTTGTCGCTGAATCGGAAGAGGAGGCCAAGGCGCTGGCCGGAGCGCACAAGCTGATCCGGATTCATCTGGCCAGCGGGAAGACACTTACGGTAGCGACCCGCGAGCAGGCTGAGGAATTCACACGGCAAAGCACAGAAGCCTATACGCTGGAAGAACGGGAGCCGGAGATTACCAAAGGAACAAAGGAAACCGTTCGTGAACAGCTGCTGGCTTTGGCGGAGGCATCCGGTGTCGAAGAGTTTATCGTCACAACCAATGTTCAGCCTTTTGACAAAAGGGTCCGTTCATTTGAATTGCTAAGGGAAGCCTTTGCTGAAGTCCTTACAACACTTTGAGGAGGGAGCCTGCAATGACGAATAAAACGGTGGAGTTCCGCTCGGAGGCTTTTACGGAGACATTGATTGAAATCCGTCGGCATCTGCACCGGCACCCGGAGCTTTCTAATGAAGAGTATGCTACGACTGCTTATATCTCAGCACTGCTGGAGCAGGCCGGAGCGCGCATCACCGACTACGGGCTGACAACAGGAGTCATCGCAGAGGTGGGCGGACAGCAGGGCGGGCCAGTGATTGCTCTGCGGGCCGACATTGATGCGTTGCCGATTCAGGAGGAAACCGGTCTGCCTTATGCATCGCTGTACCCCGGTAAAATGCATGCCTGTGGACATGACTTTCATACAGCGGCACTCATTGGAGCCGTCCAACACTTGAAGCAGCAGGAAAGTCAGTTGAAAGGGACGGTGCGGTTTCTGTTTCAGCCGGCTGAGGAAAAGGCGAAGGGCGCACTGCAGATCATAGATAGCGGAGCGCTGGAAGGTGTCCGTGCAGTTATCGGCATGCATAATAAGCCGGACTTGCCGGTAGGAACGATCGGAATCACCAGTGGTCCGTTAATGGCTGCCGCCGATGGTTTTGTGGTTGAGGTACGGGGATCTGGTTCACACGCGGCGGTGCCGGAGGCGGGGATAGACCCCATTGTGGCAGCTTCGTATATCATCACGGCGCTGCAGAGCATCGTCAGCCGCAACGTCAGTGCGCTGGAAAGTGCAGTGATCAGTGTTACCAAAGTGCACAGCGGCAACTCGTGGAACGTTATTCCTGAGACAGCGGTGCTGGAGGGAACGATTCGTACTTTTGATGAAACTGTGCGAAGCAGAGTTCTTGAACGCTTTGAGCAGGTGGCATCCGGGGTGGCCGGTGCTTTGGGAGCGGAAGCATCCGTGCGCTGGCTCGGCGGTCCTCCGCCGGTGAACAACGATGCGGAGCTGGCAAGGCTCGGAGAAGAAACAGCCGATGCCCTCGGCTTTCAACGGGTGAAGCCTCGGCCTTCGCCGGCAGGGGAGGATTTCGCCTTTTATCAGCTTGTGGTTCCCGGACTATTCGTCTTTGTAGGGACTGACGGGAGCCGGGAGTGGCATCATCCCTCCTTCAATCTGGATGAATCGGCACTGCCTGTGGGAGCGGCGTTCTTTGCTGATCTGGCTGTACGGGTGTTGGAGCATTTGTCTGCAGAAGAGGGGGAATCTTCATAGCCATTTTCCTATCAAGCTTTGATACATCACAGGTCCGGCAGCAGTCTGGACTTCCTAAGGAGGAGTACTAATGAGTAACGCGCAAATCCGGGATTATCTATATACGTATGACCAATTGGCACAATCCATAGAAGGTCTGACAGAAGAACAGCTACGATGGAAGGCAGCGCCGGACAGCTGGAGTGTCACCGAGGTGCTGGCGCATTTGGCTGATCACAGCATTGTCATTTCCTTTCGCATTCGTGACATTCTGGCGGACACAAAGGTGCAGCTCCCGGCATTTAATCAGGATGCCTGGGTTAGCGGACAACACTCCAATGCCGGTCATGCCGCTGATAGTCTGGAGCTGTTCCACAGTCTGCTGCACTACAACGACCTGCTGTTCAATCGGCTCAACACCAGCGAATGGGAGAAAAGCGGGATTAATTTTAAAGGTGAAGTTGTCAGAATTACGGATATTGTCCGCAGCTTTACAGCGCATGTGCAGACTCATCTGGCCCAGATTGAACGGATCAAGCAGGGAGCTGTCGTGGTCCATTAAGCCTGGGACTTAGCTCCATAAAACTTAAGCTTATGCTTTCGAAGCTAGTTTTATTGCGAAGTACGGCATGAAGTAATGCTCCATAAAACTCTAAGCTTATGCTTTCGAAGCTAGTTTTATTGCGAAGTATCTCATGAAGTAGTGCTCCATAAAATCTCAGGAGGAATGAACATGACCAAGCCAAGACAATTGAAACTGGGTGCGTTGCTGCACGGTGTTGGAGGAAGCACCTCCATGTGGCGTCATCAGGACGCCAAACCGGATGCCAGTGTAAACTTTGAGCTTTATAAGCAGTGGGTGCAGAAGGCTGAGGAAGGTAAGCTGGATCTGATCTTTATAGCAGACGGTTTGTATATTAATGAGAAATCTATTCCGCATTTCCTGAACCGCTTTGAGCCGTTGACGATTCTTAGCGCACTTGCGGGGGTCAGCAGCAAAATCGGGCTGGTTGGTACATTGTCCACCTCCTATAGCGAGCCTTTTACCGTGGCCCGGCAGTTCGGATCGCTGGATGTGATCAGCGGCGGACGCGCAGGCTGGAATGTGGTGACTTCTCCACTGGAAGGCTCCGCCTTGAATTATGGTAAAGAGGAGCATCCGGATCATGGCAAAAGGTACCGCATTGCTGCCGAATATTTGGAGGTAGCGCGAGGCTTATGGGATTCGTGGGAGGACGATGCATTTATCCGTAATAAGGAAACAGGAGCCTTTTTTGACCCGGCAAAAATGCACACGCTGGACCATGAAGGGGAGTTCTTCTCCGTCAAAGGACCGCTGAATATCGCCCGCTCGAAACAAGGGCAGCCGGTTATTTTCCAGGCCGGTTCCTCTGAGGTAGGGAAAAACTATGCCTCGAAAGAGGCAGACGCTGTCTTTACGGGACATGACACGCTGGAGGAAGCACAGGAATTCTACAGGGATGTGAAGGCGCGTGCTTCTTCTTTTGGCCGAAACCCGGATGAGGTACTGATCTTTCCAGGCATAGGTCCGATCCTTGGCGAGACACCTGAGGAAGCGGAGCGCAAATATCAGGAGGTTGCCGGACTGGTAACGATTGAGAATGCGCTGAATTATCTGGGGAGATTCTTTGAACATCATGATTTCTCGCAATATCCGCTGGATGAGCCTTTTCCGGAGCTGGGGGATTTGGGACGGAACAGCTTTCAGAGCGGCACGGATAAAATCAAGAAAGATGCCAAGGAAAAAGGCCTAACCCTGCGGCAGGTCGCTCTGCAAGCTGCTACTCCGCGCAGCAGATTCATCGGTACACCGGCGCAGGTGGCGGATCAGATTCAAGCCTGGTTCGAAGGCGGTGCGGCAGATGGATTTATGATTGCAGCCGCAGTGCCAACCGGGTTGGAGGAATTCGTGGACCACGTGGTTCCGATTCTGCAAGAACGGGGATTGTTCCGCACCGAATACGAAAGTGACACCTTACGGGGAAATCTGGGTCTTCCTGTTCCGGCGAACCGGTATACGAAATCTTCGGAGCCTGCAGGGCAGGTGTGACAAGAGTAAGGAACAGGCAAGGACCCGGAGCCCTTGGTGCATTTGCCCTTAATGGTTGCGGCAAGAGATGCTGGGGGATCACATGAATTAAATTCCCAACCTGTAAACAAGTAAAAAACGGATACCGCCTTCCACGTCGGTATCCGTTTTTGCTTATACATATAAGCGGTTGAATTAAGTACCGGCTTACTTGCCTTCCCCGGCCTTCCGGCTGCGGAGACGTTCCAGCTCAGCTTCAACGGCGCTGTTCAGCGGAGATTCGGCGATGCCGGCGGAATAATATCCTGTGCTTTCGGTGGATGCTTCCCATTCGCTGATCTTGTCTTCCATGCGGTCGAAGCCGCGCGCAGCAGCACCGGGATTCAGGATCTGTCCAGGTTTACCTGTGTAGCCAGCATAACTGGTGCTTTCGGCAGAACGCTTCAGCTCTGCCGCTTTGCGGGCGCGGGCAGCCAGCTCGGCTCTTTTGGCTTTTAGCCGTTTATGTTCTTCCTTGGCATTCAGCAGGCTGCTCTCCAGGACAACGAGGGTTTCGCGTGTTTCTTCCAGGCCCGCGGTGCATTCCTGAATACTCTCGGTGTAACGCAGTTTTGCCATTACCGCTGCTCTGGCGGCAGGCTCATTCCCTTCGTTCATTGCCTGTACGGCTTCCGCTTCGCTTCGCTCAGCCAACACCTGGTTCTCATGGATGCGCCGCTCCAGAACACTTGCTGCAGCCTGGAACTCACGCTGTCTGGTCTCGGCAACAGCTATTTTTTCCTCCAGATCCCGTAAATATTGTCCGGTCAGTAATACCGGATCCTCCAATTTATTCAGTCCTTCGTGGATGGCTGCTTTGGTTAGGGTCGTAATTCTTTGAAAGATACTCATGTTCATTTCTCCTTTTATTTTCATATATAGTAGTTTTGGTATGGTGTCATTGAATTAGTAATACTCATAACCTTCGGGGTAGCTGTTATAGCTCTCTTTTGGAACCAAGATGCTAGCCAGAATGTACAGGAATGCTACAGTGCCGAAGCTGAATAGGGCAGTGGCTACAACTAACAGCCGGACGATGGTGCTGTCGATGTTCAGGGAACGGGCCAAACCTCCGCAGATGCCGCTGATCATTTTGTCACTTTTGGAACGGTACAATTTTTTCATAATATAATCTCTTCCTCTCCTATGGGTTGAACCGGATGTGCGGTTCGTCTTAGCCGTTGTCTATGTGTTTATTGTATAGCTATTGATGATACTGCAAAACGGCCTGAAGACTGTTCTTTAGTCTCGACCTTAGTCGGGGACGGTATCGGCAGTAAGGCGGGGAAGGCTTGGCCTATACAAGAATAGGGCTTCATGGCTCCCGTTTTTTACATAACCTGTAAGCTTGTTTATTCGGAATTAACATTGAATGCTTATACTAGCTAGACAATACCGGATCATAACAACATCAAGTCACAGGAGGAATGGCATGGGAATTCATAAATATTTCCGCTCACTGAATGAACTGGAACGTATTATCCGCTGTCCCGGCAAATTCAAATTTGAGGAGCATAGCGTAGCGGCCCATTCTTGGAAGGTCGTGCAGTACGCCAAAACGCTGGCAGACATCGAGGAGAAGAACGGCGCAGTTATTGACTGGAAGAAGCTATACGAAATTACGAGCAGCCACGATTATGGTGAGATTTTTATTGGTGATATCAAAACCCCGGTGAAACATTCATCTCTACAGCTTCGTTCCTTAATCCAGCAGGTTGAAGAGGGGATGATCGATAACTTCATTAAGGAGCATATTCCGGAGGAATTCAAAAGCATCTTCTACCATCAATTGCGCGAAGGCAAGGATGAGTCGGTGGAAGGGCTGATTCTGGAAGTGGCCGACAAGATGGACCAGGTGTATGAGGCTTTTGCCGAACTGCAGAGGGGGAACACGGAGAAGGAATTTGTGGTGATGTACCGCAACGCCCTGATCAAGATCAAGAACATCGATTTAAAATGTGTCGAGTATTTCCTGGCGGAGATTCTGCCGGACATGGTTAACGAAGAAACGATTTCTTCAATTGATATCAGACAGATTACGGAAGAGGCACTGGCTCTGTAGAGAGGAGCGGGTACTCTTTTTTTTGTGGGGAAGAGACTACACGATTTGCCTCCGCGCTGTAAGCAACGCATAGAGGGCCGCTGAAATACATAGTTATTCCCCAGTAATATACAGAAAACCTTGAAAGCCTCCGGTTGATCAGCTCAGACCCTGTGCCAGGAAGTGGGGAGTTACCCTTGTGGTATGGATAGTTAGACTCATTTTGCAAACCTTGAGCCTTTTTTCACTTGAGAGCCCGTGCGTGATTATTTACTATATTATAGTAGTTTTCCACAAAATATAAGAAAGAAGGATCTGCATGAGTCTGAGCAAAAGGTTATCCCAAATCTTGTTTCCAGTTATGGTCATGTCTGTGATGGCGGGATGCGGCGGTAACACACAGAATAACGAAGCAGCGAACAAACAGGAGCCGTCGGTTCCAGTCAGCGCTCACCATGCCCACTGGTCCTACGAAGGGGAGACGTCACCTGAGCATTGGGCAGAGCTCGATGAACTATTCACAACATGCAGTACCGGCAAGACCCAGTCACCCGTCAATATTCTCCAGGAGAAAGTTAAAGATGACGAGAGTCTGTCGCCCGTCGAAGTGGAGTATTCACCATCCCCGGTATCTATGATTAATAACGGCCACACCATTCAGGTTAATCTGAAGAACCAGGACAATCGTATTACTATTGAAGGGAAAACGTATACCTTGCAGCAGTTCCACTTCCACTTGCCCAGTGAACATGAGGTGGATGGCAAGCATGCGGATATGGAGCTTCATTTCGTGCACAAAAATGAAGACGGCAAGCTTGCGGTGCTAAGTGTCCTGATCACGAAAGGCACTGAAAATGCCGAACTGAGCAAGCTGTGGTCCGTACTTCCGAAGGAAGAAAGTGAAGAAGAATTTGCGATCCAGGGTGACTTCGACATGAACAAGCTGCTTCCGTCAGACCTTCATTCCTTCCGATATCAGGGATCGCTTACCACGCCCCCCTGCACCGAAGGCGTACAGTGGATCGTCCTGGAACATCCGGTTCAATGGTCCGAAGCGCAAATTAGCCAATTTGCAGCTATTTTTCCCCATGATAACCGTCCCGTACAGACGCTTGGGTCCAGGGAAATAGAATCGGATGAATAATGGATTTGTAGATTGGCCATAACCAAATGCTGGATAAATAAAGACCTTTATCTCCACACTTTCGGGGGATAAAGGTCTTTTGATCATGTATGCAGGTTCTACACAGATTTATTTCGAGATCTGATCCATCAATGCTTTGATTTCGGGATCCAGGCACAGGGCATTCATGATAATGGTCAAGGCCTCTGCTCTGGTTGATGATTGAGCCGGGGCAAATTTGCCGTTGCCTCTACCACTAATCAGACCGATTTCGGCAGCTTTGGCAATCTGGTCCTTGTTCCATGCACTTGCTGTATCACTGAAGGTGATGCTCCCTTGTACCGGTGTGACGCTATTGAAGTTCACAATCCTGGACAGGATGGTAACGATCTCGGAGCGGCTGATGTCCCGGTCCGGCCTAAAGGTTCCATCGGGGTAACCGGCAATGACACCATTGGAGGCTAACACGGCAATGGCCTCTTGGGCCCAATGGGCATTAACGTCACTTAATGAAAGGGAAGTATCCGACTTCAACAAACCAAAGGCTTTGGTGAGGATTGCGGCAAATTCCCCTCTGGTAATACTTTGGTTTGGTTTGAATGAGCCATCGAAATAACCTTTGATAATGTTCAACTTATGAAAAGTCATGATCGTCCGGGTGCTCCACAGGCCAGCTATATCCTTAAGGGCTGGTACGGGAATGTCTCCGCCTTTCGCGGCAATCATGCTCTTCAGTGTCTCTTTTAGGGCTTGAGCGCTTACTCCCTCAGCAAAAACAGCAGTTGGCGGCGTCTTAATTGGTGCAGGCTTATCTGAAGGAACAACTGCAGGTGTTGCAGTAGGCACTGCACTTGGCATCATGCCAGGGTTCGAGCCTGTCCCCGTACCAGAGGTTGGGTTCGGGTTCGGAGTTGGCATCTGGCTGGGTTCAGGACTTGGAGTTGGAGTTGGGTTCGGGCTTGGTTTTGTGCTTGGCTCCGGTTCCGGATCAGGTTCAACAGTTTTTGCTTTCTTAATAGTCAAGGTTTGCAGTTTTTGGCCATCGGTCGTTCTTGCTTCAATTAAAATCTGGTCTTTGTTGATCGAGATGGCGGAATAGACCGGGAAATTATCATCATACAGATACTCCAGGTAATCAAATTTGACAGCATCGTAGAACTTCCAGCCGGAGGAACCGCCAGACAGATACACGGTGCCTGGGCTGCCATCCTTCAGGGGCTGGGCATTCTTCATAGGATAAGTCCAAGCGAGTGCATGATCGTGGCCCACCAGTACCAGGTCTACCCCGAGCTCCTCAAGGACAGGAGCCAGATATTTGGTGACCAGTTCAGGTCCGCGCCCGTCTTCTGTATGATAGGCAGGGCGGTGGAACATGGCGACCTTCCATTTTGCCGAGCTGGCATTTAAGTTCTTCCGCAGCCATTCTGCTTGCTTTTGCATATCTATTTCATCCGCTTCCGAATTTAGCACTACAAAATGTGTATCTTCATAATCGTATGAATAATTCAAATGCTGTTGCCCGTCCATTCCGTTACCTGGCTGACCCAAAGCGTTAATAAATACATCTTTTCCGCCATTCTTTACATCATGATTTCCTATAGTATAGGCAGAGGGAATACTGCCGCTGTATAGCTGTGAAGCCTTCATATCCTGTTCCCATTCATTCATAATCCCGCCATTATCGACAATATCCCCTCCATGCATGACAAACCGTGTATTGGGATAATGGGTAAAAGCACTGCTCATCAGGTCCTGATGAATATGGTAGGCATCTTCGGTATTGGTATGAGAGTCAGTTACAAACAAGAAAGAAAATCCTTCCGCGTTTGCTGCCTCTGTCGTAAACGTATGCTGAGCACTCCACAACCCCGGAGTTCCCACACGGTAAATGTATTTTGTACCCGGTGACAGGCTCTGCAGTATCCCTTTGTGGAACAAAGTTTCCCCCACACGGTCAGGTGCTGACAGCAGCTGGGGCGTAGCAGCCTGCTCCTTGACATTAGGCTGATCAAAACCTGTGAAGTCAATGGCTTTTACATATTGAATGATACCGTTCTCTACACGTGGGGCAGTTCTCCAGACGATGCTTTGGCTGGTTTTCAAATCCTCTGTTACGTAGGTCCGCACATATTCAGGCTCCTCCGACCCAAGCTGCGGCACTACAGAAAGTGAGAACACCCTGCTGACTTTATCCCCGTTTACTGCCTGGAGATTAAGGTTCATTAAGGCCAAGGTAGTCAGAGACGTCTGGACTTCACCCTTCGCATCGGTAAGACCCCATCCATCCTTCAGGAGCTTCACTTGAACCGCTGCATTTGAAATCCAGCCCGTGACTTTCCCGTCCGGTAGCCGGATGGCAGTATAATCCCCACGGATCACTCCAGTCGAGAAGAATTGTTCACCTGGAGCGGCGGAAGCGAGCTTGGCCGATCCCGGATCAGCATCCGCATAGACATCAGACGATACAGAAGTCACTTCAGCAAAATACTGGGGAAGAAGAGGATCAGATGGGATAATGGAGACCCCTTCGACAGGTACACCTGCATCATCGGTGACACGAAGCGTACTTTTCGTATGGAGTGAGCTCCCTTTCACAGTGAGGATATAAGGGAACCCAATCGTATACTTGTGGGGTGCAGCCAGTGCATATACAGCCTCTCCTGCGGTCATTCGAAAACTCCCGTCGATCATCTCGATAGATTTGAATGCCTCGCCGCGTTCCATTTTGGCACTGGGCTTTACCGTCATATTCAATAGCGCAACGGTTCCGTCAGCCGGTAACGATGGATTGCTTAGTCCGGCAAGCTGCAGCTGGTACGTTCCCTTTACAGGGTCAATCTCGTTCTGCTTAACGAGTGATGCTGGTACCTTAGGTTCAGCAGTGGTGATTTCCAGAGTCTTCGGATCGTATTGGAGCTGGGCATAGGCATCCGTTAAGTCAGCCGCATTGTTGATCTGGAGCTTCAATTGGAACGACTTGTTGCTGATGACTTCCGTGGGGGCGTCCAGATGATATTGAATGCCGTCTTGAATGAAAAAGGAGCTGACAAGCTCGGCGGGATTGCCGGATCTGTCATATACAGCTGACTGAACAGTGTGATATCCCCCTGCCAGAGGAGAAGAAGGCTGATAGGAGATCATGCCTGTAGCCGCTTCATACTCGCTCTTCACAGGATGTCCATCCAGATTTAAGGTAACAGAGCCGGGGTCAATGCCCGTTTGAAGATCGGTGGCCGTAAGCTGAATATGTGGTGAACGCGTATCGATAACGGCTTCATTCGCCGGGGACACCATGCCGAGTACCGGGACGCCCATATCTTCAGCAGGGTCCTGCTCATAGACCAAGCGTAGATCGTCTACCCATACGGTGCCTTTATTCTTCTTGTCGAAGATGGATTGCTCAATCCGCATGTATATTTCCAGCTGGATCGGTCCCACTTTGTCCTGCGGGATATCCCCCTCAATGTATTTCCAGCCTTTCCAGTTCACGCCAACGTTCTCGTCCAAATATTCCACCTCGAAGGACTTTCCGTTGCCATCCCTGAACTTGCTGAAAATAAGATGGCCATCGTTGTTTCCGTACACCCACATCCCTACTTTTTGGGGAAGTCCGGAAATGAGATAGGGAGCCTTAGGTCCAATATATACATAGGAGGGGTTTTCCTTAACACCTATGTAATCATAATCCAAACGTACGGAATTATTCCCTGAACGGACATGCCGGGGATCCGCTTCCAGACTCATGGCACCTGAGAAATTTCTTTTTTGAACCAGCACATTATCACTAAGGTTATTCTCGAAATCTTCGATGACGATGGAATGGGGGAGGGGCACGTCAGCGGCGATAATGCCTGCGGGCTGAAGAGTACTGATGATAACCGTGATGAGTAGCAGGAACATCGTTGCTCTTTTCGATATGAATGACAACCTTCGGTGAATACTCTTCTTGAACATGTTCTTCGCTCCTCTTAGTCTAAAAGATTTATTCTAAACTCCAATGCAGTATCGTATGTAAGGCTTGCTTATGTGAAGTTAATTATAAAGATGATCTTTGTTGATAGGATTAATTCAAAGAATTAACTATGTAAACTATTATGGGATAATCCTATCAACATAGATTTCGGACCCGAAGCAATAACAAGCTGGGATCTACGGAGGTGCTGTGATACCGCTGTTCAAGGTCGAACAGGAGAGAAGTTACAGTCAGGACTCGGTTTGGTCTACAAAAGAGTACAACAATTCATGTAGCTTGAATTCTAGCGCACTTCACAGCCCGTACCTATTTCTCCCGTACATGCACATCTAGGCATCTACCCACATACAATAAAAGGACCATGAACCCGTAGTTCGGACTACTTACCGGTTTCATTGTACATGTGCGGGAGGTGTCGCAATTTGCCAGGCATAATAAGCACGATCGCGCTGCTGATTAAAGAACTGACGCTGCTGGTATCCTACGTAAGGAACAACGCTTTTCCCCAGCCTCTTTCGGAGCAGGATGAGAGCAAATACTTAGGCATGATGGCCGAGGGAGATGCCAAGGCACGGAATTTGCTGATTGAGCATAATCTTCGTCTCGTAGCTCACATAGTAAAAAAATTCGATAACACCGGTGAAGACATGGAGGACCTCATCTCCATTGGGACGATTGGTTTAATCAAAGCAATTGAAAGTTATAGACCAAACAAGGGGACGAAGCTGGCTACCTTCGCTGCACGCTGTATCGAGAACGAAATCCTGATGCATTTGAGATCGCTTAAAAAGACCAAAAAGGACGTATCCCTCCATGATCCTATAGGGACTGACAAGGAAGGTAACGAGATCACCCTCATCGATATCCTCGGCTCCGACGCAGATGATATTGTGAAGGAAGTGGATCTCAAGATCGAGAAGAGTAAGATATACCGCAATCTGGATATTCTGGATGACCGGGAGAAGGAAGTTGTTGTGGGGCGGTTTGGGCTTGATACCGGAGGGGAAGAGCGGACGCAGCGGGAGATTGCGAAGGAGCTGGGGATTTCGCGGAGTTATGTGTCGCGGATTGAGAAAAGGGCGCTCATGAAGCTGTATCATGAGTTTTATAAGGTGAAGCGGTAAGTTAAGAAATCTACCTGTAGGAAGGAGACATTAAATGTCTCGATCCTGCAGGTTATTTTGTTTTATGATTTAGATAATCATAAAATTACTGTATTATGTATTAAGCTCTAAGCTGAAATAATATGCGCTATACTGTGGTATACTCGAACTATAAGTGGGAAATGAGGTGTTTGTGTAATGATGAATCTTACGAAGGACCTTGCTAAATTGATCCGGTTAACGGGTGACCGAGCGAAGTTGGATGCTAAAGCAAATGGAACATATATAGTATATAAGACAAATGAGGGACAAATTGTTAGAGAATATAGTACGGGTAAGATCGAGAAAATGAATGAACAGGATTTCATCAATGAATGATACACAGGCAACGATGTATGTGTTTGCAGGTAATAATGGAAGTGGTAAGAGCACAATCCGCAACTTGATTGTTGACCGGCTTGGAGTAAGTGTAAATATTGATCCGGATGCACTAGCCCGTAAAATTAATCATGAAAATCCTGAAAAAAGTAAAGTATCCGCTGGAAAAGAAGCTATAAGGATAGCCAGGGAGTGTATCCGAAATAAGTGGGATTTCACTGTGGAAACCACTTTAGCGGGTGGTAACGTTATAAGGCAGATGAGAGATGCAAAGGGACATGGCTTTGAAATTATTGTGTTTTATGTGGGACTAGGGGATGTTCGGCTAAATATTGAACGTGTTGCTCTACGTGTGAAAAACGGTGGTCATCATATTGAAACCGAGGATATTGTTAGACGCAATGTAACAAGTATGAATAATCTGGTATCTCACTTAGACCTTATTGATCAATTAATTGTTGTTGATAATAGTAAAGCTGATGGGGAGTTTATTCTTGAAGCAGATAAAAACGGGATAAAGTATTATTTAAATGAATTACCTGAATGGGTTAAAATAATCGATAAACAATTACAGATTAAATACAAAACATAAAATAACCAATTCGAATCGGGAACGATCGTGATTGGTTTATTTTTTTGACATCGCATCGTGTCCACAATCTCAAAAAATTCGACAATACAGGTGAAGATATGGAGGATCTCATCTCCATCGGCACCATTGGACTGATTAAAGCGATTGGAAGCTACCGCCCGAACAAAGGCACGAAGCTTACGACCTTTGCCGCCCGCTGTATCGAGAATGAAATCCTGATGCATTTGAGATCGCTTAAAAAGACCAAAAAGGAGCTGGGGATCTCGCGGAGTTATGTGTCGCGGATTGAGAAGAGGGCGCTCATGAAACTGTATCATGAGTTTTATAAGGTGAAGCGGTGAGCGAATTAATAACAAAAAGTAGTATTTATAAAAAATGAAACGTTTAAAAAGCGACTTGTCTACAGACGAGTTGCTTTTTTTATGATTTTTTTAGTAATAAGATTTAGAAATTAACCCCAATTTATCACAGCATGGTTTAACTACACCTGCCGAAATGTAGAGAGGATCGGATTGAGCAAGTGAAGGACCCTTGGTTTTTTTCTAGTTTATTTCCAATTGAAAAAGGCCAAGTAAAAATCCTCGGATTCAAGTAAATATCCTCTGTTTTCCCTGGTTATTCCACCTCTTATGATTAAGATACCTAATCGGATTCGAGTACTGAATGCCTGTGACAGGGAAACTAGAAGGAGGATACAGAAATGGAGCAAGACAGAGTAGCAAGTTTGAAAGCGGGGCGTTCTCCATCACAGATATGGATGAGATGGGCTTCTTCATCTAAATTTGTAGGCTATTTATTCGTAGCGCCTATCCTTATTTTTATGGGAATTTGGTTTTACTATCCTTTAATACAGTCTTTTGTATACAGCTTTCAGGATATCAGTTTCTTAAATCCGGGGGCCGCAAAGTTTATCGGATTACAAAATTATACGGAAATGCTGAAAGACAGCGATTTTTGGGGAGCGTTAAAAAATTCAGCCATTATAACGGCGGTTGCGGTCCCGCTGCAGTCGGTCATTGCCTTGTTTATCGCCGTGGGCTTGAACAAGATCACACGCCTCAAGACAACGTTCCGTACGTTGTTCTACCTGCCTTACATCACATCCACGGTGGCGGTTACGACCGTATTTATGTACTTGTTTATGCAGCAGGATGGGATTGCGACGAAATTTTTTACGCTGTTCGGAATGGAGGATGTATCCTGGTACGCCAGTACGAAATATGCGCTGCCTTTCCTCATATTAATTACCATTTGGACTTATGTAGGTTTCTATGTGGTTGTATATCTGGGCGGATTACAGAACATTCCTTATGATATCTATGAGTCAGGAATGGTGGATGGGGCCAATGCATGGCAGCGTCTGCGCTATATCACGATTCCGATGCTGAAGCCGACAACCTTTCTTGTTTTAACCTCAGGCCTGATCTATGCGATGCAGCTGTTTGACCAGCCTTATGCACTCGCCCGGAACGGTTCACTTGGCAGTCCAGCCGGTGCAACGAGTACCATTGTTATTTATTTTTACAGCCAGGCATTCAGCTTTAACCGGGCTGGATATGGCAGTGCGGCAGCCTTTATCATCTTTGCACTGATTATCCTCTTAACTATTATTCAGAAACGTTTTGTAAAGGAGGACATTTAAGAGATGAGTAATGCAGGAAAGACAAGTACCCGCTATGCCCTGTTGTCCCTATGCTCTATCTTTTTTATTCTACCTTTTGGCTATGCCATATACACCTCATTGCTGGGCAAAAGCGACATTGGCCATTGGGTGGGCGTGGCCCGGTTAACCTTTAACAACTATAAGGACGTATTCGTTAACTCTGATATGACGATCTGGTACATTAACTCTACTGTTGTTACACTCGGCATCCTGATTGGAAATCTCGCGGTTAACACGATGGCGGCCTATTCACTGTCCAGACTGAACTATCCCGGGCGAGGACTAATCTTTTTTATCATTATCGGAATGATGATGATTCCTTACCAGATCACGATCATTCCGATCTATTCCATGATTGTGAAGTTAGGATGGCTGAACAGCTATCAGGGATTAATTATTCCCTTTATGTTTCAAGGCTTCCTTGTCTTTCTGATGAGGCAGTTCATGCTGAGTATTCCCAAGGAATTGGAAGAGGCGGCGGAGGTGGACGGCTTGACCAAGATCGGCATCTTCTTCCGGATTATCCTACCGTTGTCCAAAGGAGCGGTCGGAACGCAAATTATATTCAGCTTTACAGGAACCTGGAATTCGTTCGTATGGCCGGTTACGTTGGTTAACGACAGCCGATGGTACGTATTGACGGTGGGGCTGAATACGCTCAAGAATCGTTATTTTGAATGGCCGAATCTTACCATGACTGGTGTTGTGCTGCTCACGCTGCCAATCATCGTTGTGTTCCTGATCTTCCAGCGTCACCTTGTGCAAGGAATTGCTACGACAGGACTGAAGGGCTAATGAAAGAGTAGAATGCCAAAAGAGACAAAAGGAGGTTATTGTAGTGTTGAGATATGATATGGGCACAGGAGAGCTACGTAACTGGATCATAGGTGAAGGTTCCTTCAATGTGCGGCATTTGGCCAAATATGAGACGATTATGAGCTTGGGTAACGGATATATGGGGCTTAGATCCTGTACGGAGGAGTCGTACCCCCAAGAAACACGCAATTGTTTTGTTGCAGGAACATTCAATACATCAGGCGCTTCGGAGGTAACAGAGCTGCCGAATATAGCAGATGTTACGGAACTGGGCATTTGGCTTGACGGTGAGGGTTTTCATTTGGAAAAAGGACATGTGGAAGAAGAATACTCGCGTACCTTGAATCTCCAAACGGGTGAATTGACCCGTCATGTCATTTGGCGTAATGATAGAGGAAATACCTTCGGAATGATCTTCCGCAGGTTCGTATCTTTACATAATAAGCATTTGCTGGGTATGC
The DNA here is from genome assembly GCF_056121505.1 of Paenibacillus sp. LS-5. Taxonomy (NCBI): domain Bacteria; kingdom Bacillati; phylum Bacillota; class Bacilli; order Caryophanales; family Paenibacillaceae; genus Paenibacillus; species Paenibacillus sp. LS-5. Next base: position 146,964 of record NZ_JBWAVA010000014.1, on the reverse strand, counting down.
GGGTCGAGTTGACACCGTGTACGATGGATGCCGAAATTTCAATACGTTCCGGTATTAACGGACAGGTTACCAATTCCGGAGCGCAGCATTTTGCAGAGGGAGATAAACGCATTCATGATAAAAAAGTGATTCAATATGCGGCCACAACAACAGAATCCAATATTCATGTGGTAACTCATTGCCTTCACCGTTTTCTGGTGGATGAATCGGAGGTTGCGGCAGAGCCGCGTTTACTGATTGAGCGGAGAAAAGTATTCACAGAGCACACATTCCGGATTGAAGCAGGCCAGACCTTGGTGTTAGAGAAAATAGCCAATATTCATACGTCGCTCGATCTTGAGCACAGGGATCAGATGCCCGAGGAGCTGTGCGAGGCCGCCCTGGATGAACTGCGTCTGGAGTCCATGAAAGGGTATGAGAAGCTCCTGCAGGACAGCACAAGAGCGTTGCAGGAGAAGTGGGCAGCGGTGGATATTCAGATTGCGAGTGTGAGGGAGTTCGATCAGCTGGCCATCCGGTTTGCGCAATATCATCTGGTCATTATGGCTCCGGCGCATGATAACCGCTTCGGCATTGCTGCGAAAGGCTTGACGGGCGAAGGCTACAAGGGCCATTCCTTCTGGGACACAGAGATTTTCATTCTGCCGTACTTCTTGTTCACTAATCCAGGTATGGCCCGCAATTTAGTGGAATACCGGTATCATACCTTGGACGGCGCACGCCGGAAAGCGAAGGAGAACGGCTATAAAGGGGCTATGTATCCCTGGGAATCTGCCCTGACCGGAGACGAAGTGACTCCTGAATGGGGCCCCGTGGATGTGGTCACAGGAACCCCCACCAGAATATGGACGGGATTGATCGAACAGCATATTACAAGCGATGTGGCATACGGGGTGTGGCAGTATTATCTGGCTACGGGGGATCAGCTTTTTATGGATACCAAAGGATACGAGATCATCATGGAGACGGCAACCTTCTGGGCAAGCCGCCTGACTTGGAACGATGCGCGCCAATGCTTCGAGATCAGGGATGTTATTGGACCGGATGAATACAAAGAGCATGTTGATAATAATGCTTACACGAACTACATGGCACATTGGAATTTACAGACCGCCATGGCTTGTTATGAAGAACTGCAGCGCGAACCATCCGGCATGTGGAAACAGATGAGAGACCGGCTGCAGCTGGATAAGTCATATGAAGAGTGGAAGCTGAAGGCAGAGAACATCTATCTGCCGCTGCCGCGGGAGACAGATTTGGTTATTCCCCAGGATGATACCTTTTTGAGCAAGAAGCTCATTGATTTGACGAAGTATCGCAATCAGCAAGAGGTGGCTCTGATTCTGGAAGATTATAATATGGATCAGGTGAATCAAATTCAAGTGTCCAAGCAGGCGGATGTAATGGTGCTCTTTTACCTACTTGAACATTGTTTCAGCTATGAGGTGAAGCAGGCGAACTGGAAGTATTATGAGCCGAAGACACTCCATGATTCTTCACTCAGTATGGCAACGCACAGCATTCTGGCTTCGGATCTGGGGGAGTCAGAGCTGGCATACCGGCTCTTCGGTCTGGCGGCAGGCATTGATCTTGGACAGAACATGAAGTCATCCGATCAAGGCATACATACAGCATCCATCGGCGGGATATGGAAGTGTGTAGTGTTCGGTTTTGGCGGAGTGCGTGCACTGGGTGGCCAGCTTCGTATCCATCCGCGGCTTCCTGAAGCATGGGATTCTCTCGCCTATCCGTTATATTGGCAGGGTGATCTTTTGAAGGTTCATATTACGCATGAAGCTTTAGAGATTGCGAAGCTAACGGATATAAATAAATCGCTGAACCTGTCGATTAAGGGGCAGAATTATTCGCTGGATGCTAAAGAATCTATTACCATTCCACTTGCAAAGAGGGGCGAATTCGCTTGAGATCTGTTAAAGCTTTTATCTTTGACCTCGATGGAGTAATTGTAGATTCTGCAGAATATCATTATCAAGCTTGGAAGCAACTTGCAATGGAATTAGGAATTTCTTTTGATCGTTCCTATAACGAACGGTTGAAGGGAGTTAGCCGTATGCAATCCCTGGAACTTATACTGGAGAATTCGGAACATTCCCGGATCTATAATGCAAATGAGAAGCTCATTCTTGCTGACCGGAAGAATGAGCATTACAAGCAGTTAATCGAACAGATTACACCGGCTGATCTGCTTCCGGGTATTGCACGGCTGCTGCATGAGATTCTTGAAGCTGGCCAAAGAATCGGGCTGGCTTCCGCAAGCCATAATGCACCAGCTATCGTTCAGCGGCTGCAGATCGCGGACTGCTTCGGTGTAATTGTTGATCCGGGGACGTTAAAGAAAGGCAAGCCCGATCCGGAGATATTTCTCAACGCTGCTGACCAGCTTGGGGTGCTTCCTGGGAGCTGTATCGGAATTGAAGATGCTAAGGCAGGAATTCAGGCCATCCAGAGCGCAGGGATGTTCGCGGTAGGAGTGGGTGATCCTGTCTCCATGCAGGGAGCAGATATGATCATCGGGCACGATGAACTGAATTACTCAAACATTGTCGATTATTATCATAGATTGTTAAATAATGTCTAAATAACGCGCTAAATTTATGCTATGATTGATTCCGAAAATACGGATTCAATCTTTTTTTGACTTGCAGCGAACGGTGGGGAATGGAATGGGATTAATCAAGTTTAAGGATCGCAGCATGAATCAGAAGCTGTTTCTAACCTATGTATTTTTGATCATTATTCCGCTTATCTTAATCGGTTCCATCTCTTACACTTATTCGATTTCATTTCTGGAAGGAAGAATTGTTAATTCATTTAAGGAACTGAATCGGCAGATGAGGACCAGTACAGATGCATTCCTGAAGAACATGCTTCGTGTCTCGGAAAGCCCGTTCTACGATCAGGAGCTTCTGACTATTTTGTCGAAAAATTATAAGACCTTTGAGTTTCCTCTCTATGAGAAATCTTCTGATTTCAAATATATCAATGACGAATTCTTCCGCAAAATATTTCTGTTCAACAGCGATATTGATTCTCTAGTTATTTATGCGGACAACAATGAAGTGGCCTATCGAAAAGGCTATCAGGTCATTTATAACTACGATTATAAGCCGTTCGACGAACCATGGTTCCGGCAAATTGAGGAGAAGCGGGGACAACCGGTCGTAGTGGGCCTTCATTCGGAGAAGCAGGTCAGCAAGAACAACTCCGTGATGTCAGTCGGTCAGGTTATCGTGGACCCGGCTACTAGTCAGAAGCTGGGTACATTTATCGTGAACTTCCGGGATGCCGCACTCCTCAGACTATATCAGGGGTTAAATCCGGGCCCCGAAGCCGAACAACTGATTGTAGATGAGAACAATAAGATTCTATTTAGTACGGACAGCCGGGCAATAGGCCTGAATTTAGATGATCGGGTAAGTCAGGATGATCCGGAATACTATATTGTTCATAATACATCGGAAATCAGCGGCTGGAAGTTCTATTCCATTATTCACAAGCAAGCGATGTTCCACGAAGTCAACCAGATCCGGAATTTCATCGCGGTCATCGTGGGCATTACGATAATTACAGCTTTTTGCGTGGCGCTCCTTGTATCCCGAGGGATTACAAACCCGATCAAACAGTTAAGCAAAATGATGCGGAGAGTCGAAATAGGAGACTTTAATGTCAACATTGATATGAATAGACAGGATGAAATCGGGAGGCTGGGCTACGCCTTCAATGCGATGACCAAAGAAATTCAGCAGCTGATTGTAAGGATAAAGGAAGAGGAGCATCAGAAGCGGAGTGCAGAGCTGAACGCACTGCAAGCCCAGATCAATCCGCATTTTCTCTATAATACATTGTCTGTCCTAAGGTGGATGTCGCAGGCGCAAATGGCGGATAACATCACTGAAACACTGGATTCACTGATTGGGCTATTGACCTTCTCCGCTCGGAATACGAAAGAATTCGTAACGATTGAAGAAGAAATGGCCTTCATTCAGAATTATATTACTCTCTTGGAATTAAGATACTTCAACACCTTTGAGGCAACGTATCAAGTAGAAGAAGAGGTTCTACACTACCAGACGCTGAAATTTATCGTGCAGCCGTTTGTTGAAAACGCTATATTCCACGGTTTTACGAACGAAAAACACACTTATCGGTTAACTGTTGATGTCCGCCGCTATGAAAAGGGAGTCCGATTTATGATCAAGGACAACGGAATTGGCATGAGTCAGGAACAGGTCAAGCGGCTTATGGATAAGGCCAAGGACCAGGAGGGCATGAATTCAATCGGTGTACGGAATGTGGCAGAACGAATACAGCTTCATTTTGGCTCCCAATATGGAGTACAGATTAATACCTTACCCGGAGAGGGAACTACGGTCTTCATTGATATTCCTGTATTAATTAACACTGAGGAAGCCTCAGCCAAGGAGGGGATCTATTGATGAAAATCCTTATTGCCGATGACGAATCTTACATGAGAATGAGTCTGAAAACCTCATTGGATTGGGAGGCTTATGGTTTTCAAGTCATTGGGGAAGCAAACCACGGTGAAGATGCACTGGTCAAAATCGCTGAGCTGAGGCCGGACATCGTGCTTATGGATATCAAAATGCCGATAATGGACGGTCTGCAGGCATTGGAGAAATTGCAGGGCTGGAGTGATCCGCCAAAGGTCATCATGCTGAGCAGCTACAAGGAATTTGAATATGTGCGGGAGGGAATGCGCCTGGGCGCTTTGGATTACATTCACAAACCCAGCTTGGATGAGGCTGGAATATTCGATACCTTACGGCGTGCCCGTGAGACTATTATGCGGGAGCGGAAGCACACGGATGAAATAGTGAATTTGCGGCAAAGTGCCGAACGTGTCAAGCCCAATATGAAAGCGGTTTTTTTTAAGGAATGGTCGGAGGGAGCTATAAGGTATACCTGGGAGATTGCAGAAAAAATGAAAGAGTATGATGTTCGACTGCAGGAGCCCAATCTCGTTTGCTTTGCCTTTCATATCGACCAGTTCTCTAAAGTAAGGAAAAGATACAAGCAGGATATGGAGTATTTACTGTACTTTTCAATCCACAACATCCTGAGTGAGGTGTTTCGCAAGTTTGATGAGGTGGAATTCTTTCAGCATCGTCAGAACGGTTTTGCGATCTTTAAGACGTATTCCAGCCTCCGAAGTACGCAGAGTATTTACAGTGAACAATGGAATTTGATCAAAACGGTGCAGAATGCTCTGCATAAATTTATGAATATTAATGTCAGCTTTGGGATCAGTGCGCTTCATAACAGCCTATTGGATGTTCCAGTCGTATTGAAAGAAGCGGAGAAGGTACTGGAAAGTAATTTCTATGATAATGAATCGGGTGTGTTTTTTTATCAAGCGGAGGGTTCTGCCTCTGGACCGGGAAGTAAAGAGGATTTGAACAAGCATGTGTTTGAAAAAAAGCTCCAGTGGATCAAACAAGAAATTGAGAATGAACAGTGGGATCGAGTCCTTGTATCTATGGAGGGGTTATTTGAGGAGCTCCGGCAGAACCGGCAAATACCGAAACAGGAGATGCTGAGGATGGCAACGTATCTTCATTATGCCTTGAGCAGGGCTTGTGAAACAGAAACAGGTCTACCTATAGAAGGATTTCCTGCAATTGAGGAATTCTTCGAAGCGGAAAACCAGCAGCAAATTTACGGATTATTGGTGCAAGAGGCAGAGATTGTCCGGTATAAAAAGAATCTGAATGCCGCCTCACAGAAAATGAATCACAAGATCAGACTGGTTATTGACTATATCCATGAGTACTATGACCGGGATTTAAATTTGGAGGAATTATCTCATTACGTAGGGCTGAACCCCTCCTATTTGAGCCGCTTGTTTAAAGAACAGACAGGCATGGTTCTGATCCAGTATATCAATCAATATCGTGTGAACAAGTCACTGGACTTGTTGTTGAACAGTACAATGAAGACGTATGAAATTGCCGAGAGGGTAGGTTTTAAGAGCACGGATAACTTTTATATCGCCTTCAAAAGACTGATCGGCTTCCCTCCGAATGAGGTTCGCAAGAATCCAGAATTAATCCGCGAGTCCGAAACGATGTAAAGATTTTCAGTTTCATGTAAAGATCCTCTGTTTAGCCGGGTATGTCCGATTCCTTATGATAGAAGTACGTTCAACAATGTTGGCGAATTGAATCGAAGGGGATTAAATAGATGAAAAAAGCAATGACGCTCATACTGTGCTGCATCATGCTCACAGGTCTGTTGGCTGCTTGTTCTTCTAACAAAACCAATAATTCATCCGGGCAGACGACTAACGAAACCAATGCTGTAAAGGAAACAGAGAAACCTGCCGATCCGGTTGAAGTAAGCATGGCTTATTGGGCCAATTCAGCTGAACAAAAAAACTTCGAATTTATGGTTAAGGGTATTGAAGAAAAATATCCGGAGGTTAAGGTTAAGCTGCAGCAGTATCCGACAAGCGATGAATTCTGGAAAGCTGTGCCGGCTGCCATTGCTGCAGGTGTGGGTCCGGATATTATTGCCATGTCCGATGAAGGGAACTATGAGTACATTGCGAAAGGTGTGCTTGAGCCCCTGGATGAGCTGATGGAGACCGTTGGGTTTGACAAGAGCCGGATTACGGCTTCACTTTTTAAAGGCTGGACCGATAGCGGTAAATTATATGGTATACCTTATGACTCTTCCACTTCAATGCTCGCTATCAATAAAAAAATGTTTGATCAATCCGGCATTACCAAATATCCGGAGACGATGGATGAAATGCTGGAATTGGCTAAAGCGATGACAAAAGATGGCGTTAAAGGGATCGTAGGCAGCATTGATCCATTCCATATTACACAATATGTACACGCTTTCGGCGGAGGCTGGAATTTTGGCAAGACCATCAATTCTGCAGAGAATGTGAAAGGCCTCCAGTTCTTTGTAGATATGTACCTGAAATCCAAGGCAGCTATTGCACCGATTGAAATCGGCGCACCTTGGGACGGTGAGGTATTCTCGAAAGAGAAGGGTGCGATGTCTACAGCGGGCCCATGGTATGTTGGTTATTTGAAAGAGGCAAATCCGGGTCTGGAATTGATCGCTTTACCAATGCCTAAAGGTACTGTAAACGCACAAAGTGCTTACTCGCATGGACTCTCCATTCTACAAGGAAGCAAGAATAAAGAAGCGGCTATGAAGGTTATTGCTTACGCATTACGTGACGAAGCACAAATAGATGCTATAGAAACTGTGGGCTACTCGCCTGCCGTATCGTCACTGCTCCCGAAATATCTGGAGAAATATCCTGAGCTTAAGCCTGTATTCGATAATATGGAAAAGGCAGGCATGCCGTTCGCTTATCCGGAACAGACCAAAGCATTCCATGCGGATCTGCTGAAAGGTGTGGAAGAGATTATCTTTAAAGACGGAAAGCTGCCTGTGAAGGAATTGCTTGATGAATTACAAGAAAAGTATGGACAAAAGTAAGGCGGGAAACCGCAGGAGCTCTCTGAAGGAATAGTATTCGTAACAGAAAAGTCTGCGTTGTCCCACTCAGGAGATCGTGGACTTTTTTGTTACCATCCACGGACAACAAGTGAAAGGTAAATAAAATCAATGGAGGTAATGCAATGCTCAGGATACCATTCAGAAAAATGACAGCCGTGTTATTAATGTTTTCTATGTTTATAACATCAACTTCACTGGGCCTGCCTAAGGTAGCCTATGGGGCGGATGCTGCAGCAGGCTCCGCCGCACTTGAGATCGTCCAGAGTAATGTACAAGGGGAATTATCGCTTGATCTGTCACAGGTAGGTAATGTGGACTGGCTGCATCTGAAGGGTAACGGCCCGGATGATATCACCCAGATTAAAAAAGCGGCTCCAAGCTCTGTTACCTTTAATGTATACGGAAACGGTACCACGGGTACTGAGGGGAAACCTGATAAGGGAAATGATGTGAATTATCTGTCCTATTCCTGGAATGACGGTATGCCCGGATATGAAAGTGCTGTCAAAGATACAGGCTTCGGCGTGTTTTTCCCAAAGAACAGAGATGCGGGAATATATGATAATGTAGGCTGGACATTTAGGGTTTCACCACAGCCGCATGAGTCGACGGTCGTATTTGGGATCGGGATGTGGCAGTCTAGAGTGGCTGTGAAGATCTATGCAGATTCGAATCTTGTGGAGACCAGGGAAATCAGTGCAGGAGCTACCTCAGAAATATACAAGTATCAAATTAAGGTGCCGGCCAATGTGGAACTGAAAGTGGAAGGCCTGCAGACTGAAACTCTTTCACAATGGGGGAATATGTCATTCTCAGGGCTGGCACTGAGCAGCCGGGAGGTTACCGACAAAAGTATTTTGCAAAATGAATATAATAAAGTGAAGGATCAGCTTCAGGGTTTATACACGGATGAATCCTGGCAGCACTTTGTAAATGCAAGAGAAGAGGCCAAAGGCATCCTGGAAAAGGCCACCGCTTCTCAAGATGAAATTGACAGTGCACTAGTCTTACTTCATACTGCACAAGCCGCTCTGGTAAAAAGAGAAACAAACATTATGATCGATTTCACAGGTGCCGCAGAAAATGAATATGAGTTCGGCAGCACCGGGGATCAGCAGGACAGATATCAGACCTTTACGGTCGATGAGAGCTTTGAAATGCAGTATGTACAAGTAAATGTGAGAAAGATGTCCAATAATGTAAGTGATTTGACCGTTAAATTATATGGTACGGATAGTTCCGGATTCCCGGCAGGTACGCCCCTTGCAGAAACGGAGGTCAGCAGGGATCGTGTAACCGATGGAAGTATGACCACAATTCCACTTAGCTATAACCTCGCCGGAAATACACGGTATACACTGGTTTTATCACAGAAAAATCTGTATTCCGGTAAATACCGCTGGATGGTCATGAAGAAGAATGGAGATACGGCAAGTGAGTATTTCGGTAAAAGTGTCTCGGGAGCTTTCCAATCCGAAGCACACCTGGGTACAGGAATACTTAGGATTATTAAAAAGTCGGATACGGATCGAACGTCCCTACAGGCCTTGATCAATGAAATTACTAAATATAACTATAACAGTAAGCTGTACACTGTACAGTCATGGTCTGCCTTGGAAGCTGCATTGGTTCAAGCCAATCTGTATGTAAATAATTTCGATGCCAAGCAGGAAGAAATTAATGAGGCCCACAGTCAATTAAAGAATGCCAGGGATAATCTGGTAGTCAATATGGATATGGCTGCTTTTGCCGGTCAGATTGATCTAATTAGCCGGGCAGTCATTAAAGGGTATACCATCAGTTCAGTGAATACCATGAATGAGGCTGTCAAAGCTGCCAAGGCGCTGGATGCAAACGCTTCGGACAGCGATAAATTAACCGCATACTCCGCTGTGTTGGAAGCGGTTCATAACTTGAAGGTCTCGGGCAAATACAAGTATGAAACGAATGAGCAATTGACAACGGCCTTTGGTTTTGAAGGTGACAAGAATGCATCTCTTGGATTTCTGGATGGTTCCTATCAGATCGGAGGAAGCCGTCCCGAACAGCATGGCCCGGTTGCCCCTAAACAACTGGTTACCTTCGGCGTGACCGATACAAGTAACATTCAATGGACTAAGGGTGAAGGTTATTTACCGGTATTGATCAGTGAATATACCAAGAATAAAATGACATACAAGATTGAGACCTTTGCTAACAAACATACGGTAAACAACAAGGATTATGTCATCAACTATTCCAGAATAACGGCTACGAATCATTCAAGCGATATTATGCTCTTGCCGGTGGTATCAGGAAATCTGATTCCAATCAATGCGGCCGCTGCGAATACTTACACGGCTCAGCCCGGAGAGAGCGTTGTGAGAGAATATGCGATTGAAGCGGATAAGTATGAGTACTTTGACAAGAACGCAACCCAGTTTACTTCACTGACTATGGAGCAGGTGGCTGTTCAGGGAACGTTTGAAGATAACTACAATGAAATGAAAGCCTATTGGCAGACCAGACTCTCCAAAGTCGTTGATATCGATTTGCCGAACGGAGAGCTTGAGAATGCATTCAAGTCCGGTTATATCGATACAATGATCATTAAGGACAATACTTACCTGCATGTAGGTGAAAACGGATATGCCCGGTTATTTTCTCATGATACGCTGGGGATTCTGGTTGATTTAATTCAGAGCGGAGATTTCAACCATGCTCAGGATTATCTGAAGAGTATCCCTTTGACAGGCGGAATCAATATTGAGACAGGTCAGGTCGACAGCAATCTGTATTGGGATACCAACTGGAAGATTCCATGGGCTTATGCTGTTTATTTAAGCAAGACAGGTGACGCCTCGATCTTTGATGAACCGATGACTGCTGATGACGGTTCTGCCGGCACCGTATTTGAGAAGCGAGTGAAATTCGGTGCGAGAAGCATTGAGAGTGACCGCAACGCGGACGGGATTATGAAAAAAACATATGCGATTGATTCGGAGGGGAATTGGACCATTGACAACTATTCTGCCCTGACCGGTCTGACCGCTTATGAGTACTTAACCCGGGAATTATATCGTTTGAAGAATGACGAATATTATTTGCATGAGGCGGAGTGGGCCAAAGACCGGTATGATGATTTATTAGCCAAATTCACAGCCGAATTGCAGCAAACAATAACCGGTAAAGGGCTTGATTATATTCCGGCATCGGTCGTAGAAAGCAATGATGAGAACCGCATGAGAGATTCAAGGGATGCGAATTGGGCTTCCATGTTCCTGTTCGGCAGATGGCACTGGGACGGGTATCTGTACGGAGCGGAGCAGCCGGAAGACAATATTAACCTGACAATGCTGGATGATACGTATTCATACGGAATAAACAGACGCATTCAAGAGGATACCACAGATTCTCCGTACAACTTCGGTGGTTATCCGCATGGCTTCTATTCAAGCGCCTATAACGCTGGTTATGGTAGTGCTGCGCTGCGTGGAGAAGAGTACCGGGATATGGGCATTAAAGCTTACGAATTCATGATTGAACATTCAATGAGCGGACCGTTCAGCTGGTGGGAAGGCATCAATTATCCCGTCGCGGGAAGCCCTTGGGCACAAAGTAATGACCGTTTGAATCTGCAGAATACTCCAGGCGGCGGCGGATCGGCGCAGCATATGTGGGGACAATCTGTAAATTCCAAAGTGTTGATTGACTCTCTGATTGCCGAAAGAATTTCTGATCACAATCAGAAGTATGAGATTATCGTGGGCCGCGGTATCCCTAAGGAATGGGTCACTGAAGCTGCACAGCATAATAATGTAGTGGCGAGTGTGCAGAACTATCCTGCACTTCAAGGAGGCAGAGTTGGATATAGTGTCGCCCGAAAGGACAATCAACTCGTTGTTACCTTTAACAGCGATATGCAACAAGCTAAGATTGAAGCTGGAAAAGTTAATTTTAGCGTTCAACTGCCAAGTTTGGTGAACAACATTGCGGCTGTATCTACAGGTACAGTAGATAATGAAAAAGGTATCGTTACCGTCCCATTAAATACGGCCTCCGTAACGATAACTTTAGGAAACTTGCCGAAACCGCTGGATGTAAATCTGGATAAGGATCGTCTTGAAATCGGCTATGCGGCTGGAGACCTCAAGACCTCGGTTACGAAGGATGTTATTTTGCCGGCTGTAGGCGAGCATGGCAGTGTGATCACCTGGACCTCAAGCAAACCCGATATCATTTCTGTCACAGGGAAAGTCAACCGTCCATCCAGCACAACCGAGGTAACTCTGTCAGCAACCCTTAAGAAAGATGGAGCAGAAGCACAGAAAAGCTTCGTGTTAACGGTTCTGAAAGCAGAAGTGAAGCCAGACGAAGGTTCGGGCAACACCGGCAATACTGGTAACACCGGAAATGCTGGCAATTCCGGAAATACAGGAAATACAGGAAATACAGGAAACACAGGAAACACAGGCATCGCCGGAAATGCTGGTCAGCCTAAGTTTAAAGATGTAGATAAGCATTGGGCTCAAGAGAATATCATAACAGCAGTGGAACGCAATATTGTGAAGGGTTATGAAGACGGAACTTTCCGTCCTAATGAAAAGGTTAGCCGCAGTGAATTTGTGGTCATGCTGGGTCGTGCGTTGAACGTGGATTCTGAGCCATCCAGGGTTTCCTTCAAAGATGAGGGAAGCATTCCGTCATGGGCGAAGTCGTATGTTGCAAATGCGGTTAAATCCGGCTGGGTTACAGGCTATATAGACCAAACCTTCCGGCCGGATGCAAAGATAACCCGCTTAGACATGATTGTAATGATCGTCCGGGCGCTGGGTTTGAAGACAGACTTTACTGCAAAGGCTCAATTTACAGACGTGGATCACATTCCTTCATGGGGACAGCAGTATGTAGCAGCTGCATATGAGGCAGGTCTAATCGAGGGTAATAATCGTAATGAATTTGCTCCAAATGATCAGGCAACAAGGGCGGAAGCCATAACATTGGTTTTAAGGTTGCTTAAAGAAGTTGAACAGCAATAGATAGTATACAACAAATGAGGCTGACGTCCGGAGTTCAGGACGTCAGTTTTTTGCACGCTTGGCAGCGCATCGTGCTAATGGATGAGAGTCCCAAGTGTACGCAAGTGGCGGAAATACACAGTTTTTTACATCGCATCGTGTCCACAATCTCAAAAAATTCGATAACACGGGTGAGGATATGGAAGATTTGATATCCATCGGAACGATCGGACTTATCAAAGCCATTGAAAGCTACCGCCCAAAATTCAAGCGGAGCTTATGTATAACCATTCGACCAGCCCGGTGTAAACAAGTTGTATCCTTTCGAGAATTTGCCGGTAGAATATTCAAAGTCTCGTGCCAATAACTCTGTTTAATTGCGGCTCAAGATGGAATCGTCGACGATGAACACACGCACCCAATTGGAGGAAATGAGCGATTCGAAATCGCGAATGGACTGGACGTTTAACACCTGTAAAAAGCGCCGCCGAGCAAAAGAAATAGATAACATCTTTGCCTGGAGATCCACTCCACGTTGAATCGTTGGGGTCCGACTGAACGAGGGGGAGATATAAACATATTTTGGGCAGTGCACGTATAACTCAGATAATCAACTCACTGGAGCTAAAGTACAGGAGACAGGTGAGGAAGAGCTTTACTTATATAATCAAAATGGAAGTTTATTAGCTGCCATCAATGGAGAAATGATCGACCGGTTCACCTATACAGACAATGGTTGGCTGAAACAATATAACCGTAACGGGGATATGCATGTAGCTTACCAATATAACCTGGAAGGACAGCAAGTGTCTGTTGAAGATGCAACCGGGACTCGAACGAATTACTCCTACAATGAAGCAGGCCAAATGCAGCAGGTTCATAGTAACGGGAAAATGGTTGCTGAGTATCAGTACAATAGGGATAATGAGATATCCAAGATCCTGAACGCCAATGGTACATCCATAGCTTATACTTACGACAAGAATCAGAACACGCTGGGTGTGACAAGTAAGAATGGGCAGAGCCAGGTGCTGGATCAACGATCCTATACCTACGATAATAATGGCAACAAAGTAGCAGCGCTGGAGAACGGTAAAACCACCAAATACACCTATGATAAATTACAGCAGCTGACGAGCGTTCAAGATTCTAAGACTTCGGAATCCTATAGTTATGATCAAGCAGGCAATCGGCTTAGTCATAAGACAAGCGTTCAAGAAACAACCTATGAATATGATGCGAATAACCGTTTGTTAGGTACGCTTACGGATGGGGTGAAGACTAGCTATACCTATGACCCGAATGGGAATATGTTATCTGCCGAAGGTCCGACCAGTAACCGAACCTACACGTATGATGGATTCAACCGTTTAATTGAGTCTGATCTGAGCGATGGAACCTGGATGACATACAGCTATGATCCACTTGGTATACGGTCGGGCATTACCGAGAATGGGATGCAGACGAATTTTATATTTAGCGGATCAGGAATGATTGCTGAAGTAACTCCAGATGGGCAACGTGTATCCAGTTATATTCGAGGGAATAATCTATTGGCATTGACGGATGCGCAGGATAAGCAATATTCGTATCTTCAAGATGCCCATGGGGATATCGTTGGCTTGACGGATTCGAGTGGCAAACTTACGAGCTCCTATACGTACGATGCATTTGGTAACATCAACAAGGTAGCCGATGGAGTTGACAACCGATTCGGATATTCTGGAGAGCAGTTAGATCCGATTACCGGACAAGTCTACTTAAGAGCCCGTAACTATGCCCCATCTCTGGGACGGTTTATTAATGAGGATACGTATGAAGGGCAGACTGATGATCCGCGGAGTTTGAATTTGTATACGTATGTGAGTAATAATCCGTTAAGGTATGTTGATCCGAGTGGACATAAACTTGAGCAATCTTATGGGTACGATAAGTTCCTAAATCCAGTTGCCATGTATGAACTCAATGACTACCAAAAAGCATGGAGTCTCTTGGACGATATGAGTTCTAAACAGTATAATAAGTATGTTAAGGAGACCGGAAAATCAAAAGAGTTGGAAGCAGCCAGTGCCGATGCGTTAAGAAATAATGCATGCAATTATCTTTCTAATGGTTGCATGGAAGGGACTGCGGAGTTCGTATATTCTGGACGTGGTTTTTTAGCCATAGAATATACCTGTGAGGAAGGTTCGAAATCTACTTTGGTTTTAGATCAACAAAGGGGAATATTGAGTGAGAAGGATGCTTTCCTAAGAATAATAACCAGTGATATGAATGTGACAGCATCTTTATATTACGTTAAGCCTTCTGCTTCCAATCAGTATTGGCAAAATGTTGGTGATCTAAGCGCTTATATAAAGGCAAATGGCTATGTTTATGGGCAAGCAGAGTATCCGACAACTGATATGTTTAAAGTAAAGGTATTTGATAGAAATGGGAATCTTGTTGGAAATCTACACATTGGGCAAACTTTAACAAATTCTAAAAGCACTTATCGATATAGGGATCACTTTCACCCAACAATAAATCCTTCAATGCATTTATATGGTGATGACGAAGAATATCCTTGGTAAGGAGATGTGAAATGTCAGTCTATTATTTAGAGCAAATTTTTAATAGAGAGAATGGTCTTGATTTTTTGTTAGAGTTAGTATTTCAATTCCCAGAGAAAGAGGAGTTTTTGTATTTTGAGTATGGTTATTCTTATATTAGTCCCTTTAAATATAAGAACATTAAACACTTTGAGGATAAAGTAAACAGCACCTGGTATAGCCCCAAAGATAAGGAAGAAGCACATTTAGTTGTAGACCATGATTTCGTTTTAAACTGTATAGTATTAAAGAAAGATGGTGACATGGATTCGTGTAAGTTTAGAATGAGAATAGTCGAGATTGAATCTATCGAGTTAATGGTAACAGAATATGAGGAGGGTGATTTTCAGAGCCTGCTAAATACGAGTTTAAAACCGTATTTAGACTTAGGAGTAACAGTTCAAAAAGATTAAACAATCAAAACCACATGTGATCGAAATGGGACTGACCCCATAACTGAGACAAATCAAAACACCTTCAAGAGAATGGAACCTTGTCGTAAGATAGGGAGATAACCTTGGAGGTGTTTTTGCGTTGGCAACCAGAGTGAGCTACCCCGTAGAAATAAAGATGAAAGCTATAGAATTGAGATTGGCAGGAGTACCAGTAAGTGAGGTTATGAGGCAGTTGGGCATACGAAATAGGGCACAACTCTGGGTATGGATGAAGTGGTATCGAGAAAACGAAATTCATCGTATGGAGCAGCCTGTAGGTAAGCAATACAGTTACGGTAAAGGTCCAGAACACTCCTCGGAGCTCGAAAAAGTAAAAGCAGAAAACCGATTCTTGAAGCAACAATTAGACTTGTTAAAAAAGTACGAGGAACTGGAAAGGAGGTGGAACCAGAGGTTGTCATTGCCTGGGTCGAGTCCATCCGAGAAGAAGTGACGGTGTCTGAGGCCTGTACAAGGCTCGGGATCGCTAGAGCTACCTATTACCGCTGGAAGGCAGCCGCCAAGACCGAGCATCCAGATCCGACGGTAGAGAAAATTGCTCAGCTTTGCAATCAGCATAAGTTCCGGTATGGATACCGAAAAATCACCGCCCTGCTCCGGTCAGAAGAGCCCATAAACCACAAACGGGTTCAGCGAATCATGCAACGTGAGGGACTGCAGTGCCGCGTGAGGATGAAGAAACGAAAGACCACGGGGCAACCAGCACAACCTGCGGAACATCTGTTAAAACGGCAATTTCATGCAGTAGCTCCCTTACAAAAACTAGTCACTGACATTACGTATTTTCCGTTTGGCGGCAAGATGTTATACCTTTCAAGTATTTTGGATCTGTACAACGGAGAGATTGTCGCTTACAGTATAGCGGACAAGCAGGACACGTCCTTGGTTTTGGATACGCTGGACCAACTTCCAGAGCAAACAAATATGCTGCTCCATAGCGACCAGGGCAGCGTGTATACGTCTCAGGCGTACCAGAACGTAGTCAAAGGAAAAGGCATTACCATGAGTATGTCCCGTAAAGGAACGCCCGCTGATAATGCCCCCATTGAATCGTTTCATTCCACACTAAAGTCTGAAACGTTCTACCTCGAAGATCTCATGTGTACAACGACTGCAATCGTTGAACAGACCGTTCGAGACTACATCACTTACTATAACTCAATTCGGATTCAAGCGAAACTGAATAACCAGTCGCCGGTGGATTACAGGCGACTGGCTGCTTAAACTTGTAAGGTGTTTTGATCCCTGTCTCATAAACGGGGGTCAGTCCCAAATGCTCAGTGTCGTTTTTTTCTTACCCAGTCCCTAAATACTGGATCCATACTTGAAAAAGCAACTTCCTCCCAAATTAGTATTCTCAGTTTATGAAGTTTGTATAGCTTGATAACAACTCAAACAACAGCTCCCACAACTGGCATGAGTATTAATGAAGTTACTAAACTGTTAGACAAAATGCCCGAATTTACTGGTTCTACTAGAGATAAATTATTATCTACTTATTCAAAGTGGTGATTTAAGCAAAATAGTAAATGAGCTTTATAGACCAGGTGCAACATTTGGAGATGGTGGGACTACTTTTAAACTGACACAGGAGTTTTACGAGGGTACTTCAAAGCATCTAGTAAAAGCAATGGAACGGTTAAATCTAAATGATCTAGCGAAATCCGGGAAACTTGGTCTTAATGACTTAGATATACTTGATGCTTTAAGAGATGATTTAGAGAACGCAATAAAACTGTTTAAATAGGAGTTGGTGGTTATGAATAAAAAATCAGAAGAATTCTTGTGAAAAATGTTAGATTTCTTACCTTCAACTGATGATGCGTATAGAAAATCAATCGCGGTTCACGGTAAGGTGCTAGAAACTGTCATAATGGAGGACATCTTCATGCCGGAAATAATTAAACTATTAAGCGAGGAAAAAAACATTAATCTGTTAGAAAGTATTTTTAAATATTTTGAAGAAGTATCTAACTGCGAAGATACTCACTTAAATAATGTTTTTTCAATTACGGCATTAGAAATACTCGGAAATGATAGAGCGATCCTAAGGACTGCACAGAAATACATGGGACCTAAAACGATACAACTTCAAATAGAAGCTGATAGAGACTTAGATCGAATCTAGTCAGTACAGACACGTAATACATTGGGACTGTCCCATAAGCTATGAAACGACTACTTGGGACGGACCCAATGTATTTTAGTATGCGTTGGTTAAGGTTAATAAAGGTTAAAAGACCAAACAATTTGAATAATGGGGAACGTAGTAGTAGGTCTTTCAACGAGATGACGGATTCAATTTACCACAACAACATAGTATTAATTGGTGGCATTCTAATGCGTATGTATTGTTACAAAGGGTGAAAAATCATTCTATGGGCTCGGTAGCAGATGCATTAGCGGAGGGGCAAGATTGTTAAATGAAAGTGAAAATGTTTTTAAATCCCCCTTTTCTGATAGAAACTGTAATCGTTGCGTATCTTACTTTGCCTTGGGTTTCCATATTCATCGGAAATCTATTGAAACCCAACCCTCCGGGTCTTGAAATCAAATAATATAGAGAATTTCCATTTCGCCTAGAATATGAATCTAAGCTAGAATCACCGAAGCAACTTAAATTAACTTATTAAACTTAGCGCACTTGAAAACCTTTATGGTGATTTCAGGTGCTTTTTTGCGTCCCCATATAATTATATTAGTCTAGTAACTATTAAATTTAACAGTAAGCGTTGATTTACGCTGGAGCACAAGGTTAGCAGTAAATCGCATGGCAAAGTGGATTGTGTTCAAAAAAATTACAGCTACCAACTGCATGTAAGCTGGATGCTGGTGTACACATGCATTTAATTTTCCAAGAATTTTGCTGATACCGAAGACTCTAGGCATATGTTGTGTATTGAAACGAACCCAGAATATTACGCTCAGTGCATGGATTTATTACAACCAATTTCGGAAGTAGCTGAGCAGGTATATGTTATAAGCGGCGATGTAGCGTATGACGTACCGGAAGTGCTGAGTAATGTGTTTATCATCGCTAATGATGCCCTGAGGAAAATTAGGTTGTATCAAGATACGCGATATTTTGGTTTCCCTGTAGGCTTGTCTTTTGCTTGTCGAAGAAACCATACGAAGAAACCCAAGATCGTATATGACCTTGGGTTTCTCAGAGATCTGAAGAGCAGCCAAGGCTGCTCTTCTTTCTTTTTACCTCTCGACTATCGGTTGACGGTTACCTTAATCGTATCACTGACAGTCGCTCCTGCGGCATTAACCAGTTCTGCCCGGTATTCGTACACGCCGGGTGTACGGTTGTTGATGGCAGTCTCTGCGCTCTGCGCCTCGGGTGTACTAGCATTCAGCGGCTGTGTGTCGATTAGCAGTCCGTTCTCATACAGGCGGTACTCGGTGGCGTTAGTGCCCCACCACAGATTCATCGTCACCTTGTAGGTGCCGTCTCCATCCCAATTGTCCTGGGACAACACCGGCTTACCCGGACTCGCATCGCGGATGGTCACCGTAAGTGTATTACTTTTTGTCGTGCCGTATTTATTAGTTAACTCTGCCGTATATACATAAGTGCCGTTTGCTTTACCGTGAAATTGTGTACTGGCAGTCTGCGCAGACGGAGATACATCCTTCAGGGATTGGCTATCGATAAGAACACCGTTCTCATAGAGCTTATAGCCCGTACCGTTGTTGCCCCAAAAGAGGTTCATGCTGACGGTATAATTGCCGTCACTAAGGCCATGGGCATAGCCGCTGTTCGAGGATAACACCGGCTGGCCGGGTTTGTCCGTTGCGAGTACGGTCCCACTCGTAATCCGGAAGGAATAGCTCTTCTCTGTGGTATTGCCTGCGGCATCAGTTACGATGTACCCGATGGTATGAGACCCGGCGCCCAGCTCGGCGGCGCTTAAGCTCTGGCGTTCGGCAATCGGCTGCCCATTCAGCAGAAGCTGTTTGGAGGCAACACCCGACAGGGCATCGGTGGCAGTAAGTTCAAAGTGAAGCTGAGCTGATTCCTCCACATCTCCGACCGCATGGCCGGATTCCGTCAGCTCGGCAGCAGGCGGAGCCGAGTCAACATGGATGTTGAGCGTCTGGGCGGTTTCCACTTTATCCTTTCCCGACACCGCATGGTATGTCAGTGTATGCCGGCCGTCTTCGATTACGGCTACCGGCACGCTGTATACAGCTTCTGCCTTGTCATCCAGCGCGTAATAGATGGTAGCCGTGCCAGGATTGGCTGTAAGGGTAACTTCGACGGGGTGGTTCAGCCAGCCGGAAGCGTTAGGATTGGCCGACAGCGAAGCCGTCGTCACTGGAGCAGCATTTTCTTCAACAGCAGCGAAGTCTGCAAGGCTTCTGGGTTTGAGCTGATAGACACCTTTAAAGATCGCCGCGACACCTGTAATATTCAGCTTCTGTCCTTCTGCATAGGGGAAGCTGTCTATCGAGATGCCCGTCCGCACATCCACCCGTACATGATTGCTGGTTCCGTCCGCAGCATTAGCATCGAATTCAAATGATCCGCTTGGGGATGCGCTGATGATGTTCGTCACGGTCACGCCATCCAGCTTAATCAGCCGGCCCTGGTTGACATCGTTCACCGCTGCAACCGTAACGGGCTGTGGCAGCTCCGCTGTGCCGGTTTTCTCGATCTTTACTACCTCAGCAAGTTCCAGCTCTGTATTATATATTGCGGTGGATGCCGTTACCTTGACTGTATCACCGGCATGAAAGCCGTTCAAAGTCTGGTAGACATAGATCCCCCCGGTCTCATCCTGCAGATAGAAGGTTTGTCCGCCGAAAATGCCCGGCTCGGTCGTTACAGTCCCCTGAGTGGTAACGAGTGATCCCGCTGCTTTGGATCTGGCTTCGCTGATGGAAATGACCGCCGGAACCGGATCTTCCTCAGCCGGGAGCGGTTCTGCCGGGACATTGCCCAGCGTGACTGCTTCCGTCTTCAGGTTCGTGCCGTTCAGACGCAGGCGCAAGTTGGATGCGGCCGTGGTGCCCGGTTTTATCTGGACTGTCAAATCCTTGGAAGCATGTCCGTTCTGGTCAGCCGTCAGTATAAAGTTGCTGCTATAACCGTAGTTACTTGGCCATGTCCCGTCGCTGTTCTGAATCTTGGCGATCTGGGCGCCTCCGCTCACTTGGTAGATGCCCAACTGGAAGCCGGATACACTGGTGCCGGCTGGAAGATGATCTGCACTGACACGGATCAGGAAATTTTGCGCATTCGGCAGCACCGCCTGGTGCGTGAAGCTGTACGCCGCGCTCTCTGTAGCAGCCGGTCCGCCGTAGGAGCCCGGCTTGAAGGTGCTGGGATCATACCATTTGTAGCCTGCATTAGGTGCGGCCCAAGGCTCCGGCGTCGGTTCGGTTGACAATGCCGGCTCCTCAAACGGCAGCAGCGCCGTTGGCTGATCCAGTATCAGACCGCTCACTTGAGTAAAATCTGTATAATTTTCCTGCTCAGCGAGCCAGTTAACCGTATTCACAAGCAGCTTGGCGTCGTCCGCCTCTTTGAATCCGTCGTAGGTCGTTTTCTTGGCACCTGTGTCTTCGCGTAGATATTTCGGTGTCGCATCTTCTACAGGTGAGGAGTCGCCGATGAAGGCTGCCTTGCCGGCACCTTTCTTCGCAACTGCCACATAAGGTCCTTCCGCCACACCGCCGCCGTTGTAAACACCCTGGTCTACAGCGTTGCCCCAGGCAGTATTCGTTTCCGGCAGATAGACGATCCCCTTCGCCTGGTTAGGGTCGAGGATAGCGAGCGTGGAACCGGCATGCATCGCTACTGCCGATACTCCTGATGTGATACTGAAAGCTTGGTCAGGAGCGACAATGTGGGTCGCGTTGAGATCGCCGAGCGCATTGTAACGGAAGCGGACGCCGAACTCTTCCGCCAGCCAGTCAGAGCTGACCACACCCTGCATCGCTTCGGAACCCGCTTCTTCGGCATTCATTCCTTTGGCCGGATTATCCCAGGCCCCGCGCCGGTAGCCGTTGAAGGCTTCGTTGCCGTCCCAGCGGTTCTTGTTACGGTCCGCATTATAATGATCTCCGATGAAGAAAATGCTGCCGCCGTTCTCCACATATTCTGCCATCGCCTGTTGTTCGCTGACTTTATAAGGAGTGTTAGCTTCGGCTGCTATGAAGATGTCATAATCTGAAAGATCGCTTAAAGTAATAGGAGTGGTTTTACGCAGTTCACTTACATAGTAACCTTCCTGTGCGAGCGCATTGCCAAAGTCGGAAAAAGCGCCGTCGATGACCCAGTCGGCCGCTCCCGCGGTCTGTTCATGAGCGTTGTCGAACAGAATCTTTTGGCCAGCATGCCCGTTGGCGACTTTGGCTTCAATGAAAGGAGCAGGATTCTTTGGGCCTTCCGCGTGTACCGCCGGGGCGGCTCCGAATGTGAACAACTGCAGCGGTAAGGCTACTGCTACAACAAGTGCGCCGTTCTTCAGCTTCTTTTTCCAACCTGAGTGTTTCTCCTTCATATTCTTCCTCCTCAAGAGATCGATCAGCAGACGTCCCTAGAATGGCCCAACTGCTTGTTGTCTAATATCCTAACTCTCAAGAATCAAGAAATACACCGGTTTATGTAAACAGGCGTAAAATTATACTTTTGACCTATAAATCGTAAGGGGGGTTAGTCGAATCACGAGATTCTTTATGAAAAAAGTCACAAAAATCGTGGCGGAAATGGAGCTTAGTGTATGACAAAGCAGGGGGCGTTGGTTATTAAAAACAGCACCTCTTGAAGCATTCGCTCCGGTGTGCCCCTTCAGGTGGCCGGATGGAAGGTAAGAGGTGCTTTTTATTGAGGTAAATGGATGTTTCAAAAGGATTATATGGTTCTGAAACCGTTCAGAGAGATCAGGACTTCGTGCATCTGTGTGGTTCCTTCGATGATTTCGTTAATCTTCGCGTCACGGAAGTAGCGTTCCACGGGATAGTCTCTAATGCAGCCATTTCCTCCGTGTATCTGCACAGCATCGCCAGCAACTTTGTTTACGATAATGGAGGAAAAATACTTCGCGTTCCATGTTTCCATAATCGTGTCAGGATCGCCTATTTCCTTCAGATACCCCGCATTCAAGCATAACAGACGGGCAGCTCTGATATTTACGATCATTTCAGTAACCATCTTTTGAATAAGTTGGTTCTCCCGAAGGGGCTTGCCGAACTGTTTGCGTTTTCTTGCGTACCTGATACTAGCTTCCAGGCAGGCTTGGGCTGTTCCGACGCAGCCCCAGGCAACGGTATAACGTCCGTAATCGAGACAGGACAAGGCCACATGCGAGAGACCTGTACCAGATGCGCCGATCATCGAAGAAGCAGGAATATGGCAATCTTCGAGATGCAGCTCAGCGATCATGGTTGCCCGGGCTCCCATAAGTCCACGCATTGGCTTCACGGTGAGTCCGGGTTGGCTGCGCTCGACTAAGAATGCAGTCGGTTTGCCGTCAAGCTCAGCAATGATTGTGAAAATATTCGCAATTTGGCCCATAGTTGTCCACTTTTTGACACCGTTCAATACATATTCACCATTGACCAGAACTGCTTTGGTCTCCACGCTCTTGGCATCACTGCCGACATTGGGTTCGCTAAGGCCAAAAGCACCGATCACTTCTCCAGAGGCTAGCTTAGGAAGCCAGTAAGAGCGCTGCTCATCAGTTCCCCATCTCAGAATTCCGAGTGCAACCATCCCATGAACAGTCAACAGGCTTCGCACAGAGGCGCAGCCCCTTCCGATTTCTTCGTTCAACAGTCCCAGACTAACCAAGTCCATCCCCATGCCACCATAGTCCCTTGGAATCATGGAGCCCAGATAGCCGGAGGATTTGAGCGCATCTAGAACATGCTCATCAAGCTTTTCTTCCTCATCATGCTTCTGTGCATACGGCATGACTTCACGGTCGCTAAAATCTTTGAAAGCCTGCTGGTACTCTAACTGTTCAAGAGAAAGTCTAAAATCCATCGTCGCACATCCTTCATTTTTTTCGTTGTCCCACGAATTATCTCCCAATACATTATATAGTTATAGTCCAAAAAGATTTAATTGGAAAGGGTGTAAATTGTCGAAAAATAAAATAGATATTATTACTAAAGGAAATGAATGTTATTTCATAGAATAGACATTCTTTTTCCAAAATTTATGAAAATATAACTACCGATTTGATCGTGCGTTGATACAGAAATAGCACATGTGAATGAAATAATGTCAGAAATACTCTCACGAGATAGAATTATAAGGAATTAAAAGGGATATAAAGGGTTAAAAAGGGAGAAAATGTCGTTATTTGTTGGAATAATTTAGTAGACACTCTAAAAAATATGATTTAGAATGGGCATGTCTTTGGAGTAAAAATATAGAAAAATTGATTTATAGATTTTGGTGATTTTAAGGAGTTGAGAAAATGGTCCGGATTTTCAGCGTCAAAATTCCCAAAGCCTCCACTGTGAATGTTCAGGAAGTGATGAATCTTTTGTCGGAAGAACGGAGACAGAGGACACTTCGGTTCCGGAGAAAAGAAGACCGCATCCGCAGCGTACTCGCGGAAGCTCTGATTCGCACACTGCTGATCAGGGAGTACCGCTTGGATAACCGTTCTCTCCGATTCGCTGTTAACCGTTACGGGAAGCCTTATCTTGCCGATTTGCCAGACTGTCAATTCAATCTCTCCCATGCGGGAGACTACGTACTTTGCGCTATTGACCAGAAGCCGCTAGGCATTGATGTGGAAGAGATCAAACCTATAGATCTGTCCATTGCCAGCCGCTTCTTTACCCCCGGTGAGAATCAAGAGATTCAGAGGATGCCAGAGGACAGACGCTTGGATCATTTCTATCAACTGTGGACCGCCAAGGAGAGTTACATTAAGTTCAAGGGGACCGGGTTGTCCATGCCACTCAATTCTTTTTCCCTGCATATTTCCGCTGAACGCATAGAGCTTGTTGAACAGGACGGCTCTCCGGTAGCCCAGGTGGAATGCTACTTCAAGTCATTTCATCTTTCCGCTAACTATAAAGTCACACTCTGCTCAGAAAGTCCCCATTATCCGAAGGAGATTCAGAACATAGATTGCCAGGAATTGCTCAGAGAGTTCAGAGAAAGGTCAGGAGAGAGTTATGCAACCTATTAAGCTGCTGTGTCTTCCTTATGCGGGAGGCTCTGCTATGGTCTTCAGTAAGTGGCGGACCTTTATTCATCCTTCCATTGAACTGCTGCCGGTTGAACTGGCGGGGAGGGGAAGCCGGTTCAAGGAAGCCTTGTACACTGATTTTGATACTGCTGTTGAGGATATCTATGAGCAAATTAAGGATGAGATCGCAGAGGGACCCTATGCCCTGTTCGGACACAGCATGGGCAGTTGGCTGGCTTACGAAGTGTATCATGCGATCCGGCGCAGGGGCGGGGAGCTGCCGCTACATCTTTTTGTATCGGGCAGACAAGCACCTCAATTGGAATCGGAAACGGAATACTCCTCAATGGATGACAGCAATTTTATTGGGGCATTGAGAGATTATGGGGGGACCTCCGAGGATGTGCTGGATAATCCCGATGTTCTAAAGGTATTTCTGCCCATTCTAAAAAGCGATTTTCAAATCACAGAGAATTATAAATATCACCAGAATCAGGCTTCTGTAACCTGCGGGCTGACGGTATTGACGGGAAGAAACGACAACCATATTCGCTTCAGGGACTTGTTGCCATGGAAAGAGCTGGGTAATGCGTCTTCTCATATCTATGAGATGAGAGGAGGGCATTTTTTCATTACCGAGTACCCGGAAGAAGTGTCAAAGCTGATTAATCAGATTCTATTAAGCTGTTTGGAGGGATCGCATTGAACGGCAATACGCTTACTGAAGCTTTTATCAATAATTCGGTGCTGGATCATGTGGGAGTAACCTTCATTGAGTCCTCACAGGATGAGAATTTTATTTCGTATCGGGAACTGTACGGCAAATCGCTCCTTCTTCTGGGTTACCTGCAGGAGCTTGGTATCCGGCCTGGTGAAGAGATGCTATTCCAGATTGAGGATAATCTCCACTTCCTTTCACTGTTCTGGGCTTGTATTTTGGGAGGGATTATTCCCGTTCCTTGTTCCCTGGGCACCACAGAGGATTACCGGCTTAAGCTGACGCATATTTGGAACAGTCTCTCTTCTCCCCATCTTGTTGTAGAACGCCGGATCTCCGGGAAGCTGGAAGGCTTCCTTCAACTGAATCCGTTCATGGAGGACAGACTGATTTGGCTGGAAGACGCACTGCAGGCAGACATTCACCATAATACCGGTGTAATCCATGAAGTCCGGGAGCAGGACATCGCTTTTATTCAATTTTCCTCCGGCTCCACAGGGGCACCAAAAGGGGTAACGCTAACTCATGGCAATCTCGTCGCCAATGTTAGTGGGATTATTCACAAAGCTGCTATTACCGAAAAGGACTCGTATTTAAGCTGGATGCCCCTAACGCATGATATGGGACTGATAGGAATGTATTTAGCTCCGATGTACCGGCAAATTAACAGCTATCTGATTCCGACGGATATATTCGCCCGCCGGCCGATGATTTGGCTGGACAAGGTAAATAAGCACCGCGTCACCCGGACCGCTTCTCCCAATTTCGGGTATAAGCTGCTAATGACGGCTTTTAAGCCGAGAAATGCGACAGACTGGGATTTGTCCTGCATTCGTACCATTTTTAATGGAGCTGAACCGATTGCCCCTAATTTATGCCATCGATTTATGGATCTGCTTGAGAACTACGGCCTGAAGCGGACGTCTGTATTTCCGGTCTATGGACTGGCGGAAGCCAGCGTTGGTGTTTCATTTCCTCCACCTGACACCGAGCTTGTAACCGTAACTGTGGACCGACGGTTCCTTGCAGTCGGCGAGAAAGTCAGATTCATTCCAGAAGGAGAGGCCGGCATGCATGCGCTGGCACTGGTGGAGTTAGGATCCGCCCTGAACGACTGCGAAATCCGGATAAGCTCGGATTCGGCAGCAAGTCTTCCGGAGTCGAGCATAGGATACATTCAGATCAGAGGCAAGAATGTTACCGGGGGGTACTACAATAACCCGGCCGCAACTGCGAAGCTGATTACCGGAGACGGATGGGTGAATACCGGGGATCTGGGATTTCTGCAGGGCGGCAATCTAGTGGTTACTGGCCGGGCTAAAGATATTATTTTTGTGAATGGACGGAATGCTTATCCCCATGATATCGAACGGATCGCCGAAGACACGGAAGGGGTGGAACTGGGCAAGGTTGCCGTAGCCGGCCTGTATGATGAAGTGCTTGAAAGAGACATGATTCTGGTCTTTATCCAATACAAAAAGCCATTGGCGGTCTTTGCTGGATTAGCGGCTGAGGTGAGCCGCCAGATTAACCGACGTATGGCGATTGATGTGGACAAGGTCATCCCGGTCAAAATGATTCCGAAGACAACCAGCGGTAAAGTACAGCGATATGTTCTTGGAGAGTCTTACAAGCAGGGGGAGTACAGCGAAATCATCCGTGATCTAGCCCCTCTTCTGGAGCAGGAGCATCACAACAAAGAAATCGTTCTGCCACAGACGGATATTGAAATTCGTCTCTCCGAAATCTGGCAGGACACGCTTGGACTAGCCCAGGTTGGCATTTACGACCATTTTTTTGAGATTGGCGGGAACTCTATGCTGCTCTTGCAGATGATAGAGGACATTGAAGCCGAGTATCCCGGCGTAGTAAGCATCACCGATCCCTTCGCCTATCCCACCATTCATGATCTGGCCCAGTATATTATGAAGTCCGAGGCTTCCCGGAAGCCTGCCGCACTTGAGCTTCCCGGTCTGTATATGGCTGATACCGGGATGTATTCTGCCGGGGTCAAGCGCTGTGTGCTTAGATATGGGTTAACCGGAATTCAGTCGGAGCATCTGCGGCAGGCAGCCCTTGGACTGAACGCCGGAGTAGACGAACTGCTGCTTGGAATATATATGATTCTTTTATCTCAGGTGGCCCCTGATTCGCTTCAAATTGAACTGCACGCCCAATTGCTGCGGAACAAAGCGGAAGGGATTACCCTTGCCCACTCTGAATTGAGGGACCTGACCATTGCGCTGCAGGCGATTCAGCTTCTGCGGAGGCGGGAGCTTCCGTCCTTCCGGCTAACCGATATGTTTAACCGGCAGCAGGTGCAATCAAGGCTCTTTGTGTCACCGCTCTTCCTGAACAGGGAAACTGGCGAATCAACAGATGACTTGCTGAAAGGGTATGACCTGATTGTTGAAGTGGGCAGTTTGGCAGCAGGAATGGAGATTGCGTTTATTTTTAATGAAAGACTACTGAACAAAGAGGAAATCCGTATTGTCTTTGCCAACTACATCCACATGCTTGAACATGCGGCAGAACTATCCATTATTCACGGTTGATCAAGCGGAAGAAGGAGGGAATGAGCAATGGAACCAAAGACGATGAAGCTTCCTGCATTTAACCGTAATCTGCTGAAGGACACCCCCATATTGGAGGAGAAGGACAGCGGGGAGATCGCGGTAATCGGCATGTCACTCCGGATGCCTGGTGCAGACAACCCGGAGCAATTCTGGCAGATGCTGCGAAGCGGCGTAGACAGTACAGGACCTTTTCCTGAGCAGAGACAGGAATTGGGAGACCGATATCTTCGGCTTACCAAACGCCAGGAGGGGCCATATCGATATATGGATGGGGGTTATTTGGACAGCATTGCCGAATTTGATCCCCGCTTCTTCAAGCTTTCGGAAATAGAGGCCCGGATGATGTCACCCGAACAGCGTATCTTTCTGGAATGCGCCTATGAAGCTATTGAGGATTCAGGCTGCAGCAGAAAGAAGCTGAGAGGAAGCAGAACCGGTGTATATGTGGGGCATGTCGGTTATATGGGAGAGACGAAATATTTACAGATGGTCTCCGAAACGGCGGATACACTGGCCAAACCCTTGGGAGTGCCCGGTAATCTGGATTCAATCTCAGCTAGCCGCATCTCATATTTACTCGATCTGCATGGGCCTGCAATGCTGATAGATACGGCCTGCTCCTCATCATTGGTGGCCGTTCATCTGGCGGTAAATGCCATACGCTCAGGAGATTGCGAGATGGCACTTGCAGGCGGAATTCGTCTGAATCTAACCCCGCTGGATGTAAAGGAAGCAAAAGTTGGGATGGAATCATCGGATGGGATCACCCGAACCTTCGACGGACAGGCTGACGGAGCCGCTTCCTCGGAAGGGGTAGCCTGTGTGCTGCTGAAGCCGCTTAGGGCTGCTGTGCAGGACAAAGACCCGATTTATGCAGTGATTAAGGGGAGCGCAGTCAATCAGGATGGCAGTTCAATCGGCATCACCGCCCCGAATGGTAAAGCCCAGACGGATGTAGTGCTGCGTGCCTGGGATTCGGCTGGTATTGATCCAAGGAGTCTCTCACTTATAGAGGCGCATGGGACTGGAACCAGGCTTGGAGATCCTATCGAGGTGGATGGTCTGCAGAAGGCCTTTGAGAAATTTACAGACCATAAGCAGTTTTGTGCGATAGGTTCGCTGAAATCGAATCTTGGACATTGTTATCAGACTGCCGGCATTGCCGGGCTTATTAAGACTTGCTTGGCCCTACAGCACCAGGAAATTCCTCCAACTCTTCATTTCAAGCGTCCGCATCCGCATATTCCGTTCATCCGAACGGCCCTGTATGTGAACAACAGGCTGAGACGCTGGCCGGAGGGAGATGCACCCCGCCGGGCTGCCATAAGCGCCTTCGGCTTCAGCGGCACCAACTGCCATGTTGTCCTTGAGGAAGCCCCGCGCCAAGCGGCAAGCAATCCGGCACTTCGCTGGCGCAAAGAAATATTTACTTTGTCCGCTGCCCATCCGGCTTCGCTAAGAGGCATGGCTTTGCGATATGAAGCCTTTTTGGCAGAGCATGCCAATGAATCACTTACAGATATATGCTGGACTGTGAATACAGGCCGGGATCATCATGCCTGCCGGTTGGCTATAGTGTGCAGCAGCGTAGCTGACTTAAGGTCCCAACTGGCGGCCTACGCCAAGGAGCCTGAAGCCTGGACACTGCTATCTGATGGCAGTGCAGAGTCGGCGCTGGCTGAAATGTATCTGCAGGGAGGCGAGCCGAATTGGGATGAGCTGTACCCTGTAGGGAGTGTCAATCGCCTTCATTTGCCTGCCTATTTCTTCAATAGGCAGTCGTACTGGGTGGAGCTTCCTTCTGAAGAGTTGCTGCCCATGCCTACAACCAAGACGAAGGTATTGGCCCCGGAAGCAAGGGAGAACACACCTGAGCCTGTAGCTGTAACTGTAGACGGCAAAGACATCGAGAATGTACTCCTGAACATTTACCGGACAGGAATGGGCAAGCCTGATATCGGGCTGAATGACAACTTTTTTGAGGCCGGCGGGAATTCGATTTTATTGAATACGATCTATGCCCGTCTCCAGCAGGCCTTCCCCGGTAAGTTGAAGATGACCGATCTTTTTGTGTACACGACCATTTCGAGGCTGGCGCGGTTCCTTGCCGGTTCCAGCGAGTCCCTCCCGCAAGCTGGGCCAGGAGCGGATGCGAAGCCTGTTCTGAAACGGGAAGAGCTGATGCAGTATGCTGAGGCGGCAACCGCTCCTGCGCCTTTCCGCAAGCCTAGAGAATCCGTTGCCCGCAGCTTGGCCAGAGGCAAGCAGATTCTGGCACAGTCCGGCAAGGAGCTGCAGGCACACGGTGACCATTCTGGGCATCTACCGAAAGCGTCCGATGAAACAGAAACGCTAGAAGATCTGGTTGCAGGATTCGCCAATGGAACATTAGTGATAGAGGATGCCATCAAGCAGTTGAGAAGGTAGGGGACGTAATGGAAGCCTTATTAAGGTTAATTCTGAACAGTGCCAAGGATGGAGCAATGAGCCGCGAATTGGCTGCCAGCCTGCTGCAAATGATTCAGGACGGCGGCAATAATCATGGGGAGTTAGCCTCCAAGGATATTGCGATCATAGGTGTCGCTGCCCAGTTTCCGGGTGCTGACAGCGTGGAGGAATTCTGGGCGAATCTTGAAGCGGGAGTAGACGCTACACGGAAGTTTCCGGAAGCACGTACGCAGGACATGGTCAGATATCTTCATTATACGGACTATCCTGAAGATCAGATCGGCTTCGCCGAGGGTTCGTTTCTGGAGAATATCGACGGATTTGATTATAAATTTTTCCGCATGTCCCCGAAGGAGGCCAGCTTGATGGACCCGGCAATGCGTCTGTTCCTGCAGACCTCCTGGCATGTGCTGGAGAATGCGGGATATGGAGGGCAAGCGCTGGCTGGCACCCAAACCGGGGTCTATGTTGGATACGCCGGAACGATAAAGGACAATTACCAGAAGATGATTCTTGATGTCGAGCCTATGAGTGTCCCTCTGTCTGTGGCGTCCAATCTGCCGGCAATGATTCCCTCAAGAATCGCCTACTATTTGAACCTGCGGGGTCCAACTATGGTTGTGGATACCGCCTGTTCCTCTGGGTTGGTTACGGTACATTTGGCCTGTCAGGGGATTCTGAATGGCGACTGCGATACAGCCATTGCCGGTGCGGTCAAGCTTCATCTGCTCCCTCTTCTGGGCGAAGAATATAAATCAGGCATAGAATCTTCCGACTTCCGCACGCGGACATTTACCGATTCAACCGACGGAGCGGGCTTCGGTGAGGGAACGGCTGCTGTTCTGCTTAAACCCCTGTCCGCCGCGCTGCGGGATGGGGATACGATTCATGCGGTAATTAAGGGCTCAGCTATTAATAATGACGGAGCCTCGAATGGCATTACTGCTCCGAATCCTGAAGCGCATACCCAGTTAATGGTTCAGGCTTGGGAGAAATCAGGTATTTCGCCCGAGTCCCTGTCTTACATTGAAACCCACGGAACAGGTACGCGCCTGGGAGACCCCATTGAACTTGAAGGCATTGAGAAAGCATTCCGCAAGTACACGGAACGCAAGCAATTCTGTGCGATCAGTTCGGTAAAGCCTAACATCGGACATCTATACGAAGCGGCCGGCATGGCTAATTTAATTAAAGCCGTTATGGCGCTGAGAAACAGACGCTTGCCGAAGACACTCCATTTCACAACACCGAACCGTTACATCCCTTTTCTGGATTCTCCAGTATATGTGAACACCCGGAGCCGCTACTGGGAGCAGGGTGATACGCCGCGCAGATGCGGGGTGACTTCACTGGGATTGAGCGGCACCAATGCGCATGTTGTGCTGGAGGAGCCCCCGGTGTATCCGGCGCAAGTTCATGCGGCTGCAGGAAATAAACCTATGCTGTTCACGCTGTCTGCCAAAAGTCAGGAAGCGCTGGAGACACTCGTTTCTTCATATATTGATTTTCTGGAAGAGAACCAGCCCGTTCTGGAGGATCTGTGCTTCACTGCAAGTTGCGGCCGGGGGCACTTTGATTACAGACTCGCGGTGTTTGCCCATTCAACTGCAGACATTCTTGATGGATTGTATAGACTGACGGAAGGTGAGCCGCTTGCCGAACTTCAAGAGCAAGGCATATCTTACGGCTGTTGCCGCGTTATCACTGCCGGAAGAACAGTGGCACCCGGAGAAATAACCGAGGAGGAGCAGCAGGCCGTCAGCCAAGAGAGTGAAGAACTTCTGGATGAGCTGCATCGAGGCGGCAGCAGAACAGCCGTGCTTCTCAAGCTTGCCCGTTGTTATACTTCCGGGGCTGTGGTGTCGTGGGACCGTTGGTATGAAGGTGTAAATTCCAAGCGGATGGAACTACCCCTGTATCCATTCGACAATTACCGCTGCTGGTTGGAGGCAGGCGGTAAGACTGCAGGGGGGAAGCAGGAGCAAACGCAGCAGCCAAAATCGTTATTTTACCGGCTTGAATGGCGGGAGAATCCGTTAAGCACAGCTACAGCGGGAATTCGGACGGATACTGGAAGTGTTGTGATTGTTGGTGGAGGGGATTGTGAAAGGTCTGCCTCCTTAGCCCAAGCATTCAGACAACAGGGCAGAGTGGTCTACGAAATGGACTTCGGTCCGTTCTCGAAACAACAGGAGTTTCGTTATATCGCGGCCCCAACAGAAGCTGCAATCGGGAGCTTTTTTGAAACGCTGTGTTCCAATCCGCCTAGCCTGGTGGTCCATATGTCTACATTAACAGGAGCAGCGGTACCGGCAGCTTCCTTAGGAGAGCTGGACGCAGCTTATGCGCGCGGTGCTTCCAGTGCATATCTAATTGCCAAGACTATTGCCCGCCTGGGCTGGGAGCCGGTGGATTATTTGTTGGTGTCACGGCTTGCACAAGCTGTAGACGGCTCCGAACCGGAGATCATTCCAGAGAATGCTTCATTATATGGAGTGGGCAAGGTAATTGCCAGGGAGTTGCCGCAAATCCATTGTCTATGTCTGGACTTGGACGACAGCTCCGGGATAGAACAGATTATGGCGGAACTGGGTTATATCCAGGATGGAGGGTTTATTGCTTATCGCAGGGGCAAGAGATATGGCGAGTATTTACGTACTCTTTCTGTTCAAGAATCCCCAGAACGGCCTTTGGAATTGAAAGAGAAGGGTGTATATATTATCGCCGGAGGACTCGGTGGTATCGGACTCGAGATTGCCAAAGCCATGACGGCCGAACAGCGGGTGAAGCTGGCTTTTATCGGCCGTTCATCGCTGCCTGAGCGGGAACGATGGAACGAAATCCTCGATGAGGGCCGAGAGGCCAAGGTCTGTGCGCGTCTTGAAGGGATCCGGTTGCTGGAAGCGCAAGGAGCTTCGGTGGAATACTTCGCGGCAGAATTGCAGGATGAGCAGGCAATGACTCAGATAGTGAACGGACTACGGGAGCGTTACGGCCGAATCAACGGAGTTATCCATAGTGCCGGAATTCCCGGGATGGAGCTGATTATCGGCAAATCAGAGGAAGAGTTCAATCAGATCAGTGCGCCTAAGGTAGCTGGTACCTGGCTCCTTGATCATCTGACAGCCGGAGATGCTCTTGATTTCATGATTCTGTTCTCGTCTGTATCGACATATTTCAGTGCCCCGGGCCAGGTTGATTATGTGGCGGCTAATGCCTATATGGACAGTTATGCAGCCCACCGGAGCCTAAAGGGAAAGCGGACAATGGCAATAAATTGGTCTACCTGGAAGGAGACAGGGATGGCCTGCGATACGGGATTTACTGCGGACACCCTCGTTAAAGCGTTGCCTACGAAGCAGGGAGTCAATGCTTTCCGGCAAGTATTCCATACCGGACTCGAACAGGTCGCTGTATTTGAATTCAATCCGTCTATGATACATCTGCTGCGGCTCTTCCCCTATCAATGGGATGAGCAGATTAGCGCTATCTTGCACCCGGATGGGGCCGCTGAAGATAAAGCTGTGCGCGGTGTGAAGGAAGCTGTACCCATCCGTCTTGTGGGCCGGGAAGATGGCCGGTATACAGAGATGGAGCAGACGGTTGGCCAGATTTGGGGGGATACGCTGGGCTTCACCGTCCTGAACATACACGACAATTATTATGAATTGGGCGGGGATTCCGTACTAGGTATCCGCATCATGAACAATCTCAATAAGCGGCTCGGCATCCTGCTAAGTGTGAATGAACTGTTCTTGCATCCCATGATTTCCGGGCTTGCTTCATTCCTTGAAGAAGCAAAGGCTGCCGGGGAAGTAGCTGCCAAGTGGAGCTATCCGCCAATTATTCCGGCCCCGCTCATGGAGCAGTACCCGGTTTCTTTTACACAGAAGCGAATGTTTGTGGTGGACCGCATGGAGGGACATAACACACACTATAATATTACCCGCTTTCTGGATATAGAGGGTCCGCTCGATATTCAGCGGCTGGAAGAGACGTTTCAGGCCTTGATCCACAGGCATGAAGCGCTGCGTACCTCATTTCAATTGTCGCCGGATGGACCCGTGCAGATCATTCATCCAACCGTAGCACCTGAAATGGGCTATGAGGAAACAACAGAGGACAGGGTGGAAGCCCTTGTCAGTGATTTCATCCGTCCCTTTGATCTGAGCGAAGCACCGCTCTTGAGAATAAAGATACTGAAGTTTAGTCCGCTCAAGCACCTGCTGCTGTTCGATATGCATCATATTATTACCGACGGTGTTTCGATGGATATTCTTATCCGTGACCTGGTAGCTTGCTACGAGCGGCAGCCTCTTGAGGAGTTGAAGGTGCAGTATAAGGATTATGCGCTTTGGCAAAATGAACTGGCAAAGGGCAGTCTGATCGCCGAACAATCCGCTTATTGGTCCAATGTCTTCAAAGGTGGGATTCCGGTGCTTGAGCTGCCGCTGGATTATGAACGTCCAGATAGCAAGCGGCTTGAGGGAAGGCTGCTCCGGTTTTATCTGGAAGAAGATCAGGTGAAAGACATCAAACGCTTGGCGGTAGACTCCGACACCACGCTGTTTATGGTGCTGCTGGCTGCTTTTAATATCTTGCTCTACAGGTACTCAGGTCAGGAAGACATTGTTATTGGCTCTCCTATTCTGGGCAGGCCCAGCAGTGATCTGGAAGCGGTAGTAGGCGCATTTATCAACACCTTGCCGATGCGCAATTATCCTCAACCGCACAAGAGACTGCAAGATTTTCTTAAGGAAGTCCGCCAGACTGCACTGGAAGCGTACAGCCACTCTGATATTCCTTTTGATGAGATTGTGGATGTGCTTAAGGTAAAGCGTGACCCTTCCAGAAATCCGCTTTTTGATGTTTGTTTTATTTTTCACAATGTAGGCAAGAGCATCATTCAAACCTCGGATTTAATCCTGACGCTAAATGATGATATTCCTACCTACGTTTCTAAATTTGATATCACACTTGAGGTAGAGGAGGTTAAGGGAAAACTGAAATGCAGTTTCGAATATGCCTCGAAATTATTTAGCGAAGCAACAATCAGCCGGATGAAGGAGGATTATGTCGGTCTCCTGGAATCCATGCGGCTGAACAGTAACGGGAGAATTGATGAACTGGAGCTGAAAAGCGGCCGCCAGATGATATCGAGCTTCGGTGAGGAGCTTCATGTCGATTTTGATTTTTAACTTAGGATTCGAGAGGGGAAAGGGAATATGAAGCGTATCGGCGTTGTGGGTGCAGGTGTAATGGGGATCGGGGTATCGCAAAGTCTAGCTCAGTCCGGGTATTCAGTGCTGCTGATGGACATCAACAAGGATATTTTGGATAAGGCTAAAGAAGAAATTTACAAAAATGTCCGGTTTCAGAGCTTTTATTCCCAGGGAGGAGATCATTTCGATCCGGATGAAGTACTCAGCAGAATTGAGACAAGTACAGATTTGCACATTATGCACGATGCAGATTTTGTGATTGAAAATGCTACGGAAAAATGGGAGATCAAGAAAGAGATTTATCCGGCACTAGACGCGATCTGCCCGGAATCCACGGTGTTTGCTGTAAATACATCCTGTATTTCGATTACCCGCATCGGCTCGCTGACCCAAAGGGCAGACCGGATCCTGGGCATCCATTTCATGAACCCGGTCCCCCTTATACCGACGGTTGAGGCGATCCGTGGAACATACACTTCTGAGGCTACGATTGATAACGCTAAGCAACTGCTGGCCAGCATGAACAAAAAATGTGTGGTTGTGAACGATATGCCCGGCTTTGTATCCAACCGCGTGTTAATGCTGACTATTAATGAAGCTATTTGGCTGGTTCAGGACCAGGTGGCATTGCCGGAAGAGGTTGATACGATTTTCAAAGAATGTTTTGGACATAAAAGCGGTCCTTTGGAAACGGGGGATCTGATCGGACTGGATACGATCCTGTACTCCGTTGAAGCGTTATACGATGCGTATCAAGATCCGAAGTTCCGGTCCTGCCCGCTTCTCAGAAAAATGGTAGATGCCGGGAAGCTTGGACGCAAATCGGGGCAAGGGTTCTATAATTATTCCTAATTGTTAATCTATTCCCAAAAAAATAAGCGAAGGTGGAATTATTCATGAATGAAATCAAAGCTAGTGTTCGCCAGTTTCTGTCCCGTTATATAAAGAATGTTACGCTGGAGGATCATGACGATATTTTTGCATCCGGCTTTGTGAATTCGCTGTTTGCCATGCAGCTGGTTATGTTCCTGGAATCGCAGTTCAAAATCCGTATTCAGAATAATGATATGAATTTTGATAATTTCCGGACTATTGATGCTATCGCCGAGCTGGTGGATCGTTTGGTGCCAGTGCAATAAAACCTAAACCACGGAGAGAAGGAATTCAATTGGAAGCGACTCAAGCGCAATCGGTCAACCGGCCGGGCCACAAGGAGACAGAAGCCAAGGTGAAATGCCTGGTCTGGGATTTGGATCATACGATGTGGAATGGAGTGTTACTTGAAGACGGGGAAGTAGAGCTTAGGGAAAATGTGCTTCAAGTGGTCCGAACGCTTGACGAACGGGGGATTCTCCAATCCATCGCCAGCAAAAATGACCATGAGCATGCCATGACTGTTCTGAAACAGCTTGGGATTGATGAGTATTTCTTGTACCCGCAGATCCACTGGAGCTCCAAATCCTCATCGATCCGCAAGATTGCTGAGCTGATTAATATCGGACTGGATACGATTGCTTTCGTTGATGATCAGGCCTTTGAAAGAGAGGAAGTCGAATTTGAGCTGCCTCAGGTCCGCTGCATTTCTGCCGATGATATTGAGAATTTGCTGGAAAGAGCGGATATGACCCCCCTCTTTTTGACGGAAGATTCGAAGCTGCGCCGTAAAATGTATATGACGGATATCATCCGCAAGGAGGTAGAAGATCAGTTCCAGGGTCCGCAGGAGGAGTTCCTGGCAACCTTGGGTATGCGGTTCACTATTTCCCGTGTGGGGGCCGATGATTTGAAGCGAGCGGAGGAATTAACCGTACGGACCCATCAGTTGAATACAACAGGCTACACCTATTCCTATGACGAATTGGATGCCTTCTCACGTTCAGACCGGCATCTTCTATTCATTTCGGGGTTGGAGGATAAGTACGGGCAATACGGTAAAATCGGACTGACCCTTGTAGAGTGCGGGGAAGAGGAATGGACCTTGAAGCTGCTGCTTATGTCTTGCCGGGTGATGTCGCGCGGGGTGGGTAGCATAATGTTAAATTATGTAATGCAGGAGGCCAAGAAGGCTAACCGTAAGCTACGCGCTGAGTTTGTGGCCAACCAGCGCAACCGGATGATGTATGTGACTTACCGTTTTGCCGGATTTGAGGAAGTTGAAGTCAACGGTGAGGTAACTATATTGAGGAATAACCTCGATAATGTTCAGCCCTTCCCCGACTATGTGAACGTAAGAGTAATGGATTAGGGGGAAGCGTTATATGGAAAAAATCGCATTATTATTTCCTGGACAAGGCTCGCAATATATCGGGATGGGCAAGAGTCTACACGAGGAATATGCCATTGCTAGGCAAACCTTTGAAGAGGCTAATGATGTACTTGGGTTCGATCTGTCAGCTCTGTGCTTTGATGGCAGCTATAGTGACCTGGGTAAGTCCGGGATTGTTCAGCCGGCAATGCTGACGGCCAGCATTAGTGCTTACCGGGTCTATATGCAGGAGGTTGGCATAGAACCGGAATTCTCCGCCGGACACAGTCTGGGTGAGTATGCCGCGCTTACGGCTGGCGGAGCTATAAGCTTTGCAGATGCGCTTAGACTGGTCAGACAACGCGGCGAACTGACTCAATTGTTGATCGACCGTGGAGAAGGGGCTATGAGCATCATTGACAGCATCTCTATGGAAGATCTGGAGCAAGTGTGTCTGGAAATTTCCCCTTACGGAGATGAGCTATCCATCAGTTGCCGGAACGCTCCAAAGCAAGCGGCTATCTCGGGCCAAGCCTCTGCAGTGGCGGCTGCGGAGGAACGAATCGGCCAAAGCGGAGGGGTAGCAACACCATTATTCATGAGTGCTCCCTTTCACAGCCCTATGATGGCGGAAGTCGCCATGAAATTGAAAGAAACGCTGCAGTCCATTCCATATTATCCGCTCCGCTGGCCGGTCATTTCTAATGTTACGGGACGGCCTTACCCAAGTCATAGTTCCATTGCGGAAATGCTAGCACTGCAATTGATTCAGCCGGTGCAGTGGCAAGCGACGATGCAATACTTGAAGCGGTTTGGGGTGACAACGACGATTGAGCTAGGACCGAAGAATGTACTCAGTGCATTGGTTGAAGAGAATGTCAGCGGCACCCGGGCTTACAGCTTCGATCAGCGTATGGATCGCCAGCAGCTCATCGGGAGCTTGAATGCGATGGAGGAGCTCAAAAAGCATAATCCAACCTTTCTGGGACGTTGCCTGGCTATTGCTGCAGCAACTCCCAATGCTAATGATAATCAGGAGGCTTACCGGCAAGGGGTTCTGGAATCTTACCAGCGGTTGGAACAAATGCAGGAGCAGACGGAGCGCTCGGGGGTTCCTCTGAGCTATGAACAGATGCGGACGGCTCTGGATCTGCTGTTGACTATCCTTAGAACCAAACGCATCTCCGAAGAGGAGCAACAGGAATGGGTCCATCTTATTCGTGAAGAGACTCAAACCTACTATACGCTGGCGGATTACTCTGTCGCACTGGCTTGAGAGTATAAGGGATTGGGGGACAGAGAATGCAGGTCTTGAATCAGGTTGCGCTTAATTTGATACGGACGGGCAACGAGTGGGAGGAAGAACGGAACTATTGGCTGAGCAAGCTGGGTGGCCTTGCTGAGATCTGCGGATTTGAACCAATGCAGCCGCAAGATACGGTGAATGGTGTACTAGAGGGATTCTTCGAATCGCGCTTTGACTCACCTGTCTCGGAGAAGCTTCTGAAGACTGGTGGTGGCTCGCCATTTTCCGTGTATTTGCTGTTAACGGCAGCACTTGGCTATTTGTTGTACAAATATACCGGTGAACAGGATGTTGTTCTTGGTATGCCGCCCTTTGCGGGAGAAGCTGACGATGCCGATTTGAAAGGGCTGTTCATGCTGCGGAGCTATATGGAAGATTCAGACTCATTCAGGAATTGGTTGTCCGCCGTTCAGAAAACCGTGAATGAAGCGAAAAAATATAAAAATCTTCCCTTTTCCGCCATACGGGAATTATTAGCCGATGACACAGCTGCAGAGCCCCTGCCTCTCCGCCTGCGTACAGCCGCCGGCATGGAAGGGCTGCACGATGACTGTTACGGCGGTGAGGAGACGGGGGTAGATATTCAGTTCACCTTCTACATTGCCGGAGAGACTGTTGGGATAAGAACCGCCTATCACACCACCCTCTATAGTGAGAGCAGGGTACGGGACATTGTGGCCCATCTTATGCATTTGACGGCTCAATGCATCTATAATCCTTCCCTGGCCCTATCGGAGTGTGATCTTTTTACTCCGGAACAGCGGGAGCGGATGGAGCTCGGCAACCGCACCAGCCGTCCCTATGACCGGAAGCTGAATGTTGTGGAATTAATTGAAGCTGAGAGTATAAGGCATCCTGATCAAGAAGCAGTGACCGACGGTACACTAAGATACACCTATAAGCAGTTGAATGAAAGAGCAAATGCCATAGCAGAACACTTAATACACAGGGGGGCTGCACCTGGACAACGGGTTGGCATGCTGATCCCCCGCAGTGCAGACACTCTCGCGGTGCAACTGGGAATTTTGAAAACCGGTGCTGCCTATTTGCCCATTGATCCCTCCACTCCGGCGGAAAAAATGAATTACATGCTGGAAGACAGCGGAGTACAGTTGCTGATTGCAGACACAAGCTGCCTTCCAGAACAGTTCATTGAAACCGAGATCCAGCTGATTGTCCTCTCGGAGCTTTTATTAAAGGGCACACAGCCTGAGAATCCGCAGATTCGCTGCACGGAACGTGATATGGCTTACATGATCTATACTTCTGGCTCGACCGGCAAACCCAAAGGAGTCATGATTGAGCATCTTTCCCTGCATAACTTCATTCTCGGCATTACGGACCGGATCAGTTTTGATCCCGGGGATTCCATAGTGTCCGTGACCAGCATCTCATTCGATATTTTCGTGCTCGAATCGCTGCTGCCGCTATCTCAGGGACTTCGGATCATTATAGCAGATGAGGTTAGCCAGATTGATCCTGTGAAGCTGGATGATCTGATTATCCGGGAAAAAGGGAAATGGCTGCAGACAACGCCTTCACGGCTGCAGATGTTACTGGGAAGCGTGCATAAACCATCATTTCTGGCTTCCTTAAAAGGTCTTCTAATTGGTGGGGAACTGCTGCCGGCAACCTTGATCCAGGAACTGCGGATGTTAACCAGGGCAAGAATTTACAATATGTATGGCCCTACAGAAACGACGGTATGGTCATCGGTGCAGGAAGTGACATCTCCTGGTGCAGCGGGGCTTGGAACGCCTATTGCCAATACTGTGTTTTATGTTTTGGATTCACAGGGCGGACTGGTGCCGATGGGCGCGGCCGGTGAGTTATATATTGGTGGAGACGGGCTTGCGCGGGGATACTGGAACCGGCCTGAACTGACGGAAGAACGCTTCGTGTCACTGCCCGTTCATCCCGGGGGACTCCTCTACAAGACCGGTGATTTGGTGAGATGGGATGGCGGACATTTGCAATTTCTCGGCCGGACCGATTTCCAGGTGAAAATTAGAGGTTACCGTATTGAACCCGGTGAAATTGAACACCGGATGCTTACTCTACCCGGGATTTACCACTGTGTAGTTGTAGCCAAGGGAACTGCCGAAGAGCATGCGCAGTACCTGGTTGCCTATTATACTTCCGATCAGGTATGGTCGGTAGATTCGCTAAGAGCGGAATTGTCCAGGTATTTGCCTGAATATATGATCCCCTCTTATTTTGTGCAATTGCAGGAACTTCCGCTAACAACGAGTGGGAAGATAGACAGGAATGCCCTGCCTGCACCGGATACACAAAGGCCGCTTCTTGCAGAGGCTTTCGCAGAATCGGGTACTCCTACGCAATCCTTGCTGATTCAGGAGTGGAGAGAGCTGCTGAACAAGGATATTATCGGGATTCATGACAACTTTTTTGATTTGGGCGGCAACTCCATGCTGGCCGTCATGCTGCACTCCAGGCTTGAAGCCCACTATCCCGGCAAGCTGAACGCGGCTGATATTTTCGTCTCTCCGACAGTCGCCGGACTGGCCGAATGGATCGATAAGGCAACCGGGGAACGCAGAGAACTGCAACTGGCTCTGCTAGACTTTCCTGATAATCTGTCAGATACGGATTACGACAGCAGCGGTGAAGGCTGGAGCTTCGAGATAGGGGGAACCGATTTCGAGAGCTTGAGCCGGTTTGCAGCGCAGCAGCGCAGTACCATCAGTGATCTCGGACTTAGTGCATATCTCTATGTGTTATCAAGTCTTTCGGCACAATCTGAAGTTACTATCCAGCTTTTGCCGGAAGAAGGGAGCGGGGTTATTCCTTTCACGGTTGAACTGGAGGGGTTATCGGGGTTCCATGAATTGATTGAACGTGTGGCGATTCAGCGGCAGGAAGGTTCCCGTGGCGAAAGTTATCCAATCGCATGGCTCACGGACATGATCATAACCAAAGCCACGAATCAGATCATCCCCGCATATTCGCTCCGGGAGTGGGCTTACGGAGATTATGGGCATGTGATGGATTTTGTGGTAACCGCACATATAGCGCCAGCGGGTGACAGGATAAGCTTTCATGCCGACTATCAGGCCGACCGTCTGGCCAGAGATACGGCAGAGAAGTGGACAAGTCTGTTTATGAAGACATTGGAATGGATTATTCAAACTGAAGGAGGCGGGTTTAATGCATAAACTGGCTTTATTGTTTCCAGGACAAGGCTCGCAAAAGACGGGCATGGGCAAGAAATGGACAGACGAGTTCAAGGTGGCGCGGCATACCTTTGAAGAAGCGAACGACGCTCTCGGCTTCAATCTGCAGGAACTGATTCTTACAGGAAGCGAAATGGAATTAAGAAAAACTGAGAATGCCCAGCCGGCGATACTGGCAACCAGTATCGCTGCTTACCGTGTGTATATGCAGGAAACAGGAGTAGAGCCTGTAATGGTTGCCGGACACAGTCTGGGAGAATTCAGCGCTCTTTGCGCTGCAGGCTGTCTGGAATTTGCGGATGCGGTGCGGATTGTGCGCACACGGGGGATGCTTATGGGGAGCATCCTGTCGGAACCATCCGGTACGATGTCGGCAGTAGGTCAGCTCTCCAAACAAGAGATCCGCGAGGTTCTTGCCCGGGTCTCACGCGAGAATCACCGGGTTGTCATC
Organism: Paenibacillus sp. LS-5; assembly: GCF_056121505.1. Lineage (NCBI taxonomy): Bacteria > Bacillati > Bacillota > Bacilli > Caryophanales > Paenibacillaceae > Paenibacillus > Paenibacillus sp. LS-5. The sequence continues at coordinate 104,076 of NZ_JBWAVA010000014.1, read as the reverse complement.
TCCAATTACAATGCCCCCAATCAAATTGTGATCTCCGGTCACCAGCCTGCGGTTGAAGAGGCAAGCTCGATGCTGGAGAAGATGGGTGCCCGTGTCACTCCACTGAAAGTAAGTGCTCCTTTTCACAGCCCGTTGATGGAGCCGGCAGCCATTCAATTAGAGGAAGAGCTTAAGAAATACAGCTTCAAGGCGCTACGTTACCCGGTGCTGTCCAATGTTACAGCGCGGCCTTATGCCGGACCGGAGCAGATCATACAGCTGCTGGTCGAACAGATGACAGCACCGGTGCGTTGGTCAGAGTCAGTTACCTATATGCGGAAACAGGGGATAACGTTAGCCCTGGAGATGGGGCCTGAGACGGTTCTGCGTACACTCATTCGCAAGAATACGCCATTAATCGACAGCTATGCTTTTGACAGAGAGGCGGAGCGGGAGCGGGCACATTCTCTTCTTGTTGATCCTGTAAGCGTTAAGGGAAAGGCTGTGACAATAGTGACCCGTTGTTTGGCGGTTGCGGTATGTACGAAGAATAGCAATCCTGATCTGGACGAGTACCGTACGGGATTTCAGGAGCCCTACCGGGAGATCGCCAAAATGCAGGAAAGTCTGGAGGAGCAGGGAACCGAGCCAACACTTGATCAAATGAGACGCTCGCTGGATATGCTGCGGTTAGCTTTTCGTACGAAAAGAACGCCGCTTGAAGAGCAAATCGAACGTTTTGAACAAATTTTCAGGGAAACAGGAAGGCAGGATTTGTCTTCCGACTATTTGCATGAATGGCAATTGAGCGCCAACTAAGCCGAAGAGGGGACAAAAGGATGAACTGGCCGGATTTGAAAAGTTGTGCTCCCGAAACGGGTTCGGATATGCAGAAGAGTGTCATGAACGTCTCCAAGAAGGATATTGCTATTATCGGAATGGCCGGCCGTTTTGCCGGTGCGGGCAATCTGACTGAATTCTGGGAAGCCCTGCGCAGCGGCCGTGATATGACTGGCGACTTCCCAGAAGAGCGCCGTAAAGACGCGGAGCCTTACATACGTTATATGGGCTCCTTGGGAATCAGTGATGCAGCACTGGAATATACACGCGGCGGATTCATGCCGGAAGTGGACCAATTTGATGCCTCACTGTTTCGGCTTTCTCCCAAAGAAGCAAGCCTGATGGACCCCAACCAGAGGATTTTTCTGGAAGCCGCATGGCAGACGATTGAAGATGCCGGATATGGCGGAGGCAGATTACACGGAAGCCGGACAGGCGTATTTTTGGGCTACAGCACCGATTTCTATGACGAATACAAACGTCATATTCTTCATAATGAGCCGGAGCACTTCGGCATGGCAACATCCGGAAATATCAAATCCATTACAGCAAGCAGGATCGCGTACCTGCTTGATCTGAAGGGCCCAAGCATGCTTATTGACACGGCCTGCTCTTCGTCACTTGTCGCCGTGCATCAAGCCTGCCAGGCCATCCGTCATGGAGAATGCGATCAGGCCTTGGCCGGTGGCGTAAAGGTGCTGTTGACACCAGTGCAGGGGGAGAAGGAATGGGCCATCGGCATTCAGTCTTCAGATGGGCAAGCCCGTACCTTTGACGACAGCTCTGACGGGACAGGTATCGGTGAAGGAGTTGCCGCCGTAATGCTCAAGTCTTTGCGCAAGGCCATAGAAGATGGGGATGATGTATATGCTGTCATCAAAGGGAGTGCAGTGAACCAGGACGGAACAGGGGCTGGACTTACCGCCCCGAACCCAGGCTCCCAGGAAGAAGTGATTCAACGCGCTTGGAGAGAGGCGGGAATTGATCCGAACAGCGTGACTTATATAGAAGCTCATGGAACCGGAACCCGGTTAGGTGATCCAATCGAAATTTCCGGTATTGACCGGGCTTTCCGGCCTTATGCGTCAGGCAAGCAGTTCTGTGCCGTTGGTTCAGTCAAAACGAATATAGGGCATCTGGACAGCTCCGCAGGAATCGCAGGGCTGGTGAAGTGTGTGATGGCCCTGCGCCATGGGGAAATCCCCTCAAGCCTTCACTTTAACCGGCCTAACCGGCAAATTTCCTTTGAGAATTCAGCGGTATTTGTCAATGACAGCCTCATGAAGTGGGATAAGCGGGAGCAGCCCCGCCGCTGCGGTATCAACTCCTTTGGCTTAAGCGGTACTAATTGTCATTTGGTTTTGGAAGAAAGCCCTTTGAAAGGCGGTGCCTCCGCACCTCCGGCCTCAGCCGGTTATGCTGCAGGGCCGGGGGTATCGCCCTATATCCTGACATTATCCGCCCAGTATTCGGCCGGGCTGGCTAAATTGGCAGAGGAATATGCAGAGCTGCTGGCGGAACGGGATTACCCGTTGGATTCCTTGTGTTATACGGCTAATACAGGACGCGGGCACTACGAGCACCGCGCCGCTATTCTTTTTGAGGACAAGAAGGAGTTGTGTGCACGTCTGAATGAATTGGCCACGGGAGATGCGGGTGTCCGCAACAGTGCAGGCAAGCTGTTATGCGGCTTTCATAAAGAAGCTTCCAGGAATAAAGAGCATCGTCTGGCAGGAGAGCTGAGCGAAGCAGAGCAGCAAAGGTTGAACTCTCTCGGTGAAGCTGCTCTAGTTGCGGTTCAGAGCGGAGAGGATCTTCACCTGCTATGTGAACTCTATGTTCAGGGGGCGGATATCAGCTGGGAGCGGTTGTACAAGGAAGGGATTCGCAGATTGTCAGGCCTTCCTTCGTACCCGTTCAACCGCAAACGCTGCTGGATTCAGCGCCGTGCATGGTTCGAACGCTCAGCTTCTCCCGTGAAAGAACATGAGCATCCACTTGTCGGACGCCAACTTGCTGCCTCTAAGGACTTTATTATCTATTCCGCCGATTACAGTCCTGAGCACTTGTGGGCGCTGGAAGAACACAAGGTTTTTGGACAATACGTGCTACCGGGTACGGCCTATCTTGAAATTGCACGGGAAATTGGAATCCGCCAATACCCTGACAGATATTTGGAGATCAGGGAGATGACCTTTCTAACACCTTTGTCGATGGCACAGGAGGAAACGCGTGAGGTGCATTTTGTAATCGAAAAGCAAGGAGAGGAATTAGCCCGCTTCTATGCCACAAGCCAAAATCCCGGCGACGGGAATTGGATCGTTCACGCTGAAGCCCTTTTGGCTCCTAATGACGGAAGCAAACCTCCTCGTTTTGATCTCAACAAATATATGGAAGAATCAGCTGAAATTCATCTGGATTCCGAGCCGAGAACACAAGGGGTCATCGTTACGGGTCCCCGCTGGGATACTGTAAAGAAGGCATTTGCAGGGGATGATGGAAGCACGCTCCTATATTTGGAGCTGCCAGATTCCTTTATTAGTGATCTGGAGACATATGCGCTGCACCCCTCGATGATGGACTGTGCGATCAATGCCTCGAATTTGATTGCAGGCAGTGATACATTCCTGCCGTTTTTTTATACATCGTTGCGGATATACGGGCGTGCCGCTTCCCGTATTTACAGTTATGCTTCCGTGAAGCAGCAGCAGGGCCAGGCTGAGACAGCAAAGTGGAATATTGTCCTCATGGATGAAGAGGGACAGGTATTTGCTGAAATTGAAGATTATGTGATTAAGAAGGTCAGTGAGGTCTCTGCACCGGCAAGCCGGAATCCTATATACCATGAGGTAGTGTGGAGCCGTTCTGACCTCATGGATGCATTGCCTTCTATACCGCTGACTAATGGTCCGGTATTGATTTTCCGGGGATCCTCGCCCCTGAATCGCGAAGTAATTGCAGAGCTGAAGCGTACCGGCAGAACATGCACCGAGGTGATACACGGGTTGGAGTATCGCAAGCATCATGAAGGATTGTATGAAGTAAGCCCGGACCAGGAGGCATATAACCGGCTATTCCGGGATTTATCCGGCAAAGGAATAACAGATGTCCTGCACATGCTGACTATAGGCGAGGCAACTGAACCGAAGGATATTACAGAATTTCAGGGGCAGGAGAGCACCGGATTGTTCAGCTTGTTCTACCTGATCAGGGCCCTCCTCAAGAACGGCTGGACGGAACCGGTCCGGTTGAATCTGGTTAGTGACTACGCCCGTACGGTAACGGCCGACTCCTTGACCGTTAATCCTCTTCATGGCGCTTTGTGCGGTCTGCTCAAAGGAATTGAGCTGGAGCACCCCCAGATCAAATGCCGCAGTCTGGATATTGATGATGTGATGCAGGCCGGCCTTTTGGTGCAGGAGATTCTCAGTCCCTTAGAGTACTCCTATGAAGCTGCTTATCGGAATCACATCCGTTACCTGCCCCAATTGATAGAGGGAGATGTGGCGTCAAAAGAAAAACATCCACTGGTGATAAAGGAAAGCGGAGCGTATGTGATCACTGGCGGCACGGGTAGTCTGGGAATGGAAGCCGCCCGGTTTTTAGCCGCCCGTTCCGGGGCGCACCTGATCCTAATCAGCCGCAATCCGCGGCCAGAGAATAAGAACAGCGAAACGGTTGGGCTTAGGGAAGAACAAGCCCATTATTACTATGCCGATGTGTCGTCAGGGAATGAACTGGAGCAAGTGCTGAAGGAGGTTCGAAGCAAATACGGGCCGATTCATGGTGTCATACATTGTGCGGGTATGGCTGGAAACGGATTTCTGTCCCAGCGCCAGGAGGAAGACTTTGCGACTACCCTTCAACCCAAAACCAGGGGAACATGGAATTTGGATCGTTTGACGCGTCAGGACGATCTTGATTTCTTTATTACTTATTCGAGTATCACCTCGTTGACCGGGGCGCCGGGTCAAAGTGATTATACTGCAGCGAACGCCTATCTGGATGCTTTTTCCCAGTCTCGTAACCTTAAGGGGCTAAGGACTGTAAGCATTAACTGGACAGCCTGGAAGGAAATCGGCATGGCAGTGGATTTCGGCCGAAGTGAGGCCAGAGGACTATTCCTGCCGATTACGACCCGCCAAGCGATGGAGGCTCTGGACGAAATACTCCATGCCAGGGTGGAGAACATCGTTGTTGGTGAACTGGACCTGGAAACGCTCGGGCAATTAGAGGTCACTCTTCCTATGCTGCACAATAGGGTGAATTCAATGCGAAATCCACGCCGGGCCACGAAAAGAAAGAGCCAGCCCATGCCGCTGGACCGTCCAGTCGTGCTTACAGGAAAAATGGAGGCGGAATGGACAGCTATTGATCAAAAGCTGGGGAACGCTTGGGGCAAGGTTCTTGGACTGGAGCAAATAGACGTTTTTGAACATTTCAATCACTTGGGCGGAGACTCCATTCTTGCTACGCATTTGTTGCGTGAACTGGATTTGGTTTTCCCGGGCATGCTGGATATTTCCGATGTATTTACCTACTCTACCATTCATGAAATGTCCAGGTTCATTGACGGCAAAACAGGAAATCAGCGCCTCGTCAGTGATTCGGCAGTTTCCGGTACGGAGGAACAATTCATGGATGATGTGCTGGAACGTCTGGCGAAAGGCGAGATTTCGGCTGAAATGGCCGGTAGCTTATTCGGAGAAGGAGAGAAACGATGAAAAAGGTACAGAATTATATATTCGAGCAAGTGGCCGCCCGGCAGCTTTCACCAGCGGAGGCCAAGCAACTGCTTAATGACCTGCAGGGTTCGTCCGGGTCCGCCGAAGAAGACATCGCAGTCATTGGAATGTCGGGAAAATTTCCTGGCGCAGAGAATTTGGATGAGTATTGGGAGAATCTGGAGAATGAGCGGAATTGTATCGGGAGGTTCCCTCAATCCCGCATCAAATGGGAATCTTTGCTGCTCAACCCGACTGTTCAGGAGATTTTGGCGGGTGGTTCTATGGAAACCGACAAGGACGGAGGAATCGTGGCGGGCATTGGCGGCTTTCTGAGCGAGATAGATGCCTTTGACGCCCCCTTTTTCAAGTTATCTCCGCGAGAGGCCAAATTTATGGACCCCTCACAGCGGCTATTTTTGCAGACTTGTCATGAAGCCTTCGAGGATGCCGGATATGGCGGGGAAAAAATGATGGGGACCCGTACCGGAGTATTTGTGGGAAAGGATCATGCCAACCTGCCGATATACCGGCTGCTAACAGAACCTGATCCGATGCATCTGACAGGCTCCTGGCCTGGGATTTTATCCCGCCGGATTTCCTATCTCTATAATTTTCGGGGACCGAGCATAGTTGTGGACACCGCTTGCTCTGCCGGTCTCGTGTCTATCCACCTGGCATGTGATTCCTTGCGTAAGGGGGAATGCGACTTTGCCGTCGCTGGTGGAGTTCAAGTTCAATGCATGTCGATTGAAGGAGAAAGCGGACCTATGGATCTGAATATGGTCGAATCAGATGACCATATGGTACGTACTTTTGATCGCAATGCTACTGGAACAGTATGGGGAGAAGCTGTAGCCGCAGTCCTGCTTAAGCCGCTGTCCCAGGCGCTGGCAGACGGAGATAATATCCATGCAGTCATTAAAGGCAGTGCCATCAATAACGATGGGGCCTCTAATGGAATTACAGCACCTAACGCTTCAGCTCAGGAAGATGTAATCTGCCGGGCGTGGGAAGCCGCTGGAATATCGCCTGAGACGATTCAATATATTGAAGCACACGGTACCGGTACGGCTCTTGGTGACCCGATCGAGATTAAAGGGATCACCAATGCGTTTAGACGTTACACGGATGCCGCACAGTTTTGCGGAATTGGAGCCGTGAAGACGAGCATCGGTCACACCGTAGCTGCTTCCGGGGTAGCCGCGTTAATCAAAGTAATTTTAAGCATGAAGCATAAGATTATGCCGGCCAGCATTCACTTTATGGAGCCTAACCCCTATATTAACTTCCCGGATTCCCCGCTGTATGTGAATGACATCCAAAGAAAGTGGGAGAAGGGTCAGGCTCCGCGGAGAGCGGGCATCAGCTCCTTCGGCTTCAGTGGAACCAATGCGCATCTGATTATTGAAGAAGCACCTCCGAGAGCTTCGGACCGTGAGCTGGCGGATACCATATACTTCCTTCCGATCTCAGCAATTCACGAGGGAACCCTTCAAAATCTGGTAGAAAGCTACCGTAATTACGTAGAACAAGCGACAGAACTGCATTTGGCGGATTTTTGCTATACAGCAGCCGTGGGCAGAGGTCATTACTCCCATCGGTTGGCCCTCGTCTTCCGGAGTCGCGAAGAGCTGCTTCATCAACTGGAGACTATCACCGGAGCAGCATCACTCTCGCAGCTTTCCGCTAAGCAGGTCTGGTACGGAGGGAATGCGGCAGTTGCCGGCACCCGGGGCGTAGAGAAGGAGGGAGCGCTCAGCCATGCGGAGCGTTATCGTGTGAGCAATGAAGCAGATCAGCTCTTGGACTCAGGGGATGAAGATGGAACTGGTTTGAACAAAATGTGCCTTCTCGGTTCATTGTATGTTCAAGGAGCAGAACTGAAATGGGCGGAAATGTACAGAGACCAGAATAGACAGATGCTGCCGCTTCCCGTATATGTTTTTGATAAATTGCATTGTTGGGCGGGCTCCAAAGTATTGTCCACCGCACCAACTGCAGCATCCAAAGACATCCCGCATCCGCTGCTGGACAGGGTGGTGACCGATTCCTATGACCGGCTGATCTTTGAAACCCGATTATCGGTTGAGTCCCATTGGATTCTTAAGGATCATACATTTATGGATGCCCATATTGTTCCGGGTGTTACCTACGTGGAGTGGGGACGGGAAGCATGCTCCAGATACTATAACAGCAACGATTTGCAATTTAAGGACATTGTTTTCCTGACGCCGCTGATCCTCCAGCCCGATGAATCAAGATTAGTTCAGACTGTGCTGAAGAAAGAACGGGATCATGTGGGATTTATGGTCACCAGTCAGCCGGAATCCGGAAAATCATGGGTAGTTCATGCAGAAGGCAGGGCCTATCTTATAGAGCAGCCAATTGAAAAATTCAAAAACCTGCGCGACCTTCAGGAATTATGCCCGATATTTCCTCCTATGGAGCCGTTCAATTCAGTGTCCGGGAAATTTCACTTAAGTGAGCGCTGGGATAATCTGCTGAAAGCACGGACAGACGAAAGTGAAGACACAGCATTGCTGCTGCTATCGATTCCCCAGAATTATGAGGGGGAAATGGATAACTTCTTTTTCTACCCGTCGCTTCTGGATAATGCCGTCAACCCGATGATTAAAAAGCTGGCAGATGTGTATTTGCCTTTTACCTTCAAAAGCTTCACCGTTCGGGGGCGCATGCCACAGAAATTCTATAGCTTTTTCCAAAAGAAAACCAACCACCGTAAATCCAATGAAACGCTTGAATATGACGTGGTTCTTATGGATTTGGAAGGCCGCGTATTTGCTGAAATTGAAGACTATTCTATTAAACGCATCAGTATGATGGAACAGGTGAAGTTCAAGCAAATGAGCAATCAGAAGGTGAAGCCTTATTTCTTGAACTGGGTCGAAGAGCCGCAGGCAAATACCACGCCTAACCGCCATCAGCATGTGCTGGTATTCAGCGATAACAAGCAATACAGTGATTCATTGGTTCAACGTATGGAAGAGGAAGGCCGTGTGGTTATTGTCGTTGGGCGGGGTCCCCAATATAACAAAAAGGATAGCCATCATTTTACCATAACTGATAAATATGAAGATATTTTACGGCTGATCGAAGAAATACAAACTGAGGAATTCACCCAAATTATTAATTTCTTTACAATTGAGGAGAAAAGAGAGATAAATACACTATACACTGTGGTGGATAATCCTTACAATGAGATGATCGCCGTGTTCCAGCTAGTGAAGGCTCTTCTGCTCAACAAGGTTTCTCGCCCCCTTGATATTGTGCTCATTGGGAGGAATGTACATGAAGTGAATGCCCGCGAAAGGGAATTGCATCCACTGCTTGCAGCGGCTTTTGGTCTGGGAAAGGTGTTGAAAGACGAATATGAGCATATGCAGACACGTTCTTTGGACCTGGATAGCGAACTGCCGATAGAGCAGTTGATGCTTGAGCTTGATCATTCCGGTAGTGCCTACTCCACTGCCTATAGACAAGGTATACGGTACGTTCAGGAATTTGGAATGCTTAATCTGGAACAGCTTGAACAGCAGTCCCTTGAGATCCGGAGGGATGGCCTATACCTGATAACAGGAGGGACTGGCGGACTGGGATTGGAGATGGCGAAGTATCTCGCCCACAAAAACAAGGTGCGGCTGGCCCTGTTTAACAGAACTGCTCTTCCTGAACGTAGTTATTGGGAGATGGTGCTTGCAGCGGGGGAAGATCCGGTGTTGTGCCGGAAAATTTCTGCTCTGCTTGAAGTGGAACGCCTCGGCTCAACAGTAGAGTGTATTTCTGTAGATGTTGCCGATGGTCTGGCTTTGCAAGCTGCTGTATCGGGACTCCGAAGCAAATACGGAGAAGTAAGAGGGGTTATCCATGCCGCCGGCGTTGCAGGGGATGGATTCTTGATCCATAAGGAAGTTAAAGACCTTGTACCGGTTATGTCTCCGAAAGTGACGGGAACCTTGAATCTTCATAGCGTGACTGCGCAAGACGGACTGGACTTCTTCATTCAATTTTCTTCGATTGCCTCGCTAATGGGTGGCCCGGGCCAGGGAGACTATACAGCAGCCAACCTTTTTCTTGACGCATTCAGCGACTATGCCAATAAGCTTGGCAGACGGACGATATCAATTAACTGGCCTTCATGGAAAGAGACGGGGATGGCTGTCGACTATGGAGCGGTTCATGATGAATCCATGTTTCAGCCTATTTCAACCGCCCATGCTCTGGATATCATGGATATGGCTCTTCTTTATGGAATGGGGCATATCATCCCGGCAGAGGTCAACACTCCACTGATTCTGGAACATATGGATCATCTGCCGATTCGGTTATCCCAGGAGATTCGGACGGAAATGGAGAAGAATGCGGTTCTTCTCAAAGGCAAGAAAAAGGCTTCCTCGACCCAGAAGGTATGGGAGCAGATTACGGTTAAAGGTAAAGGCGAACTTACCGATGTTGAAAAAAAATTAACACTCATCTGGGCAGAGGTACTCGACTTGGATGTGTTGGATGTTGGGGAGCAATTTAATAATTTGGGTGGAGACTCGATACTGTCCATACAGTTACATAAACAGATTAACACCGCATTCCCGGGTGTAATGGATGTGTCTGACGTCTTTTCGTATCCGACAATTGCAGATCAAGCCCGCTATATAGCTTCCAAGCTGGAGCCACAAGCATCCGCAGATCAATTATTTACCTTGCTGGATGCTGTAGAAGCGGGAGAAATTTCCGTTAAGGAAGGGCTGGGAACATTGAATGTTCTCAAGAGTGAAGTGTAATGTCTTCAACTGCCGATATGACTCAGTATATATTGCAGCAAGTTCAGCAAAAGCTTGTTGCTAAAGAGGATGTCTATCCTTTACTGAAGGAAATCCTTGCAGGAATCAGTCCTTCCGCATTAAGCGCTTTGCTCTTAGAGCACGAGTCGGATCAGCCGGATTTGTATGCGATAGCTAGCTATTGGAAGGCGATGGGAGAGAGTGCAGATGATTCTGCACTCTCTCTCAAGCTGCAAGCGGATGAGGCAGGCATTTATTTTCAAAGGATTGGCCGGGGTATCTTTGATTCCAACTGCTATATTCTAGGCCATCAGGGTGAAGGCGTCATTATTGATCCCGGTTCAAGCTTTGATAAGATCTATTCTGCTGTGCAAAAGTCACAGCTTAATATCCGGCATATTCTGATCACGCATGGCCATGTGGATCATATATTTGCTATGGAACGATTGCGTCAATCAACCGGTGCGGCGATAGTCATGCACAAGCTGGATGAACCTTTGCTTGATTCTCCACTGCTTAACGGATCGCAAATGGCGGGTTCTCCGCAGCATTTTTCTGTTCCGGACCGGTATGTAGATGAGAATGATGAATTAACAGTTGGAGGCATGAAACTGGCTATTATGCATACTCCAGGGCATACGGAGGGTTGCATCAGTATTTTAAGTGAACATTATTTGTTTCCAGGGGATGTAATGTTCAAGGGGCGCATGGGAAGTGTGGACTTGACGGGAGATGCGTCGGATCTGCTGAAGTCCTACCGGCGCTTGTTAGGATTGCGCCCTTCATTACTGGTTTGCCCTGGACATGGCCAAATGTTTACTCTATTGGAGGAGGGTTTATATTAAATGCTTGAGGTTGAACAGGCAGTACTAAAGAGGGAGAAGCAGAAGGGAATCAAGGTTGTTGCCCTTATGTGTCTAGGGATATTCCTGTGCATGATCGATACAACCATTATGAATATTACGCTTCCGGCGATTCAAATGGATATTCATGAGTCACTGGATAAAATGTCATGGGTGCTCAATGCATATACCATCTCTATCGCTGTTCTCTCCATACCGCTTGGGCGGGTGGCGGAAATATACGGGAAAGGCAAGTTTTATGTGCTCGGGCTGCTCATTTTCGGCGTTGGCTCGGCGCTTTGCGCGTTCGCGACCACAGGTGATGCTTTGATACTATCCAGATTCACACAAAGCATTGGTGCAGCGATTCTCTTTCCAATCAGTATGATTATTGGGGTCTCTGCGGTCCCGCTGGAGAAAAGAGGAATAGCGCTTGGAATGCTTGGCGTCACCCAAGGGTTTTCCGCAGCTATCGGTCCTACCATTGGAGGCATGATCACCCAATATCTGAACTGGACCTGGGTATTCTGGGTGAATGTGCCGTTATGCCTGCTTGGCATCCTGGCCTGCTTCTTTCTGCTTCCGCTCCGTAACGAACCGCGGGTGCAGGTTAAGATTGACTGGCTGGGGGTAATCTTCTCCTCGATTTCAATCTTTTTAATGACCCTTGTCTTGGTTAAAGGAGACTCATGGGGATGGACTTCTACGTTGTCCTGGGCATGTTATATTGTCAGTGTTGCAGCCTTGGCTTTGTTTCTGTTCGTGGAGAGTAAGGTGCAGAATCCGATGATCCGGCTGGAACTGTTTAAGGACCGTATCTTTTCGGGAGCAGCCATTACAACGGTAATGTCCAATATTTTTCTGATTGGGGTCACGGTTCTGCTGCCGACATTCTTAACACGGATTCAGGGAAAGACTGAATTTAAAGCAGCCTTGCTGGTAACGCCGATCTCTGCGATGATTTTCATCTTTGCGCCGATGTCTTCGCTTATTATGCGCAAGATTGGAGCGCAGTTCATGATTATAGCCGGTTTTATTGTCATGGCCAGTGCTTATCTGCTGCTGAGAGATCTGAATCTGGATTCTCAATCCTCCACTATCATTGGCCTTAGCTCCATGCTAGGCGTAGGATTCGGCTTAATAGTGGGTCCTATGACGGAGATGGGGGCTTCTAATTTTGAGGGGGAATTGCTCACCGCTTCACAGAGTGTGTTGTCTGTGCTCCGGCAGTTGGGGATTGTACTGGCAATTGCTATCTTTGTGTCCGGGCTGACGCATAACTTGAAAGTTCAAGAGAACAAGGTATTAGAGGTTGCCCAATCCAGAATAGCACAGATCGATGTCGATTCGTCTGCCAAGGAACAGATTTTTGCTACATTTAAGCAGCAGATGAAACAGAGCTCACTGCAATCCTCCAAATCATCTACGGTGCAGAATCACACAGGTTACGTCTTCCCTGAAGCCCAGAGAAAAGCTTTGATCGACGATAATGTAGCTAGCGAAATGAAAAAACTTCCTGTAGCCCAGCGTGTAGCGTCCAAGGAGAAGATTACCGAGGCGGTCACTGCAAGTGTAGACCTCAAAATTAACGAGATTACGAAGGAGATTAATCAGTTCGCCAGTGACATCAAGCCCTATTCCAAAAAGACAATGGCAGAAGGCTTCGGAAATCTGTACAGCTCGGCTGTCCCCTTTGTCGCCCTTAGCAGCTTGCTGGGATTATTATTTATCGGTCTTCGCATGAAAAGAGACGCATTGTAATATGAAGTGCGCACCTAAAAAAACAAAAGGCGACTTGTCTTCGGATGAGTTGCTTTTGTTTGTATGTAGCGGTATATGAGTTGACTATCGTAATACTATTTCCTACACGAATATGATACTCTACTTGATAGAGATGGATTTAGAACTGCTACTATTACATACAAGGAGATGTTGCTAGTGGATCCTAAAGCAGCCGATATCGCAGCCCATGAAACCCCTGAAGGAACACAGATTCTGTATGGGGATTATGCAGAAGGAGGCTCCTATTATTCTTGTACGTACCGCCCTGATGTAGTGTATGCAACATACGGCGAATTGGACAGAAAACTGCAGATTATTGCTCCAAGCCGCAGTGGATATAAATTTCCTCTTATCGTCTTTATCCAAGGTTCTGCATGGAGAAAACAGGATGTATATTCCGGCATTCCTAATCTCTCTTATCTTGCTGCAAAGGGATATGTGGTTGCTAGTGTAGAAATAAGGGACACGGATATTGCCCGTTTTCCGGCTGCCGTTGAGGATGTGAAATGTGCGATCCGTTTCATGCGTAAGCATGCAGAGGAGTACGGTATTGATGTAGACCGGGTAGCGGTATGGGGGGATTCATCAGGCGGACACCTCTCTTTAATGACAGGACTTACCATGGGCGAGTATTATAATGGTCTTTACAGTGAGCAGTCAGACGAAGTCAGCGCAGTTATCGATTATTATGGGGTCACGGATCTGCTGACCTTAGGGAAGTATAATCATATTCTGGACCATGATGCAGCAGATTCTCCTGAAGCTTTGTTGATTGGCGGTAAAGTAAAGGAACATACAGAACTGGCAAAGAAGGCGAGCCCTTTACATCAGAATTTAGATAAAGCGCTTCCGCCATTTTTGATCGTGCATGGAGACAGTGACCATGTTGTACATATTAACCAGAGTATAGAGATGTACAAAGCTTTGAAAGCGCATGGTCAGAACGTTTTATTTTATAAGGTGGCAGGCGCAGATCACGGACCCGGCTTCTGGAGTCCTCAGGTGCTTGACATTACAGCGAAATTTTTATCTGCTCACTTACACCGGCCGCGCTGAGGAGGAAACGTATGGAATTTGAGAAAGTACTCACTGTACATGTGAAAATAGAGAAAACGTCCGAATTAAGCAACAATGATGGTGATTCCGTAGTCATGATTTCTTTTACAGGCACGGTGACGGGAAAGTATTTTGAAGGAATCGTTCTTGAAGGTGGGGTAGATACTCAAATCATCGGGAGATTTGGGGACAGACATAGCCTATCGGCAAGGTACATGCTGGAAGGAAAGGACTATACCGGGCAGCCCTGCAAAATCTATATTGAAAATAACGGGGATCTCAGCAAGAAGCAGGAAATTGGTTTTTTTCGCACATCCCCCAAAGTGATTACAGATAGCAAGGCATTGTCCTTCATGAATGGCAGTGTACTGGTTGGGGAAGGGCATTTCACAGAGTCAGGGATTGATATTAGAATATTCAGCGCAATATCCTAATAACGGCTGATCAGGACATATACGCAATCAACTCATGAGCATGAATGGGTTGATTTTTTTTATTTATTCAAGAAAAGGCTTTGTTACGTCTTTTTTATCTTGAGCTTTATGCGTGATAAAGGCAAAAAAAAATCACTCCTTAGAAGATGGAAAGCGGTGCTTCCCTTATATCCAAGGAGTGATCTCTAGTTAATATTTATGAATAAATGCGGTAGTTTCCGCTCAGTGCCAGCAAGCTGAAGAAGTATAGGCAGTTGTCGTAATACCGGCGGTCACCGATACGAAGCGGAGTATTCCAGAACAGCTTGACGAAGTGGCCGGCATCCGGCCCGTCGGCAGCGAGCGAGGCCATGGCCAGCGTCGACAGAAGGCCAACGGGGTGCAGGGATAGCTCCTCAAAAGGCTGGCCGTCAACAGTGTAGCGCCGGTAATCGCTTATTTCAATATCCCGGAAAAAGGCTTGGATCCGGTTGGACTGTCCCACCTGCCAAGGGTCGCTACGGAACCATTCATAATCAAGCCCGATGTTGGCTGCAACCCGGTAAGAATCACTGAAGAAGTGACGGAAGTCTCCATGCGGCTGGGGTTCAGCAGGAGTTCCGTCATAGTTGGCATATTCGGGAGAAAGGCCGGTAGCCGGATGACATGCTGTTTGTAAATAGGCTCTGCTCTTGGCCGCGGCTTCTTTCCAAAAGGCTCTATCCTGTTCATCTGCTTGCAGGGCAAATAATTCATAGAAATGCGGCAGATGGTAGGAGGGATCACTGAAAGGGGTTTCAGGAATAAATTTAATCAGCTTGGTCGCTGGGTCCCACATTGGATCGCCTTCCCCGTCTTCCCCTTTATGAACACAAGCCCGGAGAATAATTCTGGCCTGCTCGGAATAGTTGAACGGTTCAGCGCCGTCACCCCAACGACTCGAGGCGAAAAACAGCGCCATTGCGAAAAACTCTTCCCCGTCCGGCGCCGGACCGGGCGATAGCCGGGTTCCGTCCAGTTTACAGTGCCAGGCAAAATAATCCTTGTAACGGCCCTCTGCATGCTGCATATATACCTTGGCGAACTTCCACAGCCGGTCGAACTCTTCCTTCTTGTCCATTTGAACAGCCATCATCATTCCATACGACATACCTTCTGTCCGCACGTCTGTATTGCCGGTATCTACGATATATCCCTTATCTTCACCCATGGGATGGTAAATCCGGACATCGGGTGCTCCATAGAATAATTCATTCCATGTGTCGTCAAGCTTCTTACGGATCGCTGCTTCCGGCACTCCGTTCTCACTGAACAGGTTTCTGTATTTTTCCGTATAAAAAGAGCCCTCGTTGAAGATTTCCATCATGATCCTCCATTAAATTTGGTTTTTCAAAGCATAACATAACTGGAGGTATAGAAATTAAAGCGTTTTCCTTAATAATTTTTGGTGATTAGGATAGGTTATCCGCTCCATTAATTCATTCGCATAAGATCTTTCCTAATATCAGAATAGATCAATGTTTTGTGGCTATATGTCATGGACTTCAGTTCATCCGCTTCCTATACTGTAGTGGACGAAGGAGCAATTTATAGACAAATTTAATAAATGACAAGGATGAAACGGCAATGACAAAAAAACAAGGATTAAATCCGTATCTCCCGTCTTGGGAGTACATCCCTGATGGTGAACCGTATGTATTCGAAGGCAGAGTGTATGTATATGGCTCGCATGACCGGTTTAACGGACACGTCTTTTGCTTGAATGACTATGTGTGCTGGTCTGCACCGGAGAATAATCTGGCCGACTGGCGGTATGAGGGTGTGATCTACGAGACTACAGATGACCCGCTTAATCATGAAGGAAACATGTGTCTGTATGCTCCCGATATCACGGTTGGACCAGACGGGCGGTACTATCTCTACTATGTTCTAGATAAGGTTCCGGTTGTTTCGGTAGCAGTCTGCGATACGCCGGGAGGCAAGTATGAGTTCTACGGCTATGTGAGATATGCCGATGGAACGCGCTTAGGGGAAAGAGGAGGCGACGAGCCGCAGTTTGATCCAGGAGTGCTGACAGAAGGGGAGAAAACCTACCTGTACACCGGCTTCTGTGGCATCAGGGATACATCCAGAAGTGGCGCCATGGCTACGGTGCTTGGCCCGGATATGCTAACTATATTGGAAGAACCGGTATTTGTTGCACCGAGTGAACCCTACAGCAAGGGGAGTGGATTTGAAGGGCACGAATTTTTTGAGGCTCCTTCGATCCGCAAAAAAGGAGATACCTATTATCTTATTTATTCCTCGATTGCTATGCATGAACTCTGTTATGCGACCAGCCAGCATCCCACTAAAGACTTCACGTACCAGGGAGTCATTATAAGCAATTGCGACCTTCATATTGATACGTACAAACCGGCGGACAAGCCGATGTATTATGGTGGCAATAATCATGGCAGTATTGTCGAAATCAATGGGGAGTGGTACATTTTTTATCATCGGCACACCAACGGGACTGCGTTCTGCCGGCAGGGCTGTATCGAGAGGATTGATTTCCGCGGGGACGGAACGATCCCCCAGGTGGAAATTACATCCTGCGGTTCGAACGGTGGCCCGCTTGAAGGCCGGGGAGAATATCCGGCATACCTGGCGTGCCATTTATTCTGTAAGGATGAGGAAATCTATACCGGGGGCTTCGGCCCTTCCGGAGCATGGATGGATAGCCGATTCCCGAAGATTACCCAGGACGGCAGGGATGGGGATGTGGAGATCGGTTATATCGCAAATATGACAGATTCCGCTACCGCCGGGTTTAAATATTTTAATTGCGAGGGAATCCAGAAAGTCAAAATCAAGGTGCGCGGATATTGCAAGGGTGCCTTTGAAGTGAAAACGTCGTGGGACGGACCGGCCCTTGGACGGATACCGGTAGATTCTACGAATGTCTGGAAGGAATACTCCGCTGATCTGGTGATTCCGGACGGTGTACAAGCGCTGTATTTCACGTATACCGGCAATGGCGGCCCCAGTCTGGCTTCTTTTACTTTGGAATAAACCCATGGAAATCTGATTGGATTGTATTAAAGAAAGCAGCACTCGGGGTATACTCCAGTGTTGCCTTTTTTATCTAGAGAAATATCTAGAACCAACTAAGAGGTCGTTGGAGGAGTGTAACAAATATGACGAGCATGGAGCATAAGCAGCAATTGTGGTACAGACAACAGGCGGAAGAATGGAATGAGGCTTTGCCGATTGGAAACGGGCGGCTTGGTGCAATGATTTTTGGCGGTGTAGCCGAGGAGAAGCTGCAACTCAATGAGGATTCCGTATGGTACGGCGGTCCGCGTGACCGCAACAACGGGGACGCACTGCCTCATTTGAACGAAATTCGTAAGCTGATTTTGGAGGGAAGGCTCCGGGAGGCGGAGGAACTGGCTGCAATGTCGATGGCAGGCCTTCCCGAAGCGCAGCGGCATTATTTGCCGCTTGGAGAACTGCTGCTGTCCTTTGGCGGCCACGGACAGCCGGCTGAAGACTACAGAAGAGAGCTTGATTTGGAGAGCGGCGTGTCCCGGGTTAGATACCGGATCGGCGAGGTTTGGTATACTCGAGAGATGTTTGCAAGCTATCCGGATCAAGTCATTGCCATCCGAATTTCTACCGATAATAAGGATGGGCTTTTCTTGAAGGCCAGGTTTAACCGCCACAACTGGAGATATCTTGAGAAAACAGAGAAGTGGCAGAACAGCGGGCTGGCTATGAACGGTGAATGTGGCGGTAAAGGAGGAAGCTCTTTTGCCGCTGTCTTGAAGGCGGTGACGGAAGATGGGACTTGCCGGACCCTTGGCGAGTATTTGCTTGTGGAAGGTGCAAGCTCGGTTACGTTGCTGCTTGCCGCAGGAACTTCGTTCCGTCACACTGATCCAGAGCTTTACGCAAAAAGACAGTTGGAAGAGGTGAGCCAGGTTCCCTATGAAGAGTTGCTGGCCCGGCATATCTCGGATTACCGTGAATTATTCGGACGTGTGGAGCTGACACTTCCGGAGATCTCACACAAACGTACATTACCAACCGACGAACGGCTGGAACTGTTTCGTAAGGGAGAAGAAGACAACGGACTGATAGCAGCCTATTTCCAGTATGGCCGCTATTTGCTTATCGCCTCCAGCCGCCAAGGCTCCTTGCCCGCGAATCTGCAGGGGATCTGGAATGACAGCTTCACCCCGGCCTGGGACAGCAAATTCACGATCAATATCAACACACAAATGAATTATTGGCCCGCAGAGATTTGCAACCTGGCTGAATGCCATGAGCCACTGTTTGATCTGATCGAGCGGATGCGGGAGCCAGGGAGGGTCACGGCCAGGGTCATGTACGGCTGCCGGGGATTCACCGCGCATCATAATACCGATATCTGGGCAGATACGGCTCCGCAGGATACCTACCTGCCCGCTTCCTTCTGGCCGCTTGGCGCTGCATGGCTGTGCCTGCATCTTTGGGAGCATTACCAGTTCAGCCAGGATCGTTCTTTTCTGGGGCAGGTGTATGAGACGATGAAGGAGGCGGCCCGGTTCCTGCTTGATTATTTGATAGAAGACGCCGAAGGCCGGCTAATTACCTGCCCGTCCGTTTCCCCTGAGAATACGTACAAGCTGCCGGGCGGAGAGTCTGGGGTGCTCTGCGCCGGAGCATCGATGGATTATCAGATTATAGATGCACTGTTTGGAGCCTGCATCCGCAGTGCGGAGATTATCGGCAGGGATGAGGCGTTCCGCGGAGAACTCGCCGCCGCTCTGGAGCGTATTCCCAAACCGCAAATCGGGAAGTATGGCCAGATTCAGGAGTGGATGGAGGATTATGAAGAGGTTGAGCCGGGGCACCGTCACATTTCTCATCTTTTTGCACTTTATCCCGGCGATGCCTTTAGCATGGAGCACACGCCTGCGCTGGCTGAAGCCGCCCGGACGACATTAGAGCGGCGGCTTGCCGGCGGCGGCGGCCACACCGGCTGGAGCCGGGCATGGATCATTAACTTTTGGGCCAGATTGAAGGATCAGGGTGAAGCCTACGCCAACGTACGCGCTCTATTGGAGCATTCTACATTGCCTAACCTGTTTGACAACCACCCTCCGTTTCAGATTGACGGTAATTTTGGAGGAGCGGCGGGGATTGCCGAGATGCTGCTGCAAAGTCATACCGAGACAATCAGGCTGCTGCCCGCTTTGCCGCAGTGCTGGAGCAAGGGAAGCGTCAAGGGTCTGCGGGCCCGGGGCGGATATACCCTCGATTTTGCCTGGGAGGAAGGTCTGGTTACGGAAGCAGTTGTGACTTGCACAGTGTCGGGTCCTTGCTGCCTGGAGGCTCCCGGTCTTGACTCCATTTCGTTCGTAGGAGAAGCGGGATACTCTTATATGTTCACCCGTTAGGGGTGAATAGGAAGGAACTGTCAGTCGTATTTTTAGGGGGGAAGAACTATAGTTTATGAATTGTAAGCGCATTCTCGAAAGATATAATTATAGATGTCACCAGGTGATTAACAGCAAACAAAAAGCAACTAGCCAAAAAGGGGAGGCATAACAAAATGCATAAAAAGGCAAAACGTTCCGCCCGGGCATTAGCAGTTGGTACATTCGCGCTTGCTCTGGCACTGACAGGCTGCAGTTCAAACAACGCGAACAGCAACACGGCCAATGGGGGAACAACAGCAAGCCCAGCGGCAAATGGAGACGACAATGCTCCGGCAACATTCTCGGTATTTTTGGCCAGTCCCGGGCAGACGCCTACGGAGGACAACAAGATTCTCAAACTGATTAAAGAAAAAACCGGCGTCAGCTTCAAAACGGAGCTTCTGGTGGGCGACCTGCAGCAGAAGCTGGGGGTTATGATTGCCGGAGGAGACTACCCGGACCTTATGTCGGGCGATGACAAATTACTCAATGCCAAAGCATACATTCCGCTTGAAGATTTGATTGAGAAATACGCTCCCAACCTGAAAAAGCATTATGCCGCGGTCTGGAATCAGATCAAGGATGAGACCGACGGACATATCTACGTTTTGCCAAGCTATGGTGTATATCAAGGTAAAATTACCGAACCGACTTACCAGGGACCAGGCTTCTGGCTTCAAAAAGCTGTGCTTGAGGAAATGGGATATCCAACACCTAAGACTCTGGATGAGTATTTCGATATTATCGCTAAATATAAAGCCAAACACCCGGATATGATCGGATTTGAATCGCTCAACTTCGACTGGCGTGTATTCCCGCTTCAGAATGCTCCTGAGCACTTGGCGGGCCATCCGAATGACGGGGGCGTTATTGTAGACAACAACAAAGCGCAGATTTTTGCCGATAAGGATATTTCCAAGACCTATTATAAGAAGCTTAATGAAATTAACGCTCAAGGTTTGATGGACAAAGAAGCTTTCGTACAAAACTACGACCAGTACCTGGCCAAAATCGCAAGCGGCAAGGTCATCGGTATGTTTGACCAGCACTGGAACTTCCAGGATGGAGAAACCTCTTTGATCTCTCAAGGCAAAAGAGAAAATACGTATATCGGCTTCCCTCTGCTCTATCCGGGCGCTGAGGAATGGTATCGTGACCGCGGAGCGGTCGGCACCAACCGCGGATTAGGGATCTCGATCAATGCCAAGGACCCTGTCCGGATTATCAAATTCTTGGATCAGATGATTACAGAAGATTGGCAGAAAACTCTCCAATGGGGAATCAAAGGCGAAGACTATGAAGTGAAGGAAGACGGCACGTTCTACCGGACGCCGGAAGAGCGGGCGAACGCAGATCAAACAAGCTGGCAGTTGGCTAACAAAATCACGACTATGTTTGGTTATATGCCGAAAATTCAAGGTACCTACAGCGACGGGAATGCAGCTGATGCCGGAACTCAGCCGCAGGAATTCTTCGACAGTCTGAAACCTTCGGATCAGAAAATCTTGAAAGCGTATAACAAGAAAACATGGTCCGAATTCTTCAAGGAACCGAAAGAAAATTATATCTACTTCCCTGCTTACTCCATCGTTCTTAAGGACGGTTCGGCAGCCAAGCTTGCGCAGTCCAAGCTGAATGACCTTCAGATCAAATATTTGCCGAAGGCCATTATGGCAAGTCCGGCTGATTTCGAAGGGGTCTGGAAGGATTATGTCGACCACATTCATAAGCTCGACATCAAGGCTTATGAAGACCGGATAAATGAAGGTATCCAGCAGCGCATTAAAAACTGGAGTGTGAAGTAGTCGAATTCAAGACTTAGAATGGAGCGGGAAACAGGGTTTCCCGCTCTTCATCAATACGGATGGTTGGGTGAGAATGATCTTACAGGAGGGAAACGCTAATGTCTGATGCCGTACTGGACAAACAGGTCAAAACACAGAAGACCAGAAAACGCAAAGTTGATCCGGAAATCGGTGTAAGTTTAAGCTGGAAGACGCTTAAAATGCAGAAGCAGCTTATTTTCATGTCTGTACCGATTGCCATTTATTTAATTATCTTTAACTATGCTCCCATTTGGGGCTGGGTAATGGCCTTTCAGAACTACCGTCCGGCACTTTCCTTCGCTAAGCAGGAATGGGTTGGCTTGCAGCAGTTCAAATTTCTATTTTCAGATGAGACCTTTATGATGGTGCTGCGCAACACGATCGCCATGAGCTTTATTAACCTTGTGCTTGGTACGGTTACGGCAATCGGTCTGGCCTTGCTGCTAAATGAGATCAAAGTCAAGTTTTTCAAACGTGTTGTTCAATCGATTTCGTATTTGCCGCACTTCTTGTCCTGGGTTATCGCAGCGGGCATCGTTGCCACTTCGCTGTCGATCGATGACGGAATTGTCAATATCGTCTTAATGAAGCTTCACTTAATTAAAGAACCGATTATGTGGCTCA
Source organism: Paenibacillus sp. LS-5 (assembly GCF_056121505.1). Lineage (NCBI taxonomy): Bacteria > Bacillati > Bacillota > Bacilli > Caryophanales > Paenibacillaceae > Paenibacillus > Paenibacillus sp. LS-5. The sequence goes on along the minus strand of NZ_JBWAVA010000014.1, from coordinate 81,744 downwards.
GTGAAGGAAAATATTTCTGGGGCATTATCGGGGCTTCGAACGTGTGGAAAGAGGTAGGCTGGGGTACCATCATTTATCTGGCAGCCATTACCTCGATCGATCCTTCTCTATATGAGGCAGCGTCCATTGACGGCGCCAAACGTTTTCAGAAGATGCGCTATGTCACTCTTCCGGGAATTAAAGCCACATTTGTTATTTTGCTCATTATGAACATTGGACATATTCTGGATGCCGGCTTTGAACTCCAATACTTGCTCGGTAACGGGCTTACTGTGGACTGGTCGCAAACCATTGATATCTTTGTAGTGAAGTATGGTATTTCTATGGGGAATTATTCACTGGCTACGGCGGCAGGGATTTTCAAAACCATCGTCAGTGTCATTCTCGTATTCATCGCAAATTATGTCGCAAAACGCCTCGGCGAAGAGCGATTAGTATAGAGGAGGAAGCCCACATGAAAGCTGTGACGAAAAGTTCAGGCCGCATTGAGCCTGTGGTATTTCATACGATCAATACGATATTTATGCTCTTTGTGGTTGCCATCACGCTCTATCCATTCCTCCACACGATCGCTGTTTCTTTTAATGACGGCAGTGACACTCTTGCCGGTGGAATATATTTCTGGCCCCGTGCCTGGACCATGGAGAACTACAGAGCCGTCTTTATTACAGGGACGATCTACCACGCCGCTTTTATCTCTGTGTCCCGTACGGTGCTCTCAACGTTATTCGGCGTTTTTCTGACTACGATGCTGGCGTATACACTGGCGCAGCAGCAATACATTTTCCGTAAAAAAATAAGTATGCTGTTCATCCTGACCATGTATTTCAATGCCGGACTGATTCCGAATTACTTCCTGATTAAAGACTTAGGCCTGCTTCATAGCTTTATGGTCTATATCCTTCCAAGTTTGGTCAGCGCGTTCAACCTGATTATTCTCCGGACGTATATCCGGTCCCTTCCAGGAAGCCTCACAGAGTCGGCGAAAATCGACGGGGCGGGAGATTTCAGAATCTTCTGGAAAATCATCTTCCCGCTATGTACGCCCGTACTGGCAACGGTTGCTTTGTTCATCGCCGTAGGCGCATGGAACTCCTGGTTTGATACGTTCCTGTACGCATCATCGGATATCAAGCTAAGCACACTGCAATATGAAATGATGAAGCTGCTCGGTTCCACCATGAGCACGAACAACGATCCTTCTGCGCTGGCAGGTAATCAGCACAATCAGATGCAGGCCCTGGTGACACCGGCTTCCATCCGTGCAGCCATCACCATTGTAACTGCCGTGCCAATTTTGTTCGTATACCCTTTTTTGCAGAAGTACTTCGTGGTAGGATTAAACTTGGGTAGTGTTAAAGAATAACTGAATAAATAATATTTAAATGTAATGTATGATAATGAAAACCGTTTCGGCAGCGACCGAAGCGGTTTCTCCTGTTCCACAAGGCTTAGCTCTCTGTAATCCAAAAATTCAGAAATAAAGATGGTGATGCCAATGCTAAAGGTACTGTTTGCCGACGATGAGCCGCTGATGCTTGAAGGATTGCGATTCCTGGTCGACTGGGAGGGACTGGACTTTGAAGTGTGCGGCGAAGCCCTGGATGGCGAAGATGCGCTACAGCTGATTCATAGCACACGGCCTGATTTGGTCATAACCGATGTGCGCATGCCTGTGATCGATGGTCTTGAACTTATTAAGTCATTTACTGAAAGCGATTTCCAGCCGAAATTCATCATCTTTAGCGGTTATGCTGACTTTGAGTATGCCAAGGAAGCTCTTAGATACGGTGTGTCCAATTATTTGACCAAACCCTTGGATGAAAGAGAATTGACAGAGGCACTGCAGATTGTAGCCGAACAAATACGCGCTGAGCGCAAGCTTGCATCACGGCAGGAGCTGGTCTCCGCCTTCATACAAGCCGAAACCGTGTCCCGTCTTCTCATGCGGGACAATTCTGCTGAAGAAGCGGAAGAGGCACTGAAGGCGCTGGATATCCATCCGAATTCCCGGATATGTTGCGTATTAGCCCAGGGGGATTCATTCGACAGCCCCCACTTGCGAAGCCAGGTCTATTCCATGAATGCTAAGGAAACGTTACGCAATATATCCGTTTATCCTTTTATGGCCGGAAGCCATAAGCTGGGTTATTTGCTGGTTTCACCGCAGGAAGGTCCGGAGCTTGACCCCGTAATGGTGACAAGCTGGATCAATGAAGTGCGGGCTCCGTATAGCGGCAAGGTTTTGTTCTCGGCCAGTCTGGAGCATTGCGGTACCGCATCTCTGAATGCTGCATATCAAGAAGCGCTGTCGGCTGAACTATGCCGGCCAGATTTGAACAACCGCGAGATTGTTTTCTTTCAGAAGCAAGACAAGGATCAAGTAGCACTGCTTCCGTCAGGGATGAAGAAATCACTGCTCCGATCTGTGACCGAAGGGCAGGTTGATCTATTAAGCTCACAGCTGAGCGATGTATTTAATATTTTCTCGGCGGATAGTACTTCAAGTACATGGATTGATGCTTTCCTGAGTAATATCAAAGCTGAACTGCTCCGCGAAATCGACGTTAGAGGGGGAGATTCCTCAATATGGGCGGGGAAATGGTTTCCATCCCGGGTAACCGCTTGCTGTCTGGCGCTGTTTGAGCGGCAGACGAAAGAGGATTTGCATGAAGTTGCCGAATGGTTCGCCTCCTTGGACAATAATCAGGAGGACCTGCTCGTTACAGCGGCGATGGACTATGTCCGTGCGCACTATCAGGAGAAGCTGAAGCTTCAGGACATTGCGAAGCATTTACATGTGAATTCTGCTTATCTGGGACAACGGATTAAGAAACGTTATGGCATTTCTTTTAACGATTTTCTTCATGAATACCGGATTGAAAAAGCCAAGAAACTGCTGCGACAGACGGATATGTGCATTTCAGATATCTCCGGGCGTGTGGGCTATTCGGATGCGGATTTGTTCGCCGCCAAGTTCAAAGCGCTGAATGGCATCTCACCTTCGGTGTACAAGAAGGGCTAATTCAAGGAGAAGAGGAGGGGAGCAGCATGAAGGGCAAAGGAAAACCATCAGCCATCGTTAATGACATCCCGCTCAAATACAAATTCCTATTCATCTATTTGCTATGCGTTCTTGTCCCTATACTCAGCATTAATGCCCTCTTCTATGTTCAGATTAGCCGTAACGTGGATGCACGTGAAAGAGAGAATCTTGAAATTTCTGTAGACCGTGTGGTCTATGACCTCATGCAAATCGTGAATGAGTGTGTAGCGATAAGCAACACGGTGGCTGCGGACCGGGCTTACAATGAAATCATGGATTCTACCTATCCGGATAACGAATCTTATTATGATGCCTACAATAGTGTTCTGAGGGATAAGATGTGGCAATATAACAACCTGCATTCCTATATTTATTGGATGGGCGTGTATACTACAAATCCAACGATTCAGAACGGCGGCAGTTACTTTATTTTGTCAGACAGCGATAAGAAGAGTGAATGGTACCGCAAAATAACCGGTGGCTCGGACAAGGTGCTGTTAACCTCTTATCAGGGGACTAACCCGCTCAATCCGCCCCAGCAGGAAGTGTTTGTCAGCCTTATCCGCAAGCTGGATAACTTTACGGGACAGCCCTACCAGAAGTATTTGCGAATCGATCTGAGGTTGAACAATGTGCAAGAGCTGTTCAAGAAGGAACACGACTATTTGCAGTTCAAGCTCCTGGATGAGAAGAATCGTGTGGTGCTGGAATCGGATCATTCCTATTATTCAATGGATAAAGACGTATTATTAAACGTGGACACGGGTGACAGTCAATCGTCCAAGCAGATTGTCCGTACTCTGGGCACTGCAGGATATACGAAAGGCTGGAGGCTGATCGGAACTCCGGAAGGCAGAGTAGTCAATCATGAGATGAGCCGTGCGCTGAGGGTGTCCCTGATTATTGCTGTACTGACCATAATTATTCCTACCTTGTTGATCATTGTAATTATACGATCCTATAATCTGAGGGTGAGATTGCTCTACAGACATATGAAGCTTGTGAAATATGAACAGTTCGAGAGCATTGACATGTATGAGGGGAAGGACGAAATCGGCGGTCTCATCCGCAGCTTTAATCTGATGACAGAGAAAATCCGCAATTTGATCAATGATGTATATAAGCTGGAAATTCAGAAAAAGGACCTTGAGCTTGAGCGGGTAAGAGCCGAATTGAATTATTTGGAAAGTCAGGTGGACCCGCATTTCCTCTTTAATACACTGAACGCCATATTGGTCATTTGTAAGAAATACAAGTATGAAGAGGTCACCGATGTGATCCGGAATCTGGCTCTTATTATGCGCAGGTTGCTAAGCTGGAAGGACGATCTGATTACCATCGAAGAAGAAATATCTTTCATTGAGATGTATCTTCAGATTGAAAAATTCCGCTTCCAGAGCCGGTTCACTTACGACATTGATATTGACCCTTCTGTGCTGAATTGCCGGATTCCAAAAATGAGCGTCCAGGCTCTGGTGGAGAATTCCTGCAAGCATGGTTTGCAGTCGGTCAAAGGTCCGAGGAAGATTCATGTGTCTGCTTTCAGGAACGACACAGATTTATTCATTTCTGTAACGGACAACGGAAAGGGAATGGATGAGGATAAGTTGAAATGGATCGAGTGCCACTTGCATTCGGAGCAAGACTCCGGTAAAAATATCGGTCTCCGAAATGTCTACAAACGTCTGATGATGTATTATGACAGCAGATCTACATTTACCATTCAGAGTACCGAGTATGAACAGACGGCGATTACCATTCAAATTCCGATAGATTTGGCATTGGACCCAAAAGTGGAGGAATCCCATGTTTAAAGTGGTTTTAGCTGATGATGAGACGATTGCTTTAGAGGGACTGAGAACGTTGACCGATTGGGAGGAGCTGGGCTTCGAAATCTGCGGAGTATGCGAGAACGGGGAAGATGCGTTAAGCGCAGTGGAGGAATGTTCCCCAGACCTTGTGATCACAGATATCCGCATGCCTGGTATCGATGGATTGGAGCTAATCAAGCACGTACGCCAGCTGGATATGGAGCAACCCCTATTTATCGTTCTCAGCGGTTACGGCGAGTTTGAATACGCACGGACAGCAATCCGGTATGGCGTAAGACACTACTTACTGAAGCCTGTCATTGAAGCCGAATGGGAGACGGCGCTTGCTGACATTGCGGACGAGCTGGAAAAACGTGTTAAACACAAGATGCAGCAGGACATGCTGGCGAACCGGCTTCTTCCTGTTGCGATCGCTCGTATGCTTGAAGGGCAGTGGGCGGAGCCAGAAGAGGAGATAGCTGAGCAAATGGACCGTCTGGATGAGGCGGTTTCCGGGTGGACTTATATACATGTGGATGGTCCCAAAAGCAATATCACAGAAATCTGCCGGAAGTTGGCCGGATCGGTGGGAGCTTTATCTATAGATTTACCCGGTGATCAGGCGGGGCTTGTCGTGGAGAACTCAACATCTGCAGCGGAGCTGGCAAGGCGGGTGTATACCGAATTGTCACGGAACAGCAGCGTGAAGGGGTCTGTGAGCATAGGGCCAAGTGTGCAGTCTCTACGGGAGCTGCCCGTATCTTACATGTTGGCAGCAGGGGCTGCCGCCCGCCATGTTTTTTATTCAGAAGCAAGCGGACCTATTGATACTGCCATGGATGCACAGAATCAGCTTAGCTATAAGCTTCCTTCTGCTGATCTGACAGAGGAACTGATAGGTGCAGTCGAGAGATTACAGGCACAGAAAGCGTGGGACAAACTGAGTGAAATGTTCAGAGGGTTTGAACAGAATAGAACCGCGCCTGAAGTTGTACAGATGACAAGCATCGACATCATGCTGAAAAGTATGGAGCTTGTGAAGGAGTTCGGAGGGAAGGCAGAGCAGTGGAGTGACTCTTTTGAATTTTTTAAAACCGAGCCGAAGTCGCTCACAGTGCTGGAAGGCATCCTTAGGGACTTGTTGAATTCATGCATGGAATATATCAGGCAGCATAAGGAACGCGGATCCGAGCATCCGCTGATACAGGTGGAATATTTCTTGAAGGATAATTATTCCAAGCCCTTAACTGTAAAAGAAATCGCGGAGCATTTTTATATCAATCCGGTATACCTTGGCCAGGCCTTTATTAAAAAGAATAGTATCAGCATCCTTGAATATATTCATAATTTGCGCATTGAACAAGCCAAGAAGCGGCTGATAGAAACGGGCGAGACGGTTAGGAAGATTGCAGAGAATGTGGGTTATGTTCATTACCATCATTTTTTAAGAGAGTTTGAAAAACGAACGGCACTGAAACCAGTCGCTTACCGCAACCAGGCAGAAGCTGGGGCTGAAGAATGATGGGTATCCTTCTTTAGTATAGTAATGGTAAACGCATACAAAAGAGATATCATAGACTTAACTGTCTATCTATATTCACAATAGGAGGTTATCGATGATGGCACAGACAGATAACGGGTTACCCGCATTACATGAAGTGTTCCGGGACGCCTTCAAAATTGGCGCAGCGGTCAGCATGGACGTTTTATCTGCACAGGCCCCTTTCATTGCTAAACATTTCAACAGTATTACAGCCGAGAATGTGATGAAGCCGGAGGAGGTTCAGCCCCGGGAAGGAATCTACACCTTCGATGCAGCCGACCGTATTTTTGAATTCGCGAAGGCCAATCAAATCGCAGTTCGGGGCCATACCCTTCTCTGGCATAATCAGACAGGGGATTGGATGTTCCGTAATTCAGAGGGGGAGCCGTGCACCAGAGAGCAGCTGCTCAGCCGTCTGCAAACCCATATTAACACTGTGGTTGGACGATACCGCGGGCAGGCTTATGCCTGGGATGTGGTTAATGAAGCCATTGAGGATAAATCAGACCAATACCTGAGAAATACGAAATGGTTAGAAATCCTTGGAGAGGACTATCTCCGTATGGCTTTTGAAATGGCTCATCAGGCAGATCCGGACGCTTTTCTGTTCTACAACGATTATAATGAGACCGATCCTGTCAAACGGGACAAAATCTTCAAGCTGGTCCGCAGTTTGCTCGACCAAAATACACCTATTCACGGGATAGGCATGCAGGCACACTGGAACATCTATGGTCCAACCATTGACGAAATCCGCAGTGCACTTGAGCTATATGCTTCTCTTGGCCTAAGAATCCACATTACGGAGCTTGATCTCTCCATGTTCCGGTTTGAAGATCAACGGACTGATTTGAAAGCGCCAACACTAGAGATGTTGAAGCTTCAGGAGGAACGGTATGCAGAGATTTTTGCTGCTCTGCTTGAATACAGAAAGGTCATTGATTCTGTTACATTCTGGGGTGTAGCTGATGACTATACCTGGCTGGACGGCTTCCCGGTCCGCGGGCGTAAAAACTGGCCGTTTTTGTTTGACGTACATCATCAGCCCAAGGCTTCGTTCGGTCGGCTTGCCGATCTGGCTGCATCGAAGTTATAACACTTGATAAGTTCAGGGAAATCCCAAAATGGAGGACATCTTATGACATTTCAATTCAATCAAGCAATAGGAAAAGTTCCACCCAACGGTAATCCGGTGGTTGCAAATCGGTATGGGGCCGACCCGTATGCCCTGGTATACGGAGATCGCGTCTATTTGTATATGACCCATGACGCGCTGGAGTATGACGAGAACGGTGTGGTAAAAGAAAACACATACAGCAGTATCAATAAGATTGCGTTAATCTCCTCTGACGATTTAGTCAACTGGACCGATCATGGTGAAATTGCGGTAGCAGGGCCGGATGGGGCGGCCAAGTGGGCTACCCAGTCTTGGGCACCTGCAGCAGTCCACAAGGTAATCGAAGGCATGGATAAATTCTTTCTGTACTTCGCCAATAATGCCAGCGGTATCGGCGTTCTGACGAGTGACAGTCCAACGGGACCATGGGTTGACCCTATTGGTGAGGCACTTATTTTGCGTTCAACCCCGGGAGTGGAGGATGTAACCTGGCTGTTCGACCCGGCTGTTCTGGTTGATGATGATGGTAAGGGTTACATTTATTTCGGGGGCGGAGTACCGGAAGGGAAAGACGCGGAACCGGGTACAGCACGGGTGATGAAGCTGGGAGAGGATATGACCAGTGTTGTGGGAACTGCGGAGGTTATTCCCGCCCCGTTCATGTTCGAGGATGCCGGCATACATAAACGGGAAGGCATCTATTACTATACCTACTGTTCAAATTTCTATGATGGGGAACGTCCGGCTGGCAGCCCTCCTGCGGGTGAGATTGCATATATGACGAGCGACAAACCCATGGGTCCCTGGACTTATCATGAGACGATATTAAAGAATCCGGGACATTTTTTCGGAGTGTCTGGCAATAACCATCATGCGATTTTTCAATTTCATGACGAATGGTATATCGCCTATCACGCACAAACCTTGTCCAAAGCACAGGGGATTGCGAACGGGTACCGTTCTACGCATCTTAACCGCCTTTTTCATAACGGGGATGGGTCCATACGGGATGTTGAAGCAGACTATCAAGGGGTGCAGCAATTCAAACCTTTAAGCCCGTATCAACCAGTGCAGGCAGTGACAATGGGATGGAGCGCAGGTATCCAGACGGAATTCGAGACAGCTGTGGGGGAAAGACTTGTAACCGAGATTGACAATGGCGATTGGATCGGATTAGCCGGAGTCGAATTCGGAAGCAAAGGTGCCAAAGCATTTAGTGCCGATATCATGAGCCTTGAGGGCGGTGGTGCGATTGAACTACATCTGGATGACCCGGCAGGTCCAATCATTGGCGAGCTGCCTGTTCCCGCCGCAAACGGGCCGGAGAATCAGATGGAGTTAAAGACGGAGGTTAACGGTGTGCAAGGAACCCATGACCTGTATCTGGTGTTTACAGGAAAAACAGGGATTCCACTATTCAAGCTTGTGTCTTGGAGGTTTATAGAATAGATCATTTAATCCAAGGGAGGGCAATTCAGTGAATACTGCTACTATAACCAATCCTATTATGTGGGCAGATGTTCCGGATGTAGACGTCATCCGGGTTGGCCCTACATTCTATATGGTCAGCACAAGTATGCATGTCATGCCGGGCTGTCCGATTATGAAATCGGTAAATCTAATGGATTGGGAAATTGTAAATTATGTATATGATACCTTTGAGGATAACGATGCCCACCGGCTGCTCGACGGAAAAGGGATTTATGGAAAGGGTTCCTGGGCGGCATCGCTCCGCTGCAAGGATGGGGTATTCTACGTCTGTTTTTCATCCAATGACATGAACCGGTTCTATATCTACCACACGGAGGATATTGAGCATGGAACATGGGAGCGTTCGGTAATCCCGGGTCTTCACCATGACCCGGGCTTGCTGCTGGATGACGACAGACGCAATTATGTGATCTACGGTAATGGTGATATCTATATTAAGGAGCTGACGGAAGATCTTACGGCCGTGAAGCCGGGGGGAACCGATCAACTGCTGCTGGAAGGCGAACGGAGAGATATGATTCTGCGGATCGAAGGCTGTCATGCGTATAAGCTGAACGGTTATTACTATTTGTTCTTTATTGAATGGCCGAGAACCGGAAATATGCGCAGACGTCAAGTCTGCTACCGTTCGCGCGAGCTTCTGGGTCCCTACGAACGGAAAGTGATTCTGGATCATGACCTGGGCTACCATAATAATGGTGTAGCCCAAGGCGGTATTGTTGATACCCCGGATCACGATTGGTATGCTGTGCTGTTCCAGGATCATGATGCTGTCGGGCGGATACCCTGCGTGCTTCCTGTGAGCTGGGAGAACGATTGGCCGGTCATCGGGAGTAAAGGCTCCGCACATCAAGTGGTTGAGACAAAACTTCCAGTCGCAGAACCGAAATCTCTTGTAATCAGCGATGAGTTCGACTATGCGACTAACCGGCTGGCCTTGAACTGGCAGTGGAATCATAATCCTGACCCTGGGCTGTGGTCTGTGACAGAGCGGCCGGGCCATCTGAGGCTCCGCACCGGTCAAATCACGGACAGCATCCTATGTGCACGCAATACGCTGACGCAACGTACGGAAGGCCCGGCCTGCAGCGCAGAGACAGTGCTGGAGATCTTGGGAATGAAGCCCGGTGACCGTGCGGGAATGGTTGCTCTGCAGAATGGGTTTGGTACTGTAAGGATCGCAGCCGGGGAGCCGGGACAATTCAGGATCGAGATGTGTGTTAACGGCGGCGACGGCTGCGAGGAGACGGTGGAGAGTATCGTGTTCAACGGGGAAAGGGTTTATCTCAAAGTTGAATTCAATTTTGAGGATAGCCTTGACCAGGCGCAGTTCTTTTATTCGACAAACGGGACTGCATGGAATCCAATCGGCAAGACGCTGCATATGAAATTCACGCTGGATCACTTTATGGGGTACCGGATTGGACTGTTCAATTATGCGACTAATCAGTCAGGCGGTTATGCCGATTTCGATTATTTTCATTATCATAGGCTGAATTAGAACAAGGTCTGCAGAGTACAGAACTTGACCATGCCACAAATTACAACACAAAGGGCGGCCGCGTATGGACCGCCCTTTGCGCTCGAAATATGGCTTTACGTTGAACAGGTCGGCCGTAAGACTCCGGTTCTGGAGGTGAATGCCGGCACCGCTAAAGTTCAGCCTGGACTATTTGTTCTTTGGAAGCGAGTGTATCGCGGTAGGCACGGGGGGAGTAGCCTGTAAGCTGCCGGAACTGTCTACAGAAATGCTCCACATTGGCATACCCGCAAAGCGCTGCGACCTCGGCAATCTTATGTGGACCGAAGCCAAGCTTTTCTTTGGCCAACCGGATCCGGCAATGAATGACATCCTCCATACAGGAGATCCCAAAGGTGGATTTATATATCGTCTGCAGATAGCCTGCACTGATATGCAGATGCTCAGCCATTAATGAAACGGTCCAAGGATGGCCGGGATTATTGTAAAGAGTCTTCCGCAAGTTCAGGAGATTATAATATTGCGGGCTCAGCTTGTCCTGAGATGCTTCGCACAGCTTATTGAAGATAATTCTAAACAGGTAGTCAATGGAAAGCTCCCGGTAGTCATTCTGAAAAGTATGCTCAAAGGTCAACAGCTGAAACAGCTGATGGCAGTAGCTGGGGTCGGGAAGCGAAAAGGGGACGCCGATGGGTAAAGTGGTTTCTGTAATATAGGACTCGTCCGCATCGAAACGGACCCAGTCGTTAACGTACTTATTGGAACAAGCACGATAATAGATAGTGTGCTTAGGAGGATAAAGAATAACAGAATGGGCCGGATACTCTTTCAATTCTCCGTTCACTTTAAACAACGCCGGAGTTTGTGTGAGCACCAGAAGCCAGGCATCATGGCCATCGGGTATACTGAAGACAAAATCGTCAGGATGAGTAGCATCAAATTCAACATAGTGAATCTTGGGCATCTGTTTCTCCTTTCTTCGGATACATCAATTAATGGACAGGATATATCATTGTATGGGATTTCGAATTTTTCTATAATTTATAATGTGAATTAAGGAACTTTGGGAAAATAACTGAATTACACAAATGAATTACGAATTTATGATCATTAGAAATCATCAATAATGAAGGAAGGTTATTTGTCCATGATACCACAACCAAACACAGATCGGAATGATATCCTTTGTTATACCCGGTTACCTCAGGAGGATATGGTATATGCTCCGAAGCTGGCGTACAGCATGCATTTGGCTTACTGCAGCGACGGAGTTCTTTTTCAGGAATTGAACCATAATTCGGGGGTATTATTCGCGAAGGCGACAGAGAACGAGGACGGTACACTCCGGGCTAAGAGCCTGAAGAATCCGTATCTGTTCCATACCGCTGAGGGGAAGTTCGGGGTGATCGCAATCCGTACAGAGGCTGAAGGGGAAGCCGATGCAGAGAGCAAGGGAAAAGTACTGCTGTTCTCCTCCAGTGATCTGCTGCAATATAAGGAGGTTGGACTGCTGGAGCTTAAGGCGGATACTTTTGTAAGCGATATCTCCTGCGAGTATGATACCGCCCGGGAGGGCTACCTGATCCGCTGGATCGATGAGCTGGGGAACGGTTATCAGAATTTTATAGCCGATATCATGAGTATGAAGGGACTCTCCGCACCAGAAGCGGCGGAGCCGTTTATCCTGGATACAGTGCTCGCCGATATTGAGGGGATTCTGCCGCGCAATTATATATCGGTACCGAATGAAATAGCCCGCAGACTATACGCTAAGCTTACAGTTCCGGCCAACATTGCTATTGAAGTTCCGGACCGCGTGACAGCAGCATCGGAACAGGATGTGAAAGAGATCCGGGCGACGGCTCTGTACAGCGACGGCACCCAAGCGCTAAAAAGGGTGGATTGGAATACGGAGGGAATCCCTTGGGACAAGGTGGGAACCTATAGCATTACCGGTGAAGTCCATCAGGATCATTACCCGTTTCCGATCGCTTTTGACCGTGCAGACCCCTGCATTGCTAAATGGAAAGGGAAGTATTATTTCATTGCCACCAATGATGCGGATCAAAACCACACGCTATATATGCGGGAAGCAGAGACCATCCCTGGATTAGTAGATGCCGAGGAAGTATTGATTCTGGATTCAAATACTTATGAGCAGATCGGCGGGCTGCTGTGGGCGCCGGAGTTTCATATCATTGAAGATGAACTTTATATCTTTCATGCGGCAACACCAGGTGAGTTCCTCTATGAAGAGTCGCATGTCATGAAGTTACGGGCAGAGGGAAATCCGATGTGCGCTGCTGACTGGTCGATGCCTAAGCGTGTAGTAAAGAGGGATGGTACATATCTGTGTGAAGCAGGCAAGACGATTTCCCTCGATATGACCGTGATTCAGTGGAACGGCCAGCATTATGCCGCATGGTCGGAGCGCCAATTCGAGCCTGTCGATCTTGGAGCCTGGATCTATATCGCCACCATCGACCCGCAGGAACCGTGGAAGCTGACGAGTGATCCGGTACTTCTGACGAAACCTGATTACGGGTGGGCCAATAATCATACCTTTGTAGATGAAGGTCCATTCGCTCTCTACACCGAGGACAAATTATTTATGACCTTTGCCAGCGCGGCGGTGGATGCAACCTACGTTGTGGGTCTTCTGACGGCTGACAAGGGTGCGGATTTGCTGGATATACGCAGCTGGACCAAAGGTAATTACCCGCTGCTGACCTCCAGAAGTGTACCGGGAGAATATGGACCGGGCCACAATTCTTATGTTACCGATGAGGATGGAGTCATTTGGAACGCTTACCATGCAAGACCGGGGATTGACGGACCCAGAAGTTCCGGCCTTCGCCGCGTGCATTTTGACATTGACGGTGTTCCGGTCCTGGATCTGACAGAGGATAAAGACCTGAACCAGGATCTGAAAAAAGTATCTATTGAAGTAACCGTAAGATAAGACGCAAGTATCCGTCCAGTTAAGTAGAGGGAGCTCTTCCTCAGCTGATCGAATAAACAAAGAAATAAACGTTTATATTCAGAGAGGAGTAACAGTATGTTAAGAGAAGTACGTGTTGAAAATGGTATGGTTCAAGGACTGCCGGCAGCTGATCCGCGTATTACCAGCTTTAAGGGGATTCCCTTTGCGGCTCCGCCTGTGGCGGAGAACCGCTGGCGTGCTCCCCAGCCTGTGCAAAACTGGGAAGGGGTATTGAAAGCATTTGATTTTGCCCCCATTTCGATGCAGGCTCCTACTGTCATAGATGTGAATAATATCTATACCCGCGAATGGTCGGTCGATCCGGATCTTCCGATGGACGAGGACTGCCTTTATCTGAATGTCTGGACTCCAGCTCTCAGTGCGGATGAGAAGCTTCCTGTCTTTGTATGGTATTTTGGCGGAGGACTTCAGGTAGGCCATACGGCTGAAATGGAGTTTGACGGCGAACGGATTGCCCGCAGGGGGATTGTCGTTGTGACCGTGAATTACCGCCTGAACGCGTTTGGCTTTCTGAGCCATCCTGAGATCACTGCCGAATCCCCGGATGCTCCCGCGAATTTTGGACATCTCGATCAGCAGGCAGGCACGCAGTGGGTGAAACGCAATATCGCTTCTTTTGGCGGAGACCTAGATCAAATTACCATAGGAGGACAATCTGCTGGCGGTGCAAGTGTAATGACCCAGCTGACCTCGCCGCAGAATGAAGGATTGTTTCAGCGTGCGGTGGTTATGAGCGGCATCTTTACCCCGCTGTATCCTAACAATCCGATGCCTCCGTTTGACCGTACCCTCATGCAGGCTGAAGAGGAGGGGGCCGCCTTCTTTGAATTTATGGGGGTGTCAACTCTGGAAGAAGCCCGCAAGCTGGATGCCATATATATCCGCGATAAAATGCTGCAGTATGGCCACTTTTGGGGAACGGTCACGGACCAGGTGTACTGTCCCGGTAATCCTTATGCCCTTTTTCTGAAGGGGCAGCACCACAAGGTGCCGGTCATGCTGGGAAATACCTCTTCCGAATTTTTCGGTGTTCCGGGCGCCGGCAGCGTCGAGGAATTCAGAGCCATGGCTGTGGAGATGTTTGGCAGTGAAGCCGAGGAGTATCTTAAACTATGCGCCGTTGATACAGGGAATCTGGAGGAAATGATCCAAAAGGCCTCCGTGAACAATATTGAATATGCGGCCCGTGTTGCTATTAAGGCTAATAGTGATTCCGGCAGCGGTGTTCCGATGTACTATTACACTTTTGACGCCGACATTCCGGGCTGGGATGACCCCGGAACCTTCCATTCGGTGGATCTGTGGTTCCACTTCGAGACGCTGGCTAAATGCTGGCGGCCTTTTGTGGGCAAGCATTATGATCTTGCCCGCCAGATGTGCAATTATCTTGCCTATTTCATTGGCACAGGCGATCCGAACGGCAAAGATTCGACGGGCGAGGAGTTGCCTCTCTGGATACCGTGTACACCGGAAACACCTTACAGTATGGTGTTTGCTGACAAGTCAGCATTGGCAGAGGAACCTCCGGGTGAGGTTATGCAATTTCTGGTCGAGCAGTATTTCAAAGGCTAGCCAACCATAGTAAGAGAGGAATGAGCGGCAGTGCAGGAGAGTAATCCGAATTACACGATACAAACTGCAGGTTATGACAAGGAGAGGGATGGCATCGGGAGGGGAGAGATCCATACTATAGAATATCCCTCCAGTACTGTTGGTTGCACCCGAAAGGCAATGGTATATACGCCACCCGGTTATTCCACAGACCAGAAGTACAGCGTCTTGTATCTGCTGCACGGGATTGGGGGAGATGAGACAGAATGGTACGAACACGGCAAGCCCCAGATCATTCTGGACAATCTGTATGCGGATCAAATGCTGAAGCCTATGATTGTTGTACTTCCGAACGGGCGGGCGATGCTGAATGACCGGGCGGAAGGAGATATTTTTGCTCCTGATAAGATACAAGCCTTTGAAACATTCGAATCGGACTTGCTCCATGATCTAATCCCTTATATTGAAGTGAACTATTCGGTCTTGACGGACCGGATGCACCGTGCCATTGCCGGATTATCGATGGGCGGAGGACAATCCCTCAATATCGGTCTGAACAATCTGGACCGTTTCGCTTGGATCGGGGCATTCTCTCCGGCTCCAAATACGAAGCTGCCTGAACAACTGCTTCCGGAGCCTCAGAAGGCAGCCGGGCTGCTTAGCCTGCTCTGGTTATCGTGCGGGGATCTGGACAGCCTTAAGAATGTCAGCGACCGGACGCATGCGTATTTGTCGCAGCATTCTGTGCCTCATATCTGGGTGGAGGAACATGGTGACCATGATTGGCCGGTCTGGAAGAACGGGTTGTATCAGTTCTCTAAGCTTATTTTTTAGCGGACAGCTCAAGGATATCTACTTCAAGCAGCGGTATATTGCATAAAGAGGGGCGTTCCCTGCAGACCATGATGGCTGCCGGGAACGCCCCTTATCTTTGATTAGAGCAGGATATAGGCTAGTGCTTGTTGTGATAATGATCTATTTATTGGCGACTGCATCGGCACGCATTTTAACAATTTTTTGTGCTCTTTCCGTATCTACGGCAAGAACATCATTCCAGCCGAGTCCCACCACATCACTCTTCAGCTTGGTCCAGAGCTTATCGAATTCTGCCTGATCCTTGGCGAATATCATTTTCCAGGAGGTGTTCTTCACATAATCTGAGATCTGGCTCCGTTTATTCTTAATATCCGAGGAGTCTGATCCGAGACTTGTATTAATATTTGGCACGATATCGATCATATTGTTTTTCTGATAGTACTCTGTCGGAGTGGTTGCATTATAAGTCTTCTGCCATTCTGTAGTAAGAACGGTCTTGTTCGCTTCTATCGTGGAGCTCCAATAGGTATTGTTATAAAATTCTTTCGTATCCGGATCGATTACAAAATCGCTCATAATCATAGTGTTGATCTTGCTCTGTCCGTCTTGATATCCGCCGCCGCCATACTCGTCAGGAACAGGGGTATTGTCCTGGAAGGCGGTTTGGCCTACGGGTGTCAGCTTAAACTTGCCGTCGGCTGTTTTTTCGTAGTTGAAGCCTTCAAATCCATTGGTATAATAGCGAAGGCCTTCAGGAGAGGACATCCAATCCATGAATTCAATAATTCTGTCCGGATTCTTGGCTTTTGAACCCACAGCAAATACTCTTCCATTCCCGAAATAGGCATCACTATTCTGGATAATATGGGTATCAGCGATCGGGATCGCAACGTTCCCGTCACCTTTATTGCCTCTTTCAATGGTATTGTAGAAGCCTCTTTCCCAGGAATACCACAAGAGCAGAACCTGTTTGTTAGTCAGTTTTTCAGAGACTTTATTCCAGTCTTGGGATGGCGAGTCAGGGTCAACCAGCCCCATCTGATTGGCGTCATAATAGAACTTAAGGATTTTCTTGTACATACTGTTGTCGTCAACAAGAGGTACAATATCGCCTTTTGCGTTTAGCTGTATGGTCGAGGTTCCATCCGGCTGTTCATATCCGTACCAGTTACTGAGCCAACGGACATTTTCCATACTTCCATTATCCCAGTCCTTCCACAAGGTAATCGGAACGATTGGTTTGCCGTCAGGTGTCTTGGGATACTTCTCCTGCATCTGTTTCAGTGCGTTCAGAAGATCGGTCAGATTGTTCAGCTTGGGAGATCCTATTCCCTTGTAATAATCCCAAGGCATAAGCGGACTGGAGTAAGGGAGTTCTTCCGAGAATGTTGTCGGTGAAGTGTCCGATGTAAAAGTCGGCAGCGCATAAATTTTGCCATCAGGATTGATGCTTTGGAATGCAGCATTGAAAGGCTTGAAGTGATTGTCTACATATTTGGACAGATGTTCGGTATTCTTGATCTTATCCGTGATATCCATAATCATGCCTGCCGGTATCAATTCCTCCAGCTGACTGTTATCAATAATCAGGAGGTCTCCCAGATCTCCCGATGCCGACCTTGTCTTGTATAGCTGATCGCCGGCAACCTGCGGAGACAGAATGTTTAAGGTGATATTGAACTTATCCTTAATCAGCTTTCCATACCATCCGGTCTGCTCCCCCTGGTAATTTGCTGCGTTGTCAAACACGGTAATGGTTAGCGGTTTGCTGTGATCGATCCCTGTACCCGGACTGGATGATTCCGTTGCAGTACCCGAATCGGGTGCTGCTGTGGCTGTACCCGCATTGTTGGAATTGCTACTACATCCGCTCAATGCTGTTGTTACCAGAAGCAGGGTGGTGCCGATCAGCATTGATGATTTTCTTGCCAGCTTATTGTTTCTGTTCATTTACAGCCCCCCAAAATGATTAGTTTATCATTCTCGTGCCTATTAACCTTTGACTGCACCAATGATAATTCCTTTTACAAAAAACCTTTGGAAAATCGGATACACCAGCAAAATAGGTGCGACAACGATGATCGTAACGGTCATCCGAATGGATGTGGTGGTTTGCTTGGTGGACAGACTGGCCATGGCGGTTGATCCGGCATTTTGCAGATTGACCATGGTGGATAAGGAGCTGGCCTGATTGATGTAGTTATAGAGAATGAACTGCAGGCTGTACAATCTACTGTCCGTAACCAGCAGCAGCGTATCCTGAAAGGAATTCCACTGGTTCACTGCCGAGAATATGGCGACTGTCGCCAATATCGGTTTGCTGATGGGCAAGATGATTTTGTAAAAGATCGTTATAATCCCGGCACCGTCAATGCTGGCGGCCTGCTGTAATTCCTTTGGTGTGGACTCAACAAATGTCTTCACAAGAATGATGAAAAATGGAGCTACGATGGACGGCAGAATGTAGGCCAGGAAATTGTCTGTGAGGTGCAAGGATCTCATGGTCAAGTACCAGGGGATAATACCGGCATTAAAAAACATCGTAATAATGGTAAAGCGGTACCAGAATTTTTTCCCCCACATGTCCTCCTGGGCAAACATGAATCCCAAAAAGGCTGAGGCCCCTACCGTCAAAAGGGTGCCTATGACTGTTCTTCCCACAGATATAACAAATGCATTCCACAGTCCCGGTATTTTAAACACGTCAACATAGTTCTGGAAATGGATTCCCCTCGGCCAAAACGCAATTTCACCTTTGGCGCTGAGATCGTTGGCGCTTATGGTATTGATAATGATAGAGTAAAAAGGATATACACACATAAATGCAAAGAGGGAAAACAGGACATAGATGACAGCAGATATCAATTTGTCGGTTGTACTGACCTGCATTTTTATTTTTTTGGAGAGGCGGCTGTTATTTTCTACAGCAATCGGAGTCATTCCAGTCGGGTTGTCACTCATACGATGCCCTCTCCTCTTAACAATTTGGACAGCCCGTTTACGGAAAAGAGAAGCGCAACACTAATCAGGCTTTTCAGCATACTGATCGCAACGGAAACGGAATAGCTGCCGCCTCCCATGGCAAGGTTGTATACATATAAATCCAATACCTGAATGGTGTCTTTGTTGAAGGCATTCTGGAACACAAAATATTGCTCCAATCCATTGTTCAGAAAGCTGGCAATCTGGAGCATTAATAGTACGAAGTAAGTCGGCAGCATACTTGGCAAAACCACATGGCGGATGACCTGCATTCTGGTCGCTCCATCTACATAAGCCGCTTCATAAAGAGATTCATCGATCCCCATAATGGCCGCTATATACAATATAGCCGACCAACCCAGTGATTTCCATGTAATCCATATCCACATCGTAACCCATACATGTTCCGAGTTTTGAAGAAAAAGTATAGGAGAATCAATAAGTCCCATCTGACTCAGAAAGCCATTGACGACACCTTCACTGGAGAACATAGAAAAGGCCAGGGAATACACCAGTACCCAACTGATAAAGTTAGGAAGCGTGGTTACGGTCTGGATAAATTTCCGGAAGCGCACAGCTTTAATCTCTGTCAGGAAAATTGCAAAAATCATTGGGAGCCACGAGAAAAGTATGCTCAGTCCGCTGATGCCAAATGTGTTTTTGATGACCTGAAGCAGCTGATCGACCTTCACCTGGTTCTCTACCAGGGAACGAAACCATTTGAAACCGACAAATGGCGCTTGTGACAGCGGAATCGGCGGCATATAGTCAAAGAATGCATACACCCATCCATAGAGGGGGTAGTAGGCAAAGACAGCAAGTAATACCATAAAGGGCGAAATGTAAAGAAATTTTCGTACAGAATTGCTCCTTATGCTGTGATTACGCATCGGTTCACTCCCCCTTTGTATAATATTTGGAGCTTTCAACAGGGTGGCTTTAACCCAAACCTGCTGTCCGGTATGCTGTCCTCCTTCCATTAACAATGTCTAACAATCCGATACCCAATTGAACGTTATGTTGCTAATATCCCTCCTTGATGTTAGCGCTTACACAACTATGCAACTATAATAAATTATCGTTTTCCTTCAAACAATGACCAATCCTCACGACTTATTGATCTATCATTAGATAAAATAAATATGGGATTACAGAGACACTCTAAAATTTACAAAATATAGGATAAAGTATATAAAGTATATAAAGTATATAAAGTATGATGAATGCCATAATCAACATTAAACTTAAACATAGCCAAGATTTTAAGGGGGAATTCTTTATTTTTGGTATGGGTGGAGGCCTGGAAAGTACAGTACAATATGTATTGTAAGCGGTTGCTGAAAAAGGAGGATATTATGCAGTCCACAACTTATAGAAATCCTGTGATATCCGGGTATTACCCGGATCCCAGTGTGGTTCGTGTGCAGGACGATTATTATCTGGTGAACAGTTCGTTTGAGTATTTTCCCGGAGTTCCTTTGTTTCACAGCAAGGATCTGATCCATTGGACGCCGGTTGGGCATGTTCTGACCCGGCGTTCCCAATTAGATCTCCGGACAAGCGGCAGCTCCGACGGGATCTACGCCGCCACCCTGCGTTACCATGCGGGACGCTTTTATATGATTACTACGGATGTAAGAGGAATCGGCAATTTCTACGTAACTGCTGAGCGGCCGGAGGGGCCGTGGTCTGATCCCATTCTTTTATCTTACGGGGGAATCGATCCCTCTCTGTTCTTCGAGGACGATGGGCGCGCTTATGTGACCGTACAGAACGGGGCCGATCTGGAATCGCACATTATCCAGTACGAAATAGACCCTATAACCGGCAAGGTGCTCTCCGAACCTGAAGTGATCTGGAGAGGGGATGGAGGGCCTTGGGTGGAGGGGCCTCATCTCTACAAAATCAACGGGATGTACTATTTGATGACCGCCTCAGGCGGCACCAGCGTAGACCATCGAGAGATCATTGCGCGCAGCAGCAGCCCGTTCGGCCCTTTTGAGGACAAGCCGGAGCCTATTCTGACGCACCGTGGCTTGAAGGAGCACCCTGTTCAATGTCTGGGCCATGCTGATCTAGTGGAGGATACGGAGGGGAATTGGTGGGCGGTGTTCCTGGGTATGCGGCCTGTGCAGGGCAAGTATTCCCCCCTTGGCAGAGAGACCTTTTTGGCGCCGGTGAGCTGGACAGAAGAAGGCTGGCCTATGATCGATAATAATGAAGGAACGGTGGTATCCGCAGACAGTCTACCGGAGGATGAACCGGTTCAGCGCATGGAGCTGAAGAACGGATTTGGTCCGGAATGGGCCTTTCTAAGGGCGTATGAGGAGGAATGCTATTCCTGGACAGAGCGTCCGGGTACGCTGTCGATCCGGGGCAATGCCTATACACTGGATGACGAGGCTCCGGCCGTGTTCGCTTGTATCCGGCAGAAGCATCTTCATATGGAAATGGCCGTGCGCTTGGATTATACGCCCACAAAGGAAGGGGAGTACGCAGGAGTGGCCGCCCGTTTGAACAACCGGGGGAACATTTTCTGGGGATTAGCTTACCGTGAAGGAAGACGGGTTCTGGAGCTGGCCATCCGGGACGGCGGCCAGAGACAGGTCCAGAACGTTGTCCCCGAAGCTGCGGGTCCGCTTCATCTACGTATCCGGTGCGATGGGGAAATGTACGCGTTCGCTTACTCGGAGGACGGAGAAGCTTGGCATGAAGTAGAGCATAAGGTACCGGTATCCTGTCTGTCTCCAGAAGTCAACGGCGGCTTCACCGGTGTATGTCTTGGCTTACATGTGTCGGGGAACGGTGAGAAGGATACAGCGCCGGGGTATTATGATGGCTTCAATTATTCCCCGCTGTCGTAGTTTCAGTGCGAAGAGATGCTTTTACCAATTTACTCAAGAAGAGGAGATTTCACATGAATCAGTTGCCAAAACAGAGCCAGCCCCTTGTAACCCACATCTACACCGCGGATCCGTCTGCCCACGTATTTGAAGGCAAAATATATATTTATCCTTCGCATGATCTGGATCATAATGGACCGGACAACGACAACGGTGACCAGTATGCGATGGAAGATTATCATGTTCTATCCATAGAGAATTTCGAATCCCCTGTGACAGATCATGGGCAAGTGCTTCATCTGAGCGAGATTCCCTGGGCTTCGCAACAACTATGGGCGCCTGATGCCGCCTACAAGAACAATACCTACTATTTATTTTTTCCGGCCCGCGACCGGGAAGGGATCTTCCGCCTGGGGGTAGCGACAGCTTCATCCCCGGCAGGTCCGTTCACGCCCCAGCCCGACTATATCCCCGGCAGCTTCAGTATCGACCCCGCTGTTTTTGTGGATGAAGACAACCGTGCTTATATTTACTTTGGCGGCCTCTGGGGAGGCCAGCTCGAACAATGGCAGACCGGCACCTTCTGCCCGGGAGCGGAAGGGCCTGCCCTTGACCAGCCTGCATTAGGGCCGCGTGTGGCGCTCTTAAGCGAAGATATGCTGTCTTTAGAGGTGGCACCGCAAGAAATTTCCATTGTGGATGAAGAAGGAAACCCGATTCTTGCCGGGGATGAGGACCGGAGATATTTTGAAGGGCCATGGGTACATAAATATAATGGCCACTACTATTTGTCTTATTCGACTGGCACGAAGCATACCCTGGTCTATGCGGTCAGCAAACATCCGACGGGTCCATTTACCTTCATGGGCGAGATTCTGTCTCCGGTTATCGGTTGGACCACGCACCACTCCATCGTTCAGTTTGAAGAGAAGTGGTATCTGTTCTACCATGACAGTTCCCTGTCTGACGGTGTCAATCATAAGCGCTGCGTCAAATATATGGAGCTGCATTATAATCCGGACGGCACCATTCAGGCGATGAATCCATACCCTTCCCAAGAATAGGGACCTACAATCTTCAACAGCTATGCTGTCCTGTAAAGGACGGTGTAGCTGTTTTGTTTGCAGCAGATTACGGCCAACAGCGGGTGCAAGCTAATTCCCGATAATCGTGATCTTTGTATCTATCCATTTCGTCTTGGTGATGCCTTGGGATTTCTGCAGCAGGGTACTGATGAGGTTCTCGCCCCAGTTCTGCTCGTTCTGTGAGATTACCCGTGTAATCTGCCCGTTATCCATCGCCTGCATCATTGAAGGGGTCAGACCGAGGGCGATATTATAGCGCTTCAGTCCTTTGGCTTTCCAGACCAGTACAGAGCTTGAGCTGGAGACAAAATCGAGGCTCACCAAGGCGGAGAAATGGGGATGGGCGGATATCATCTGCTCGAGCTGCAACACAGCGTTGTCTCCGCTACCGTCATTGTGCTTAATGTCCAGGATATCGATCTCCGTATGCTCTGCCAGGTAAGTCTGCAGTCCCTGCAGCCGCTCTCCAAACCCGAGCATGTGGGACATTCCGGACTCCACAAGGATCATCCCTCTTCCGCCCAGCAAGTGGTCTACCGTTTGGCCGATCACGATGCCGGTTTGCCTGTTGTCGGCCCCGATATAAGCACTCCTTCGGCTGTCCGGCGCATCCGATTCAAAGCAGACCACGGGAATCCCCTGGTCAACGGCTTTATTAATCACACCGACGAGGGCCTGGGAATCCACCGGAGCGATTGCGATACCATCGACTCCCCGTTTAATCATCATCTCCATGATCCGGATTTGCTGCTCCAGATTGGCTTCATCGGGCGCTTGAACAAGCAATTGAACGTTATGTTTGCGGGCCTCCACCTCTGCCTTTTCCGTAATCCACTCATAGTTGGCATTTACCATAGGATAGATGATGCCGAAGGTCAGCGGCTGTTCTTCATTTCGTCCGGCCGCAGCCGCCTGCTTCTCCTGCGGTGTATGCACCACTCCGGCTGGGAAGCAGCCGCTCAGGAACAGAGCTGCTGTCAGGCACATGATGGAGAAAGCAGCTATCCTTACCCGGGATACGCTCACGGATATTCCCCCCCTTTACAAACAGAAGGGAGCGGTTCCTCCGCGTGACCTTGCTTCCGGTATTCCATCGGAGTCATCCCGGTTACTTTTTTGAACAAATTGGAGAAATAATGCTGATCATTGTAGCCTACGCTAAAGGCGATCTCAAAGGTTTTATGGCTTGTCGTCTTCAGCAGTTCCTTGGCTTTGTCCATCCGGGTCGAGGTCAGAAATTCAGTCATGGTCTGTCCGGTTTCCTGGCTGAAGATTTTGCTTAGATGGCTGGGGCTTACCCCGACCTGTCTGGAGATGTCATGGAGAGAAAGCTGCTCATTGCCGTACTGCTCGCAGATGCAATGTTTCACTTTATCAATCAGCCCCCGGTATTTATCCGAGCCTTCCGACCGCCACTCCCAGAGACGGGCAAACAGTCTGCTCAAATATTCGAGGCATTCACCGGTATCGGAAATGCACCGGATCTCCTGCTGGAGCTCTCTGAGAATCTCTGTAGGCTCGGCGGCCGCCCGAAAGCAGATTTTAGCCGTTTGCACCAGCTCCAGGGTAATGTCGGTCATCAGGTAGTAAGCGTACACGGAATTCCAATTCATCGGTTCCAGCTCTGCCGCAAGGTGTGACAGAAATTCCGGCTTCTGTTTACCGTCTCCCAGCTTCAGGAATTGGAGCAGCCGGTTCCGGTCGAGCAGAGTGCCGTGTTCAGAAGGGTTAAAAGAAGCATCAAGCAGTGCCGCCGAGTTCTCCCGGGACATCTTTTTGAGTATAAGATTATTTTCGGCTTCGAGGTAAGACAGGTGGATTCCCTGCAGGCGTTCCCGCACATCGCCCAGACTGACGGATAGCTCACAGCCGCATACCGTTCTCAGCCCTTGCTTCAGCGCTCTGCAGACCTCATCCATACTCCTGTTCAATTGCTCGGGGGTACTTCCCTTGAAGATTAATACCGTTTCCGTCCGGCTGCGTTTATAAAATAGGCCTTCTGTCAGCTCCGTCAACAGGGATCTGAAATGCTCTTCCGCAGTTCGTAGTATTGAAGAAGGGGCGGATGTGTACTCTTCGATTTCCGGGATATTCAAAGTGAAGATAGCAATGGCATAGTAGGGGGCGATGAGCGGCAGCCCCAGTTGCTCCGCCGATTCAATGGCGGCGGCGGTACCGATCAGTCCTCCGCACAGCTCGGCGTATAGCTTACCTGGCGTATAGGCATAACTGTCCTTTTGCCGCTGTTCCTCATCAATCCTAGCGCTGACACTGTGGAGCAGTTGCAGGAGATCAGCTGCGCTGAACGGCTTCAGGCAATAATCCTCAACCCCGAGCCGCAATGCGGTCCGGGCATACTGGAAATCATCGTGGCCGCTCAAGATAATGATTTTGATCTTCGGAAATCGCTGACGGACCACGGAGCTAAGCTCCAGTCCGTTCATGAAAGGCATTTTGATATCGGTAATGAGGATATCCGGGAGCTTCTCGCCAATGAGCGGCAAGGCCAGCTCTCCGTCGGATGCGTCGCCGCAATAGATGAACCCTTCCCGCTCCCAATCCACGCATTCCCGTATACTTTCACGGATCAGAATCTCATCATCCACAAGCATAACCTTTTTCATATCAGGTCCCCCTGTTCTTGGGTATGCGCACCCGGATTTGTGTACCTATGCCTTCTGTACTCTCCAACTTTATGCCATATTCCTCTCCGAAATACAGTTGTAGCCGCTGGTGCACATTCTGGAGACCGAAGCCGTTCTGGGCGGGATAGGCGTCCTCCGACTGGATTGGCTGCTCGATTTGTTCCCGGAGTACCGCCAGTCGATCCGGCGAGATGCCGATTCCATTGTCGGAGACGGTAAGCACAACAGACTGGTTGTCCGCATAGCCGCTGATGATGATCTGTCCCTGGCCTCTTTTATTCTTTATTCCGTGATAGAGGGCATTCTCCACCAAGGGCTGAATCGTCATATTCAGAATCGGATACTCCTGCAGCTCCTCAGCAACTTCTATGCGGTACTCCAGAATGTCGCGATAGCGCATCTGCTGGATAATTAGGTAACTCTGCGCATGGGCAAGCTCGGAGCGGATCAGCACCCAATCGCGTCCTTTATTCAGGCTAAGCCGGAAAAAGTCGGATAGCGCTTTCACAATTCGGATGACACCATCGTTTTTGCCGGCTTCTGCCATCCACACAATGGAATCAAGGGTGTTGTACAGAAAATGCGGATTGATCTGCGCCTGGAGCGTCCGCAGCTCTGCCTTTTGCAACTGCTGCTGCTCACGGATGCTCTGCTCAAGCAGCTCTTTGATTTGACCCACCATGATGTTGAAGCTCTCTCCCAGGTCGGCGATTTCATCATTTCCCTCCGGTTTTACCTTTGCTTCCAGGTAACCGCTCGCAGTCAGCCGCATTTTGTGCTGCAAAAGCTGAATAGGCCGGATCAGCCGCTTCGTAAGCAGATAGTGAAGCGTGATGGCGAATACTATGCTTAGTACAACGCTGACAATAATCAACTGTCTGATCCGGTTGGCTTCGGCAACAATCTCCTGTAGCGGGGCCATGCCGATGATGACCCAACCGGTAGAACGGGAGGAGGTATGGACAATGAACCGGGGTGGTCCGGTAGTATGCAGCACGAAGCTGCCGTTCTCCTTCAGTGCAGAGTCAGGAATTGTGGCTTCCTGGATAATCGCCAGGTCCGTATCACTGACAGGAGGGACATAAACGGGATGGTTCTGTCCATCGACAATATAGAAAAATCCAGTTTTGCCGATAGGCACCTTGTCACAGAAATCTTTAATGAAGGAATCGTTCAGATCCACAATGACAAACCCGATCACCTCATGCGTGATCCGCTGCTTGACTGCCGCCATAATCGAGATCACACCCTGATTCTTGTATGTGAAACCGTCGACCCGGTCATATCCGGATATCGAGGAGGGAGGAATACGGAGGATGCTGTCGGGATTCTGAGCCAGCGTCTGAAAGTGCGGATTGCGCAACGGATTGATGTTGGATTGGAAAATACCCCTGCGTTCGCTGATACCTTTGCCATACAGATTGATGAGGCTGATGTTCAGTACATTTTCATACTTGTAGGTCTCCCGGTAAAGGGCAAAGGTCTGAAGAATATCCTTCGCTTCCTGGTAGGTTTCCGATTGCGAGAATAGAAAGTGGATCGCCTGGGGATTGTTACTCAGCTCCAGCAGCCGTTCCGTGTCCTTGAACAGATTATCAATGTTCGTGCTGAGCATATCCGCCTGAAGGATGCTTGAAGCTTTGCTGTGGCTGGAAATCGAATGATAGGATTTCTGATAGGAAATGAGGCCGACGGCAATCAGCGGGATGGTGGACAGCACAACAAACAAAGCCAGCAGTTTCGTCCTCAGACTGGAGGAGACCCAGCGTGTGATCCGCATTATCGGGAGATCCTTTCATAAATAGCATATATTTGGATTCGATTATAGTTTATAACAAAACGGGGCAGACCGAAAACAAAAAAAGAAAGCGTAAACAAAATCACACCATTTCAATAAAAGATTACACATCCTTGGGCCGCAGCCGCCAAAAAACAAAAAATAGAAAGCAAATGCCAAAGGATGCCCATATATCGGTGTTTTGGAAGCGGTTTATAATGAACCCGACACCAAATCCTGGTGAATGCGAAGGGGAGGAATCAATATACATGAAGAAATTCGGGAAAATGGGGGCTGTGCTGGCGCTTACTCTGACTATGGTCATGGTTGGGGCATGCAGCAACAACAATGCTGGGAAGACGGAATCCGGCAATTCAGCCGCGCAATCGACTGCGGCGAATGACGGAAGCAAGACGGAGGGCAAGAGTATTACGCTGGGCTTCTCACAGGTTGGGGCGGAGAGCGGCTGGCGCAGTGCGAACACCAAGTCTATCCAGGATTCTGCAAAAGAAGCCGGCTATACACTGAAATTCTCGGACGCCCAGCAGAAGCAGGAGAACCAGATCAAGGCCATCCGTTCCTTCATTCAGCAAAAGGTCGATGTCATTGCGTTCTCTCCGGTGGTTGAATCCGGCTGGGACACCGTACTCAAGGAGGCTAAGGACGCGGGGATTCCTGTGGTTCTGACAGACCGCGCCGTGGACTCCAAGGATACTTCGCTGTATGTCACATTCCTCGGCTCCGATTTCGTGGAGGAAGGCCGCAAGGCGGGCCAATGGCTGTCGGACCAGTACAAGGATGCTTCAGAGGACGTTAACATAGTGGAGCTGCAAGGAACTACTGGTTCTGCACCGGCAAATGACCGCATGGCGGGCTTTGCGGAGAAAATTGCGGGCAACGCCCATTTGAAGGTCATCGCATCGCAAACCGGCGATTTCACCCGGGCTAAAGGCAAGGAAGTTATGCAGGCATTCCTGAAGGCCAATAAGGATATCGACGTTCTGTATGCACACAACGACGATATGGCGCTTGGTGCCATTCAGGCGATTGAAGCAGCCGGACTGAAGCCTGGAGAGGATATCAAGATTATCTCGGTGGATGCCGTCAAAGACGGAATGCAGGCAGCCAGTGAAGGTAAAATCAACTTCATCGTCGAATGCAACCCGCTGCTTGGACCGCAGCTTATGAAGGTGGTAAGGGATGTTGTAGACGGCAAGCCGGTAGAAGCCCGGATCGTGACTGATGAATCGACCTTCACTTCCGAGCAGGCCAAGGAAGCATTGCCAAGCCGTGAGTACTAATTAGAGGCAACAACTACAAGCGGCTCCGGCGGGATAACTTCCACCGGGCTGCTTTTATGAATAACAGGGAGTGGATGCGAGAATGAGCACACTGAAGCCCATACTGCAAATGACGAAGATTCACAAACGGTTTCCGGGTGTAAAAGCGTTGACTGATGTGGACCTCCGCCTGTTTCCGGGTGAAGTGCATGCCCTTATGGGAGAGAATGGCGCCGGTAAGTCGACACTGATTAAAGTGCTGACTGGCGTGTATCCGATAGATGAAGGAAATGTGGAGATGGACGGCGCCCCCCTTGCCATCCGCAGCCCGTTAGAATCACAGGCGGCGGGGATCAGTACTGTCTATCAGGAAGTTAACCTGTGTCCCAATCTGACTGTCGCGGAGAATATCTACATCGGAAGAGAACCGCGGAAATTTGGACGGATTCTATGGAAAGAAATGAACCGGCGTGCGGCGGAACTGCTCCGGGAGCGGATGAATGTGCAAATTGATGTTACCCTTCCGCTGCATATGTATTCTGTGGCGGTACAGCAGTTGATCGCGATTGCTAGAGCGCTGAATATTTCCGCCAAGGTACTGATTCTCGATGAGCCTACTTCAAGTCTGGATCAGATCGAAGTGGAGCAATTGTTCCGGATTATGAGGAAGCTCAAAAAGGACGGTCTGTCGATCTTATTTGTCACGCATTTCCTGGATCAGATGTACGAAGTTTCCGACCGGGTCACCATACTGAGGGGCGGAGAATTTGTCGGTGAATATATGGTCAAGGAGCTGACCCGGATGGAGCTGGTTATGAAAATGATCGGCAAGGATCTGAGTTTGCTGGAAGAGCTGCCAAGTCTGGCCGAAGAGTACAAGGATACGCTGGGCAACGAACTGATCCGGGCGGAAGGACTTGGCCGCAAAGGGGGGATCGAGCCGTTTGATCTGTCGATCCGCTCAGGAGAGGTTGTGGGCTTGGCGGGCCTGCTTGGCTCAGGCCGGACAGAAGCCGCCCGGCTGTTCTTCGGCGCTGACCGGCCGGATTCTGGGAAATTGACCTTGCCGGGAACGCAAGGAACGGTGCATTCCCCCCGGGAAGCCATTGCGCACCGGATTGCCTTCTGCTCGGAGAACCGCAAGACGGAGGGGATTATCGGCGATCTGACCGTAAGAGAAAACATTATTCTTGCGCTGCAGGCCAAATATGGGACCTTTAAGACGATCTCCCGTAAGCGGCAGGAGGAAATGGCAGAGGAATATATCCGCATGCTGAACATCAATCCGCCCAGTCCCGATCATCTGATCAAGAATCTGAGCGGCGGCAACCAGCAGAAGGTGCTGCTGGCCCGCTGGCTGTTGACAGAACCTCAACTGTTCATTCTGGATGAGCCTACGCGGGGGATTGATATTGGAGCAAAAGCGGAAATTCAAAAGCTGGTGCTGTCGCTCTCGCGCCAGGGGATGTCTTTCCTGTTCATCTCCTCCGAGCTGGAGGAGGTGCTGCGGGTCAGCGACCGGATTGCTGTCCTGCGCGACCGCCGTAAAGTGAAGGAAATCTCAGATAAGGATATGAGCCAGCAGCATATTATGCAGGCCATTGCGGGAGGCTGAACGTATCATGGGTACAATGGTTAAACATCATTTATTCTGGCCGCTGTGTGTACTGGCCGCATTGCTACTGTTCAATCTGTGCTATTCGCCGGATTTCTTCTCCATCACGATGCACGACGGGCATTTGTACGGCAGTCTGATTGATATCCTCAACTTCGGATCGCCTCTCATCCTGGTGGCAATCGGGATGACACTGGTGGTGGCAACCAAGGGGATTGACTTATCTGTCGGCTCCATTGTCGCCATTTCAGGCGCAATCGCTTGCCTGAGCATCAGCAGAGGCCAGGACCAGAACGCGCTGGGCCTGATTCTTCTATCTGTGCTCCTGGCCATCGGCCTATCGCTTGTGCTGGGTGCCTGGAACGGACTGCTGGTCTCCGTGGCCGGCATTCAGCCGATTATCGCCACACTGATTCTGATGGTGGCGGGTCGGGGAATTGCCCAACTGGTTACCGGTGGACAGATTATTACGGTCACCAGCAGCAAATACGCCTATATTGGTTCCGGTTCTCTGGCCGCGCTGCCCTTTTCAATATTTGTCGTAGCTCTGTTTGTGGTCATCGCCGTGTTGTTGACCCGCAAGACTGCGCTGGGTCTGTTCATTGAATCGGTTGGCTGCAATCCGACGGCCAGCCTGATGTCAGGCATCCGCTCGGCTTGGGTCATCCTATCGGTCTATGTATTCTGCGGCTTATGCGCAGGCATCGCCGGACTGCTGCTTAGCTCGAATGTCTCCAGCGCCGACGGCAACAATGCCGGTCTCTGGTATGAGCTTGACGCCATACTGGCAGTGGTGATCGGGGGGACGTCACTGAACGGCGGACGTTTTTATCTCACCGGCACTGTGATTGGAGCGCTGATTATCCAGACACTGACCACAACGATCTATATGATCGGCGTCCCTCCAGAGATTACACTGGTCGTCAAAGCCTTTGTAGTGCTGGCAGTCTGCCTGATCCAGTCAGAAACATTCCGCGCCTCCATTGCCGCACGCTGGAAGACGCGGCATTATCCAGCAGAGAAGGGGATATCCCGCCATGTCTCTTAACCGCAAATATATTCCGATGGTCGTCACCGTTCTGCTGTTCCTTGTTATGTTCGGAGCCGGTTCCTTCCGGTATACCGGATTCTTCTCTCTGCAGGTGCTTATGAATCTGCTGGTTGACAATGCCTTTCTGCTAATCACGGCTGTCGGTATGTCGTTCGTGATCCTGTCGGGCGGCATTGACCTGTCCGTCGGCTCTGTTATCGCTCTATCGACGATGATCTCCGCCAGTCTGGTGCAGCAGCAGGGTTGGCCGCCAGCGGTTGTGATTCCGCTGGTGCTTCTGATGGGAGCCGTGTTCGGCAGCGCCATGGGGGCGATGATCCATTACTTTAAGATTCAGCCGTTTATTGTAACGCTGGCGGGAATGTTCCTGGCCCGCGGCCTGTGTTATGTCATCAGTATTGATACGATTACAATTGATAATTCCTTCTATACTGCCGTTGCCCAGACCAAGATTCAGCTGCCGTGCGGAAGCTTTCTCTCCGTCAGCGCCATCATCGCCCTGATAGTTGTCGCCGCCGCAATCTATACCGCTCACTATACCCGGTTCGGGCGTAACGTGTATGCGCTTGGAGGCAGCGAGCAGTCCTCGCTGCTGATGGGTCTTCCGGTGGCACGGACCAAGGTGTTAGTCTATACCTTGAGCGGCTTCTGCTCGGCGCTTGCTGGTGTGGTGTTCACCTTTTACATGCTGTCCGGGTATGGGCTTCATGCTGTCGGCTTTGAGCTGGATACGATCGCAGCTGTCGTGATCGGCGGCACCCTGCTGACCGGAGGTGTGGGATACGTCCTCGGCACCTTCTTCGGAGTGCTCATTCAGGGTGTAATTCAGACGATCATCAGCTTCGAGGGAACGCTTAGCTCTTGGTGGACCAAGATCGCCATCGGCCTGCTGTTGTTCGTATTCATTCTCTTGCAGCGGGTATTAAGCTCCAGGCGCGCGACGCTAAAGCAATAGCAGATCAACATAAAACCTGCATTGGGAGAAAAAGCACTCTTGTCTTCCAATGCTTTTGGGATATAATTGAAATCGCTATCATATTGAGGGGGGATGCTGATGAGGACGGTGAAATGGTGCCTGGCCCTGCTGCTGCTGCTGCTGCCGCTTGGCGGCTGCTGGGGCGGCCAGGATAATAACGTACAGGCACCGGTGGTGCCTCATAGCTCTCCTGCGGTGGAGGATAGCTTGGAGTCGTCCCCGGACAGGGCCATGTCAAGGCCCATTCGGCTAGGCTTCTCTCAGCTTGGCTCAGAGAGTACCTGGCGGGAGGCGAATAGTGCGTCCATCCGGGAAGCTGCTGAAGAGGCAGGAATCATTCTCATGATGAAGAATGCCGAACAGGATCAGCGCAAACAGTTCGAGGCCATCCGTTCGTTTATCCGCAGCAACGTGGATATTATTGCAATTGCACCGGTAGTGCAGACCGGATGGGAGGACATCCTGAAGGAGATTAAGCATGCGGGGATTCCCGTCATCATCCTGGACCGGTCTGTCAATGTGGAGGACAGTTCCTATTATGTCACTTTTATCGGGTCTGACTTCTATGAAGAAGGCATCAAGGCTGCCAAATATGTGATCGACAAAATGCGGCATCATAACGAAGTCATCCAAATTGCCGAATTGCAGGGTACAGTAGGTTCAACGCCGTCGATTGACCGGGGAAGGGGCTTCCGGAAGATGCTTGAGGGCAAACCGAACTTCCGGATTACGCAGACGGCGCCGGCGGACTTCACACAAAGCGGCGGACGCGAGATGATGAAGACTTTTTTACAGCAGCCAAGGGAGAAGTGGCCCCAGGTGCTCTATTCTCACAATGACGATATGGCGATCGGTGCGGTGGAAGCCATTAAAGAGGCGGGACTTGTGCCGGGAGTCGATATCATTATTGTTTCAGTGGATGGCACACGGCGGGCGTTCGAGCAAATGACCGATGGGAATATTAATGCTGTGGTCGAGTGCAATCCTCTGCTTGGTCCGCTGCTCATGCAGGCTGTCAAAGAAATCATGAGCGGACGGACACTGCCTAAGAGAATGGTGACCCCTGAAGATATTTTCACACAGGAACTGGCGGGCATCGAGGTGGAAAACCGTAAATATTGATACAGGAAGCGATTGGGACAATGAACTCTCATAAGCTATAATTCCGCACGGCTGCATCATCCAGGGATGGAAGGTGCAGCCGTTTCTATTTATTTTTCCGTAGAAATACCAAAAAATTTCAACCTTTCAGACAAAAAACTGCATTGTTCCCATATACCGGATATACTAAAATGATCTCGAATAGAAAATATTAGTAGAATCTTTCAAAGAATTCAAGTTGAGAGGAGGTTGCCAAGCGACCCGTTTTTTTGTGACGCATTAGATTGGAAGGGATTACAAATCATTTTTAATGGAGGTATGTTGATGTTTAAAAAACTCTCGGTAATTGCATTTACCTTTGTTTTATTGCTTAGCTGTCTGCCTATGATGTCAGTGCATGCTGCAAACAATGCCACGGCCAAGCAGCCGGGGAGCTCCAATCCGCTGATGGATCATAAGCTGGGAGCCGATCCCTTTGCGCTGACATATAACGGAAGAGTCTATGTTTATATGTCTAGCGATGCCTACGTCTATAATAGTAACGGAACTGTGAAGGACAATGATTTCAGCGCCCTGAACAAAATCAATGTTATCTCATCCGCCGATATGGTGAACTGGACAGATCACGGGTCCATCCCTGTGGCCGGAGCCAATAATGCAAACGGTGGAGCCGGCATTGCCAAATGGGCCTCTCTCTCATGGGCACCTTCAGCGGTGGTAAAAAAAATCAACGGTCAGGATAAATTTTTTCTGTATTTTGCAAATGGTGCTTCAGGCCTCGGCGTGTTAACGGCAGATTCCCCGATCGGTCCCTGGAAGGACCCGCTTGGCAAAGCGCTCGTGACAGGCAGCACACCCGGAATGTCCGGCGTGACCTGGCTGTTTGACCCGGCTGTCCTGGTGGACGACGACGGTAACGGATATCTGTACTGCGGCGGGGGCATTCCCAACACCTCGGACCCGGCTTCTGTGGCTAATCCCAAAACAGCCAGGGTGTTGAAATTGGGTGCGGATATGACGAGCATTATTGGAAGCGCATCCACAATTGATGCCCCTTATATGTTCGAGGATTCCGGAATCCACAAGTATGGGGGCAAATATTATTACTCTTACTGCATTAATTTCTCCGGCACTCACCCGTCTGCTTATCCGGCAGGTGAAATCGGTTATATGGTGAGCAGCAGTCCCATGGGCCCCTTTACGTATACCGGACATTTTCTGAAGAATCCGTATACCTTCTTCGGCGTAGGCGGCAACAATCACCATGCGGTATTTAACTTCAACAACCAATGGTACGTAGTGTACCATGCCCAGACTGTGGCGAAGGCCGTACTGGGAGACGGCAAGGGCTACCGCTCCCCGCATATCAATAAGCTCGTCTATAATGCGGACGGGATCATTCAAGAGGTTCAGGGAGACATGGCGGGTATTGCCCAGATTACCAATCTGAATCCGTTTACCCGGGTGGAAGCCGAGACGATCGGCTGGAACGCAGGCATTGCCACCGAACCTACTCAGGCTGCAGGCGGTCCTGTAAGCAATATGAATGTGACCAGCATTAACAATGGAGACTGGATTGCCTTAGGCAACGCGGATTTCGGTTCCGGCGCCAATTCCTTCAAGGCAAACATGGCCTCGACCACAGGCGGCAAAATCGAAATCCGGTTGGACAGCGTAGCAGGCACATTGGTTGGAACGCTTAATGTCCCATCGACCGGAGGTCTGCAGACGTGGAAGGAGGTAGAGACCACTGTCAGCAATGTGACCGGGGTCCACAGACTCTATCTGGTATTCACCGGATCAGGCTCGGGCAATTTGTTTAATCTCGATTACTGGCAATTCTCCGCGGGCACCACTGCTCCTTCCGGAAATAAGGTTGAAGCTGAGGACATGACGCTCAGCGGCACCTATGCAGGGAAGACCACTTCCCCGTTTAACGGGGCTGCGTTGTATGGGAGTGATGATGCTGCTGCATTCAATCAGTATTTTGCATATGGCACGCACAACATTTCTGTCCGGGGAGCTTCAAGCAATTCCGCCACGGCCAGAGTGGATTTGCAAATCGGCGGGACGACCGTTGGCTCCTTCTACTTCAGTGGAACCACTCCTACCGTTCAGACCCTATCCAATGTGGCCCATGCTACCGGAAATCAGGAAGTCAAGCTGCTCGTAACCACCGACAACGGAACCTGGGATGCTTTTGTGGATTACATTGAGTGGAGCTTATGATCGTATAACCAGGCAGGAGGCAAGCACTATGGTCAAAAAAACAGGTATGTTTTTGTTGGCAATATCGCTATGGATAGGCCTGATACTGAATCCTTCTGCAGTGGGCGCTTCGACATTTAACAATCCGTTTATTTATGCCGATGCCCCGGACAATGATGTAATCAGGGTAGGCGATGTATACTACATGACCAGCACCACCATGCATATGAACCCTGGTGTTCCGATCATGAAGTCCTATGACCTGGTGAACTGGGAAATCGTAAACTACGTCTACGATACCTATGCGAGCGGTGATGCGCAGAATTTGAATAACGGCCAGAATGAATATGGTAAAGGCTCCTGGGCAAGCAGCCTCAGATACAACAACGGCATCTATTATGTGTCCTTTGGCTCTAATTCAACCGGTAAAACCTATATTTATCAGACCAAGAACATTGAGAGCGGCCCATGGACCTCCTCTGTCTTGGGAAGTTATTATCATGACGCATCGCTGCTGTTCGATAACGGACGCGTGTTTCTGGTCTACGGCTCCGATAATATCAGCTTGATCGAGCTGACGGCGGATGCCAAAGCCATCAAGTCCGGGGGGCTCAACCAGGTCATCATCCCCGGCTCCAGTAATATTGCCGGTTCGAGCTTCATTGTAAAGGCCGAAGGCGCGCATATCCAGAAGATCAACGGCTATTATTATGTCTTTCTGATCTGCTGGCCTTCGGGAAGCGGACGCACCCAATTGACCTACCGGTCCTCCAGCTTGACGGGAACTTATACGGGCCAGGTATCGCTTAACGATTCAGGCATTGCCCAAGGGGGAATAGTGGACACGCCCTCCGGCTCCTGGTATGCCATGCTCTTCAAGGATAGCGGAGCAGTCGGGCGTATGCCGTATCTTGTTCCCGTGTCTTGGGTGGGCAACTGGCCGGTTTTTGGTACCGGCGGCACAGCACCGCGGACCCTGAACATGCCAGCAGAAGGCTATCCCGTGAAAAAGGTATATGCGTCCGATGAGTTCACATCGGCTTCCGCATCTGCGGAGCTTATTGTGAACGGAGGTTTTGAAGAGGCCGCTATCAGCCCATGGACTCCCAACAATACGGCAACCGTTGTCTCCACTGCAGCGGACCGTTACAGCGGTTCCCGAAGCCTGCAGGTCACCGGCAGGCAGCAGACAGGCGCCGGACCGAAGCAGGATCTCACCGGCAAAGTAACTCCCGGCGCAGTCTATAGCTTCTCGGCAAAGGTCAAATACACCACAGGCCCAGCTACCAAGCCATTTAACTTCGACATCCAGAATGGCCCAAGCTACACCGGCATTACGATTCTTGGGTCTACCACACTGACTAAAGGGGAGTGGGGCACGATTCAGGGCACCTACACGCTGCCCGCCGGTGCAGATCTGTCGCAGACGTTTATCTTTCTTGAGACCCCTTATAGCTCTAAGCCGGATGCCACAAATGACCTGATGGATTTTTATGTAGATGATGTGTCATTTGCAGGAACAGCTTCGTCAGGAGCGGGGCTTGCCAAGGTATGGCAGTGGAACCACAATCCCGATCCTGCGAAGTGGTCACTGACCCAGCGCCCCGGCTTCATGCGATTGACCACGGGCAAGGTAAGCTCCAGTATTCTGGAGGCCCGGAACACACTGACTCAGCGGACGTTCGGACCGAAAAGTACAGGGATTACTGCTCTGGAGACTAGCGGAATGAAGGATGGGGATTATGCCGGTTTGGCAGCATTTCAAGCCAAGTATGGCTTTGTAGGCGTGAAAATGTCCGGCAATTCCAAGTCTATCGTGATGATCAATGCCGGCTCCGGGTCTATGACTGAAGTGGCAAATGTGCCGCTCAGCCAGAACAGAGTCTATCTGAAGGTGGTCTGTGATTTCACCAATCAGACAGATAAGGCCTACTTCTATTACAGCCTTGATGGCAGTAATTGGACAGCGGCTGGCAATACGCTTCAGATGTCTTATACGCTGCCCCATTTTATGGGCTATCGGTTTGCGTTGTTCAATTACGCAACGAAATCAGCGGGCGGTTTTGTTGATTTTGATTATTTACGTCTGGAATAGCCGTGGTGAATCCATTATGAATTAGGAGATGATTTGAGTTGAAAACCAGAATTGGAAAGTTCGTAAGCGGTTTGGCCTTAGCCGGTGTCCTGCTCGCGTCCGTGATGTCGGGGAACGCCAGCGCCGCGCTTACTAGTGGGCCAAAGTTCCTGGGAAATATCATTGCTGGCAGTGTTCCCGGTAACTTCGCCAACTATTGGAATCAGGTAACACCTGAGAATGCTACCAAATGGGGAGCGGTTGAAGGCACGCGCAACAACATGAATTGGAGCGGTGCGGATACATCTTATAATTATGCGGTCAGCCGGAACATCCCCTTCAAATTCCATACACTGGTCTGGGGAAGTCAAGAGCCTTCATGGGTTGCCGGCCTTTCGGCGGCGGATCAGAAATCGGAGGTGACCTCATGGATTGCCGCGGCGGGACAACGCTACTCCAAGTCCGCATTCGTGGATGTAGTCAATGAGCCGCTGCATGCCAAGCCTTCCTACCGCAATGCTATCGGCGGTGACGGAAGCACCGGCTGGGATTGGGTCATCTGGTCCTTCCAGCAAGCCAGAGCCGCGTTCCCGAATTCCAAGCTGCTCATCAATGAATATGGCATTATCGGTGACCCGGGCTTGACCGATCAATATGTGACCATTATCAATCACCTGAAGTCCAGAGGCCTGATCGACGGGATCGGCATCCAGTGCCATTACTTCAATATGGACAATGTAAGTGTGAGTACCATGAGAACTGTACTGGGTAAGCTATCCTCCACGGGCCTGCCTATCTACGTCTCTGAACTGGACATCACCGGCGACGACAACACACAGCTTGCCAGATACAAAGAGAAATTCCCTGTACTGTGGGAGAATTCTGCTGTAAAGGGCGTAACCCTCTGGGGTTACATCCAGAATCAGACCTGGGCGGCCAATACCCACCTGGTGAATTCCAATGGCTCGGAGCGCCCGGCGCTGAAATGGCTGAAGCAATATCTGGGCAGCTCGACCAGCAGTGGTGTTACAACTACCAGTGACTACACGGATTTTCAATCGGGTACGGAAGATTGAACAGGTTTGAATTTTGTTCGGGTCTCTGGTCAGCCACAGTCTTGAGTTCCATGACACACTCAAGCTTCTGAGGACATGGACAATAGGGGTTGGACTCATTCATTAAGTATGCTTCTAGAGGGCTGTTCCCGCTTGCGTAAAGGCGCGCGGTGAGCAGCCCTTTTGCAGGTGAATTACATGGGGTTCTATTTTTCGTAGAAAAGCAACAAATGTACATATGAAAGCAACGTTAAGCTATAGATCACAAGAGTCGTCTGTGATTAAATACATAAAGAATACAGCCTTAGTTCTTACACTTAATCTTCGGGTTACACGAAAGGATGAATACTTTTATGAACCAACACCAACTCGGTTTGACCCCACCTATGGGGTGGAATTCTTGGAATACCTTTACATGGGATATTAACGAACAGCTCATCCGGGAAGCTGCCGATGCGCTTGTTGCAGAGGGGTACAAGGATGCGGGATATGAATACATTGTAATTGATGATTGCTGGAGCCTGAAAGAAAGAGACAAGGATGGCAAGCTGGTTGCTGATGCAGCCAAATTCCCGAACGGAATGAAGGCGCTTGCAGATTATATTCATTCCAAGGGATTAAAGTTCGGAATGTACTCTTGTGTAGGGACTCACACCTGCGCAGGATATCCGGGGAGCTTTGAACATGAATTTCAGGATGCCGAATTACTGGCAGAATGGGGCGTTGATTTCTTAAAGTATGATTACTGCTTCAAGCCCAGACATATTTCAGGGGAACTGTTGTACAAGCGAATGAGTCTCGCGCTTAAAAACTGCGGAAGAGAGATTCTGTTCTCGGCATGCAATTGGGGCGAGGACAATGTATATTACTGGATTCGTGAATCAGGCGCCCATATGTACCGGTCCACAGGGGATATTCAGGATAGCTGGGATTCGATCAAAGGCCTGGCTTTATCACAGCTTGACAAAGCCTCTTATACAGGAGCCTATTGCCATAATGATATGGATATGCTGGTAGTCGGCATGTACGGAGGCAGCAACAGTGACTTTATCGGAAGCCAGGTCGGCGGTTGCAGCGATGTAGAGTACAAGACCCATTTTTCGTTATGGAGCTTGATGGGGTCTCCGCTAATGATTGGCAGTGACATCCGCAGAGCCAATCAGGCTACTAAGGATATTCTGATGAATGAGGATTTGATCGCCATTAATCAGGATGTGGAAGGCCGCGGTGCTTATCGCATCAAGCCGGAACCGCAATGGTTTCATACGGATGATGTGTTTATGCTGGTGAAGGTATTAACGGACGGAGACGTTGCCATAGGTTTCTTCAATTTAAGTGATGGGCAAAGGGAGATGTCGTTGCAATTCTGGGATATCGGACTACCCTATGCTTCGGGAAAATCGCTGTTGTTGTATGATTGCTGGGAGCATAAAGAAATCGGTACATTTAAAGAAAGATATGCTCCTGTAGTGCCGGCTCATGATTGTCTGATTGTGCGGGCGAAATTGGTGTAAGGGATAGCATGAACATGAATAGGACATGCAGAACCTGCGGAGTTCCCTTAATGACGGATGATGTGGCGATTTATCTGAAGCTTGTTACGCGAAATGCCAAGGATTTCTTGTGTATAGACTGTCTTGGCGAGCAACTGAAATGCGGTCGCGGCCCCATTGAGCAATTGATAAAATATTTCCGGGAATCCGGGAATTGTGTGCTGTTTCGCTAAGTTTAGATCAGACAGAAATATCATGACTGCCTGACGCAGGTTGCTCCTTTATGGCGTAATGGGCATTATTTGCCGGGCAGTGTGCTTTTCTGTATTGTGACGGAGTGTATGAAGTTGCTTTTTTGAATATTTTCGAAAAATACAACGGGTCCTGATAGCCAACGGAATAGGACAATGACTTGATCGATAACTGGGAATTTGTCAATAATTCGCAGGCACGCTGAATTCTGAAGGCGGTAAGATAACCAGAAATGGAGATGCCGTTTTCTTCCTTGAATAACCGGAACAAATAGCTGCGCTCAATCTTCACAAATTCAACAACATCCAAAACAGATAATGAAGGCTTCCAAAAGTTGCTTTCAATGTAATCTCTTGCTGAGAGTACATAGTCCTTTTTGAAAAAAACTTTATCACTAGGGTAATGCTCCATGTAATAAGACAATAACAAATGTAGACCTGCATCAGAACGCTCTCGTTCGAACGGCTCTATTGCAGCACTGTTGACCCTATGAAAAAGTGGTTTGAAATCTTGCGGTGAGGCCTTCAGGACCGGATGATCAGCAGCAATATTAATCATCGACAAAAGGCGTGAGGCCTCAAGTCCGTTAAATTCGATCCAATAATACTCCCACGGATCCTGCGGGTCAGGATAATAATAGACTTCCGTGTCAGGGAATATCATGAAGCTCTCGCCTGTCATCAAAGAAAAAGTGGTATGGCTTGTCTCCAAATAGCCCTTACCGCTTACAATATAATGCAGGGCATAAACATCGCGGACACCCGGTCCCCATTTGTGTGAATTTGGAGGCTTATAACCATTCCCTTTAATAATGGAACGCTCGCTGAAATCGTAGTTCATTGAATGCTTCTCCGTTCTTAACCGATCTCTATTGTTAAATGCCATATTATAAATATGGTAAAGCAAATTAGTGAAGAAACATAGAGCTTTTAATTAATCCGTTCGATATAAAAGGAGTGTTATAGCTTATGCAGAGCCTAAAAAAGATCCGTTTGGCGAGTCTTTTCGGTGACGGCATGGTATTACAGCGGAACTCGTGTGTCAAGATTTGGGGATGGGCATCGGCAGGAGAAGTGGTCAATGTCCGGTTCAAGGATCTGATCTACAGCGGGATTGCGGCGATGGATGGACGATGGCAAGTCAGTCTTCAGACCGGAGATGCGGGTGGGCCCTTTGAGATGATCATTGAGTCCAGGGACGGAACGGAACGTCTCAGGCTCGTGAATATTCTGCTGGGCGATGTATGGCTATGTTCTGGCCAATCCAATATGGAAATGAAGATGGTTTCGCTTCAACAAGCATTTCCTGAAGATATTGCTAATGCGGGGAATGACGCGATTCGGCAATTATTGATTCCGGTAGTATATAATTTTGAACAACCGTGTGCTGATATTGAATCTGGAAGATGGGAAGCGGCTGATGCTGTAAGCATCATGAATTTCTCTGCTGCGGCATACTACTTTGCAGCCAAGCTGTATGAGCAGAACGGCGTGCCGATTGGGCTGATCCAGGCCAGTTTGGGCGGGGCACCGATTGAAGCGTTTATGAGCGAGGAAGCCCTTGCTCCTTTTCCGGATGCTGCTGAGGAGTTACGGAAGCTAAAGGACAAGAAGTACCTGGAGTCATTGGCGCAAGAAGATCAAGTCAATCAAGAGCAGTGGTACGGCTACGTCAATCAGAATGACGCAGGTTTAGCTGTCGGCGGAACGCCTTATTATGATCCGGCCTTCAAAGCTTCAGATTGGTCTTCTATTCCAGTGCCTTCCTATTGGGAAGAAGAGGGCTTAGGCTCTTTTAACGGCAGTGTGTGGTTCCGGAAGGAATTCGAAGTTCACTCTGGTGAACTGGGGCTTCCAGCGATGCTTGAGCTCGGCAATGTGGTGGATGAAGATACCGTTTATCTCAACGGGGTTCAGATTGGAGCTCTGACAAGCCAGTATATTTCAAGAGTGTACAGTATACCAGAAGGTCTTCTGCAAAGAGGGGGCAATACGATTGTCGTAAGAGTAGTCAATGTCTCCGGTAAAGGCGGATTTTATAAAGGCAAGCCTTACTGTCTTCAGATCGGGGAAAGAAGTCTCGATTTATGCGGTGATTGGCAGTATCAGATTGGAGTCAAGTGTGGTCCGATGCCTGCGCCTTCTTTTGTCCAGTGGCGTCCGGCGGGCCTTTATAATGGCATGATTGCTCCAGTTGCCCCTTATTCGCTCAAAGGTATCATCTGGTACCAAGGGGAATCCAACTTGAACAATCCCGAATTATACGAGAGTCTGTTTCAGACACTTATTGCCGATTGGAGAGAAAAGTGGGGCATGGATGATCTCCCTTTCCTGTATGTGCAGTTGCCCAACTTTTCGGAGCCTTCAGATAGTCCTGCCGAAAGCCAATGGGCGAAGCTAAGGGAGGTGCAGCGGAAGACACTTGCCGTACCCATGACAGGAATGGCAGTAGCTATAGATATTGGAGAATCGAATGATATCCATCCGGTAAACAAGAAAGATATTGGTTACAGGCTCGCAATCGCAGCCCGGAGGGTAGTCTATAAAGAGGATGCGTTAGTGGCTTCAGGTCCCCTGTTCCAGTTCGCGGAAAAGGTTGGGCAACGAATGATCCTTCACTTTAGTAATACTGGAGGGGGCTTAGTCGCTAACAACGGAGATACACTTAAGCATTTCGCCATTGCCGGAGTTGGTCAACCCTTCATCTGGGCTAACGTTAGTATTGAAGATGATTGTGTTGTTGTCTGGCATGATGAGATTCCTGATCCCGCTCAAGTGAGGTACGCATGGGCAGATAATCCGGATACGGCCAATCTGTATAATCGGGAAGGGTTGCCTGCATCGCCCTTTTCAACAGTATAACCGAGTCACAAGCAGCGATTCTCCAGTACAGGATAATCGCTGCTTTGTTGTCTTCATTACGTTTTTTCATAAAAAAGAACGGTATTCAAAACAAATCCACCTTGGACCAGTATAACGGAAGCGGAAACCAACCTGCGGGTGCGGATACATTCAGGAATCGGCCGTGTGGGGTAAGAAGGAGAGTCTGCGCCTGTTCCTTATTTAGTATAACTGCGCCAGGTGTTGCACTCCGGTCAACCGTTACACCCTTAGGATCAACACATATGGTGACTGGTTGCCCATCTAGTATGGCAGAAAACTCTCCCGGCTCAAGG
The DNA here is from genome assembly GCF_056121505.1 of Paenibacillus sp. LS-5. Lineage (NCBI taxonomy): Bacteria > Bacillati > Bacillota > Bacilli > Caryophanales > Paenibacillaceae > Paenibacillus > Paenibacillus sp. LS-5. The sequence goes on along the minus strand of NZ_JBWAVA010000014.1, from coordinate 38,273 downwards.
CCAATCGTCTGATGTTTTAGCGTTAAGTATGCCTTTAATACATTGGCAAAATCAAAAACATTATACATGTGAGCTGGCTCAATCACATACTCTTCAGCAAATTTGCCAAGGCTCGGATTGAGAGCGGTATCATAATCAGATGTGCGAATTGTTATTCTATCTATTCCCAGATGTTTCATATAAGCCTTAACCGTACGTTCAATATCACTCGTATCTTCCATCATCAATTCTGAAACTTCATCACCAGTTCCATTTACAATCATATAGCCGATAAGTCTGTCTTTATCTAGTATACCGAGAGCATTTTGTTGAAAAGAGCTGAAAATTAAAGGTAACTGCTGTATATCACGTTCTACATATGCAAGCTGCTTTGAATGAACCCTATGAGCAAAACCCTGGCCCCCTTCAAGATCGAACAGTGGACTAAAGGACAGACCCTCTGTATCTACATCCTTCAGGGCATGCCTGACATTGGCATCCCCAATGATATATTTGTATTGCATGCCCCCAACAGTAAATCCAAAATATTCATATCGCTGCCGCTGACCCCATAACACAGCTATATCACAGGTATCACTTATCTCATGTAGCCATAAGTTCATTAATTCTTTCATATGCCCTTCACCACGTGCCCCTGGATGCACAGATACAATACCTACGAATCCTACCCGCAGTGTGGAATCACATACTCTTAAGGTCTCGGGCAGTACGGCTACCTGCGCACGGATCGAACCCTGATCATCTACGGCAACCTTATGAAGTGACGAAAGATCGAATTCCTGGTTGTACACTTTTGGAAGCAGTGATCCTATATCTTGATCAAATGCGAAGTTGGCTAGATCAATAAGTTTTTCCCGTTCGTTCGATTTCGCCTTTCTATACTCAATCATGTTGTATCTCCTTTCGTGAATAACGATAAGAATCGGTTAGCTATTCTCCTATTCTTTCTCACTTTAGCACACTTCACTACGCTTCAGAAGCTGGTTTGTACCATTCGGTGACTTCATCTTGGTGAAGGTTTCCTTCTCCATCGTCGTCAACTGCTCCCAGGAGGATTGCATAGTCTTTGTAGGCGGGCCGTTGAAGGCAGTAGGCAATAGCACATCGCTGTTCTCATACGAAATGGCGTATCCGTCTCTCATCGTTTTGTCGGCACTGGCGAAGCAAAGGAGGTTTTAGCTTAAGTTCAGCATTTATTTTTATATTGAGTGGCTGTAATTCCATAATATTTTTTGAACGCATTACTGAATTGTTCAGGTGTGGCGAAGCCCACTATTGATGCGATTACGCTGATAGAAGTATCCGTTGTGAGCAGGAGCCGTGAGGCAGCACTCATTCGTGCTTGCAGCTTTTTGTCTTTGAAGGGAATCCCGTATTGCTTATGAATCATCCGCTCTGTCTGTCTGGTGCTCAGCCCTAATTGGCTGGCGAGCTGCTGCAGGGTAATGGAACTGTAATGGTACAAAAAGCTGTTCTCAATCATAAGCAGTCTGCTATCATCAAGGGTCTTCAGGGGGAAGGATGGGAGGGTGACATGATGCTCTCCATAATGTCTTATCAAACAGATCACAATCATCTCAAGAATATTGGTCGCCATATGATGGACTCCGATCTGTTGGAGGGAAAGCTCTTCAGCAAGCATCTCAAACAATCCGAGCATTTTCCCGCCCTCTTGTCCAATCCAGAATGGAGTAGACATTAGTAGCTCTGGGAGAAAAGGTTCTATCACAAAGGAATTCTTGACGTTCAGAGAAACGGAGTTGCCGGGTAACATCTCAAAAAAGATGCAGTATTCCGCCATCGGGTCCTCCGGATCGGGAATCTGTTCATGAACGACATCGGGTCCTGTTACAAATAACGTGCCGGGCGAGAGGGCATAACGGTTTCCTTGAGCATTCAGAATACCCCGGCCAATTGGAATATAATGCAACTCGTAAGTTCCTTGACTGTGGCTGTGCTCAGGCATAGGGCTGTGGAAATAGCCGAATTTTACATACAACACGTTCAATACCATTGAACCAAGGTTCAGCTTGATATCCAGATTTTCGATGTTAATGTTGGGTAAATTCATTCTCACAGACTCTCTCCTTGTAATAATGCGACATTCATTCCACTCCCTTGTCATCTCTTAGGATAACCAATCTAAGCCCCCATTGATATAATTATTACAGAATTTCAAGTGGAATGTTATGGCTGCACGCATACAGAGGAGGATACCAAATGAACAGTCTACCTGCAACAACACGCATGTACAAGAAAGGAAATTATGCTAACTCTTATACAGAGGTTCCTGATGTCCATCCTGGAAATGCGTGGCGGGAGGGGATGGTAAGCGGAAATGGGGAGAACGGGTATATTACATCTGGCTCGCCGTATAGGGACAGTTTTATTTTTCAAAATATGTGGTTTAACTATCCTTCCAAGGATCCAAGAGTGATTCCGGAAGAATTGACGGGGCAGCTGAATGATGCCAGACAAAATGTTTTTAAGCGGAATGATCAGTGGAAGATTACGGATGAGACCGGATCAACAAGGATGAGAACCTTTTATTACAGCTACCATCCCGGGCACCAGCTCCGTTTCAACATCCTCCCCCAAGGGAATTTGACCGGTTACGAGAGATGGACAAATTATGAAACAGCGGAGACAGGAGTACGCTATTGCGATGGGCATGGGGAATGGATACGCACATCCTTTACTTCCCGGGAGGATAATGTCTCATTTACCAAGATCTCCGCTTCTTCTACTGGTGTAAAGATTAACATGACCCTCTCCATTGACGACATCTCCGTAATGAGCGGAGCGAACGAAGGCCACAACGAGCTGACGGGGCTGCAATATAAAAAACTGGTGAACCCCGGTGCGGAGTATCTCGCTCAGGTGGCCCATTACCCATCGTTCCAGGGAAGTGAACTGGCTTACGGCGGATACGCATGCCTGACTCAGGTTGTTGTTGTAAACGGTACCAGAAAAAGAGTATTGATGTCTGACAGCCATGAACCGATCAATGTTGGCAAAGAAGCAAATCCGGCCATTCTTATAAAAGATGCTGATGCCGTATATCTGATTACACGCTTAAGCAGAACTCATTCTATGGGAAGAATCGAAGATTTTGCGGCAATGGCCCATTACAATATTGTAGACGAGCTATTTGAAGACACTAACGCAGTCGTTCATAAATATAAAGCTCCAGACGGTGACTTGGATTATGAAGCAGCCCTCGCTTCCCATACCCGGAAGCATTCAGCAGAATTTAATGCAGTAACCTTCAATATCGGGCACGATACGCATTACAAGGACTCAGACAACTTGACCTTAATCCATGTACAACGATCAGAGCCATCCAAAGTCAATCATGCGTTTATGGAGCAAGTGTACAACCAAGGACGGTATGCCATGATCTGCTGTAGTGGTACAAGTGCACCGCGCTTGTATGGAATGTGGACCGGGGAGTGGAATCCTGGCTGGCGCGGGATTTATACACTGGATGCCAATGTGAATCTGCAGGTTTCTTCCATAAACACCGGACATTTAACACAAGCACAGCCCGGATATATTGCTTTCTTCCTGAGGAATACCCCGGATTTCGAATGCAATGCCCGGATGGCGTATGGTATGCATGATGCAATCCAGATTTCCGTTAACTCGGATGGCGACCGGGGAATGCATGTCGAATATGATAATGATTACCCTTTTGAATACTGGAACGCAGGGGCAAGCTGGTGTCTTCTGCCCATCTACGAGTACTGGCAGTGTTACGGCAATAGGCAGATACCGGTTCAGGACCACATGCGGTTCAATGATTTGAGAACGGTATTAAGTGTTCAGGATGGGGGATTAACCGAAGAGGAATTCGCACGGATCAAAGATAGAGGCTATCTGGATCTGGAAGAGGAAATCCTGCTCCCTTTGCTTACCAAGCAGGCGAATTTCTGGCAGCAGATCTGCACGCCGGAGTACTATTCGGATGTAGATGGACATGCGTGCCATCAGCCTGGTAAGACTGCACTGAATCCGGGGGAAAAATACATGATCCTTCCAGCGTATTCTCCCGAGAATCATCCCATTGGTTATAACAGCACAATTACGGCTAACGCCACCATGGATATTTCAGCAGCGCGGGATGGTCTGTCTATGGTCATCTCTATGGAAAAGGTAGTCAAGCGCGAAGGCTATGAAGTTGCAGTAGCTAAGTGGGAAGCATTGCTTGAGCAGCTTCCGGATTATAAATATGACTCGGATGGTGCCTTATGCGAGTGGAGCATGAATGAATATACGGAGAACAACAACCATCGTCATTTGAGCCATCTCTATGCAGCCTGGCCTGCCTATGAAACGCAAAATAATCCGGGATTGGCCCGGGCTGCCAAGACGGCGATTGCAAACAGGAATAGGTATAACACCGAGGATGATACTGCGGGGCATGGCTGGATGCATAAGGCGCTGGTTCAAGCCAGGCTGAAAAATGGTGAAGGGGTACTCTCTTCGCTGCTTCCGATGATGAGGGCTGCTGGTTATTACACCTCCTTGATGACAGATCATGATTCCAACAGAAGATGCAACTGCTACTGCACGGATACCTCCTTCGGTACGGTTGGAGCCATTAATGAAGCGCTCCTATTCTCGAATACCGGCGTAATAGAGGTGCTTCCCGCTTTGCCCCCCGATTGGAAATCGGGTTCTATACATGGACTTATGGCTAGAACTTGGGTTGAAGTCAAGGCCTTGTCCTGGAATCTTTCCGCCGGGAGGGTACAAGTGATACTGAAGTCGAGCAGGAAGGATAATGTCATCCAATTAAGTGCAGGACTTCCTTGGACCCGGGCCCTGGTTAATGGATATGAAGCGGATGTGCAACAGGATGAAATCGGCAAACATCTTCAATTAATACTTAGCGATGGAACAGAGGTTACCGTTGACTTTGTGTTATAGAGGGCTCAGCCATGGACCTGAGAATAAGGAGTGATGCCAGCGGACTTTTTATAAAGTTTTCCGAAAATTTCTCCTGTATGTATTTGGTGTTACTCCTGTCAGCGATTTAAATACACGATAAAAATGTGTCGGTGTATCAAATCCGCACATATCGGCGATTGCACTTATATTCTTATCACTGTAAATCAGCATTTCCTTGGCCCGGATAATTCGTTTGGCATTGACATAGTTAGTAACGTTCATCGTAGTCAATTGTCGGAATACCCGAGAGAAATGAGACGGAGACACATTAGCCCGTTCCGCCAGCATGAGCAGACCAATCTCACGTTCCGGATGTTCATCAATCTCCTTTAAAGCCTTAATGATCCAGGCAGGGGCCATCCGTGAATCCTCGTTAGTGTTGCCCTCCCCCGACAATATGAATCTGTTGATCTGCAGGAGGAGTTGGCAGACGATCAGCCGGGTAGCTTGATGATAGCCGGTTCTTTGTTCCGTCATCTCCCCGGATATTCCCTCCATAGATACTTCTGTAATTGATTTTAAAACATTGGGCAGTTCAAGTTTATAGGACTTATTCTTGCGCGCGTAATCGAAACATAAGAGATGGGTGTACAAATCATCCAAAGGATCTGTAGCAAACAGGGTGGGGGCAAAGTACAGTGCTGAAGAGATAATTGGGTTATCGTTGTCCGGCAGGGAATGGTGTATGGTATTGCCAGGAATGATAAACAGATCTCCGCTTTTTTTCTCATACCATGTATTGTCAATAAAGAAGGTCCCCTTACCTTGATGCACATAGACGAGTTCATAACGGTCATGAAGATGGTCGGGAAGTTCATTATCCTGTTTCTTCACAGTTTTATGAACTACTTCAAAGGGGAATAAGGGATCACCGGTAAAGGGTTTGCGGAACGGCTTCACAAGAGCTCCTCCTTCAATTCGCAGATACAAATTACAGATGAATAATATCAAATATTGTTATAAAAATGCAAGGTTAAGCGATTACATTACTATTTAGATCTGATATACAATGGTTTTATAGATTAATTCATAACATAAATTGATCTCCCTAAAAAAGGAGTGGATACCGGATGCGTATTGATGCTCATCAACATTACTGGAAAATTGACCGGGGAGACTATGGCTGGATTACGCCAGAACTGCCGCAATTATACCGGGATTTCATACCGGTCGATCTCGAGCCACTTCTGAAAGAACATGGAATCGACGGAAGCATACTTGTACAGGCGGCTCCGACACTGGAAGAGACTCAATATATTCTGTCGCTTGCAGACCAGAATGCATCAGTGCTCGGTGTCGTGGGCTGGCTGGATCTGTTCAGCAGTGATCACAGGCAGCACTATGAAGAATTACGGCGTCACCCCAAGTTCAAGGGCTTCCGGATCATGATACAGGATATGCCGGATGCCTCCCGTATTCTGGAGCCAGTTTTTGTAGATGCGCTTCGCAGCTATGCGGCGGAGGGAGTTCCTGTGGATCTGCTGCTTACCTTTCAGCAAATGGAGCCGGTGGTGAATCTGCTGCGGCTGGTACCTGGGCTGCGTGGCGTGATTGATCATCTAGCCAAACCTCCAATCTACAGCGGTCAGCTGGAACCCTGGTCCACACATTTAGCTGAAATAGCTTCATTCCCCGGAATCTATTGCAAATTATCCGGAATGGTTACGGAAGCAGGGCAGGACAGCTCGGCGAAAGAAGAGTTTATACCATATATTAGCCGGGTTCTGGAGTTATTCGGACCGGACCGGGTGATGTTCGGGAGCGACTGGCCGGTATGCCTGCTGGCTGCCGAATATAGCCAGGTCATAGAAATTGTTCTGAATGCGCTCCCGGCAGGATGGGGAAGCACAGAATACGACCGTTTATTTGGCGGCAACGCGAAGGAGTTCTACAAACTATGAAACAGCTGAAGAGTACGGTGCTACAAGGTGAAGATAAGCAAAGATATGAAGATTTGCTGGAAGCGCCGGTGACGGTGCTGCAGATTGGAGAGGGCAACTTTCTACGCGGATTTTTCGATTGGATGATTGGCGAATGCCGCAGGCAAAAACTGTTTGCAGGAAGTATTGCTGTGGTTCAGCCGCGTCCCTCTGGTAAAGATCTTCTTGAACAGCTGGCTGCCCAAGATGGACTGTACACTCTGATTATACGCGGTCTGGAGAACGGAGCGTCTGTAGCCAGGAAGGAGGTCGTGACGGTATTCTCCCAGGCTTTTGATCCTTATACAGAATGGGAGCGTCTGACTGAACTCGCGGTTAGCCCGGAGCTTGCCCTTGTAGTCTCCAATACGACAGAAGCCGGTCTGGTATATAAGGCGGAGCCTCTGGGCAAAGGCCCTATCCTCTCCTTTCCTGGTAAGATTGCCTATATATTGTATCTGCGGTATCAAGCTTATCAAGGCTCAGCGGAGCACGGGCTGATCTTCCTTCCCTGTGAACTGCTGGAACACAATGGTGACGTATTGCGGGAAGCGGTACTGCAATATGCGGAGGATTGGAACCTGCCGCAAGCCTTCCGGGAATGGGTAAAACTGCATAACCGTTTTCTGAATTCATTGGTCGACCGGATCGTGACCGGTTATCCGGAAGAGGCTCAGGCTGAAACCTGGTTTAGAGAGTGGGGAGTGCGGGATGAATTGCTCTGTACAGCGGAGCCCTATCATTTGTGGGCGATAGAGGGGGAGCCAGAGCTTGAGGAGCTTCTTCCATTCCGCAAGGCTGGCCTTAATGTGCACTGGACGAACGATCTGAAGCCATTTCGTGAGCGTAAAGTCAGACTATTAAACGGTGCCCATACCTGGATGGCTCCACTTGGACTTATTCACGGAGTTGATCATGTGCGAGAACTGCTCGAACACGGGGAATGGGGCCGCAGGGTCCGTGAGGTTGCTGTGGATGAGATCATTCCGACGCTTCCGTACTCTGCGGATGAGTTGCGTTCTTATACCGGAGAGGTATTCGACAGGTTCGCGAATCCTTACATCAGTCACCGGCTGAGTGATATCGCTATGAACAGCTTAAGCAAGTTCCGCGTCCGTCTGCTTCCTTCGTTAACATATTACATGGAACAGGATATGCCTATTCCGGAGCAGTTGGTGCTCGGTTTAGCTGGATTGCTGCGGTATTATCGGGTGAAACCTGCAGAGGATGGCGCTTATACCGGAATAAGCCTGGTTCAGCAGGCCTATACGGTCAGAGATGATGCTTCGGCGCTGAAGATAATGGCGGAAATATGGGATTTGGTAGAGTCAGCTGGAGCAACAATGGAAGACATAGCCGGGCGGTTACTAGATGAAGAGAAGTTATGGGGGCGATCTTTAAAAGGCTGGAAAGGTCTCTCCAGTGAAGTGGCCATTTGGTTTATGCGCTGGGAAAGAGAGCCTGTCATGGAGACAGTGGGTTAGGTTATCTGAAGGGAATTAAAGGATTCAAGGAAATATCCATATTTAAGGATGGGGTGATTCTATAATGAAGTATCGTAAATTGGGAAACACTGGACTGGATGTTTCGGCTCTCAGCTTTGGGGCATCGTCTTTGGGCTCCGTATTCCGTCAGACCGATGACCAAGAGAGCATCCGAACTGTGCATGCGGCCATTGACGCAGGTATTAATTATATTGATGTATCACCGTATTATGGTCTTACCAAAGCTGAAACTGTACTGGGCAAGGCGGTTCAGCAGTTACCGCGTGACAAGTTTCTGCTCTCGTCTAAGGCAGGACGTTACGGCGAGGCCACTTTTGATTTCAGTGGGGCAAGAATCTTCAGCAGTGTGGAAGAGAGTCTTGCGCGGTTGAACACGGATTACCTGGACATTCTGTATCTGCATGACATCGAGTTCGTGCCAGCCGGGATTATTCTTGAGGAAGCTGTACCTGCACTCCACAAGCTGAAAGAACAAGGCAAGATCCGCTTCTGCGGAATCAGCGGTCTGCCTCTGCAGCTCTTCACGACCTTATTGCCGCAGATTGAAGTTGATGCAATTCTCTCCTATTGTCATTATTCACTAAATGACACCTCTTTGCTCGATCTTCTGGCGCTGCTCCATCAAAGAGGAGTGGGGCTGGTTAATGCTTCGCCGCTGTCCATGGGACTGCTGAGCACCCGCGAGACAGCGGATTGGCATCCAGCAAGCAATGAACTGAAGATGGCTTGCCGGAAAGCCGCAGAGTACTGTGCCTCTCAAGGTGCTGACATTGCGAAATTGGCCGTTCAATATTCAACTGAACATGAGGGGATTCCTACTACCCTGGTCAGTACGGCCAATCCGGACAATATCATAAAGAATGCTGCTTGGACCGACGAGCCGTTGGATCGTGTCCTGCTTAAAGAGGTCTTGGAGATACTGGAACCGGTCCACAACAAAACTTGGGTGAGTGGCAGACCGGAATACAATGAATCTCCATTCCACAGTGAAGGGAGAGGATTATAATGAAAGGCATTGTCTGTGAAGAGATCGGCAAGTTTACCTTCCGCAATGATTTGGAGGAACCTATTCTTGAAGAAGGAAAGGCGGTTGTCCGAATCTGCCGGATCGGCATCTGCGGAACGGATCTGCATGCGTATCAAGGCAATCAGCCTTATTTCACCTATCCTCGTATTCTGGGTCATGAGCTGTCGGGGATCATAGAGGACATAGGCGCCAATGATGCCGGACTGTGCTGTGGAGATCAGGTCAGTATTGTGCCTTACATGCATTGCGGGGAATGCTCGGCCTGCCGCAGCGGTAAAACTAACTGCTGCAAGCATATGAAAGTATTCGGCGTTCATATTGACGGAGGCATGCGGGAAAGGGTCTCCATTCCCGTGGAGCATCTGATCAAGACAGACGGACTAACCCTGGATCAGTCTGCAATGCTGGAACCGCTGGCCATTGGGGCCCATGCGGTCCGTCGCTCGGGACTTGTGCCGGATGACACTGTTCTGGTTATCGGAGCCGGACCGATTGGACTGGGTGTAATGGCACTTGCGCGATATGCCGGAGCTAATGTGATCGCGATGGATGTGAACGAGGAACGGCTTGCTTTCTGCAGGTCCTGGGCCCAGGTGAAGCATACGATAAATGCGTCTCAACATCCTAAGGAGCAGCTGGAGGAAGTCACAGACTTCAACCTTGCTTCTGTCGTCATTGATGCTACGGGTAATGCAATATCCATGGCTAACGCTTTCGGCCTGGTGGCGCATGGCGGTTCGCTCGTGTATGTCGGGCTGGTCAAAAGTAACATTACCTTTAACGACCCGGATTTCCATAGCCGTGAACTAACTTTAATGGGCAGCAGAAATGCAACTAAGGAAGACTTCGATCGTGTACTGGATGCAATCTCTGCAGGTTATGTTGATATGAACGGCTATATTACCCACCGCTGTGCTTTAGGGGATATGATCAATGAATTCGGCAGCTGGCTAAAACCAGAGTCTGGGGTAATCAAGGCAATAGTGGAAGTCGGTAATTAAATACTATAATTCTGTTATTTCTCATTTAATATCAATAATAACCATTTATTTACTTTAATTTGAAAGCGTTAACATTATTACAAAGGAGTGTTAATGGTGTTGCTGAATTATTTGAAGTCCGCTTCGGAATGGACGGAAGCATTGCCTGTCGGAAATGGGAGTCTGGGAGGTATGGTATTTGGAGGCATTGAGACCGAGTGTATCCAGCTAAATGAAGATACACTATGGTCCGGATATCCAAGAGATACGAATAACCGGGATGCTATTCATATTCTTCCCCAGGTGAGAGCGCTGTTGTCAGAAGGTGAATATGAGCAAGCATCTCAGCTGTCGAAGCAAATGCTGGGGCCTTATAATCAGTCTTATCTGCCACTCGGGGATTTGTATCTTCAATTTGAACATGGGGACATTGCTGAAGAATATTCCCGAGCACTGGATTTACAGACTGGTGTTTGCAGGACCGAATATGCCATTGGAGGGGTTCTTTACACGCGCGAAGTGTTTGCCTCCTATCCTGATGGTATTATGGTTATCCGCCTGGAAGCGGCGGATGAAGGAATGCTTACTTTCCGTGCAGGGCTGGGCAGCAAGCTCCGGCACACCGTAAGTGCAGAGCCTGGACGTCTTGTTCTTAAAGGACTTGCCCCTGAGCATGTGGAGCCCAACTACAATGACCGGAAACGGCCGATCCTGTATGGCGAGCCGGACACCAGTCCCTCCATGCGCTTTGCTGCATGTCTCCAGGTGATAGCGGAAGGCGGGACTGTAACCGTGGTTAACGGCGCAACTCATGTCCGTGATGCGAATGCAGTCACATTATTGTTAAGTGCATGCACAAGCTTCAACGGATTTGACAAGATGCCTGGAAGAGACGTAGAGGAAGTAGCTAAGCGCGCGGCCGAATCAATTGAACATGTGGCCGGAACTTCGTATACCCGTTTGCGGGAACGGCATATCACAGATCATCAATATTTATTTAATAGGATGGAACTGACTCTAGGAGGAGAAACCGGGATAGAGGAGCGTCCAATTGATGTAAGAATACGTGAATCCGGAGCGAAGGACATTAAGCTATTGGAGCTTTTGTTTCATTATGGACGTTATTTACTGATTGCCAGCTCCAGACCCGGATCTCAGCCAGCCAATCTTCAAGGAATCTGGAATAATGAGGTACGCCCTCCCTGGAGCAGTAACTGGACACTGAATATTAACGCACAGATGAATTACTGGCTGGCAGAGACCTGCAATTTGGCATCTTGCCATGAACCCTTGCTGCAGTATATCGGAAATCTGGCACAGAACGGCAGGAAGACTGCTGAGATACATTACGGTGCACGGGGCTGGGCTGCCCATCACAATGCCGATGTGTGGTGCCAGACTGCACCGGTGGGTGATTACGGGCAAGGCGATCCCGTATGGGCGCTGTGGCCGATGAGCGGGGCGTGGCTATGCCGCCATCTTTGGGAGCACTATGAATTCAGCCTTAACAAGGACTATCTGCGGGATAAGGCCTTCCCTCTAATGAAGGAGGCTGCATTGTTCATTCTGGACTGGCTTGTAGAGAATGGACGCAAAGAACTAGTCACTTCGCCGTCAACTTCACCGGAGCATAATTTCCGGTTGCCGGACGGAACATTATGCGGTGTGAGTACTGCTTCTACTATGGATCGAATGCTGATTCAGGACCTGTTCATAAACTGCCTGCGAACGATAGATGAGCTTGGCCTTCAAGATGATCTCACGTTAGAGCTGCAGCAAGTGCTGGATCGTTTATGGCCGTTGTCTGTGGGAGAGGGGGGAAGGCTGCAGGAATGGAGCGAAGACTTCGCGGATGAGGATGTCCATCACCGCCATGTATCCCATTTGTACGGAATTTATCCCGGAGAATGGTTGATGGAACAGGGGATGGAGGTTTTTAATGAAGCAGCCAGACAGTCGCTGGAGATGCGCGGTGACGAAGGCACCGGGTGGAGCTTGGCTTGGAAAATCAATCTGTGGGCCCGTTTTGGCAACGGCAACCGGATATATTCTCTGTTCGATAACCTGCTGCAGCCTGTGGACAGACAGGATTTGAATTACCACCGCGGGGGCGTCTATCCTAATCTTTTTGACGCGCACCCTCCTTTTCAAATTGACGGGAATTTCGGGTACACAGCAGGCATTGCCGAAATGCTGCTTCAATCGCATAACGGTGTTCTCCGGTTGCTTCCTGCCTTGCCCGATTTGTGGGTAGAGGGTAAGGTTAAGGGACTACGCTCCAGAGGGGGATATACAGTGGATATGGAATGGAAGCAGGGCCATCTGCGTCAAGCGGTCATTACAGCAGAACATGGCGGCTGGTGCTGTGTGTCTACAGGAAGAGCATTAACCGTAACAGACACAACAACCGGATGTATAGTTGGCACGGGAGAAGGAGAAGAAGTCGGATTCAGGGCCGCCGCCGGAGTGGTATACCTAATTCATGCGAATTAAATCGGTTAACGGGAAAATATTCTTCCGCTATTCTGCGCTGATCACACTATTGATTGCTGCATTTTCGATTGCCTTCAGTCTCTACATGTCAAATATTTTACGGAAGCAGTCCGTTCAGTCGATGAATCAAATCTCGGCTATCCTTAGTCCAAAGATGCTGCTGTAAATGCGGCAGTGAAGGAGCAAACACCTACCCAATATCGGGACAAATTCCGTAGCGGGCCAACTTAAATAGAAATAGGGGGTAACTATGGAAAGATTATTCAGAACACACTATGTTCGATTTTCTGAAGAACTAGAGGGGCTTTGGGATTTTGCTCCACTGGATTCATCTGCGATAGATCCTTCTTCAGCCATATATTCACATCGGTTACCGGTACCAGGCTGCTGGGAGCAACATCCGGACTTCGCCTCCTATCGGGGTAAAGGTGTGTATCGCCGCTTCATAAAAGTGAATGTTGACGGAGCATTGCGCCTAACCTTCAAGGGAGTGAGTCATACCGCCAAAGTCTATCTCGACGGTACCCTTATTGCAGAGCATTACAACGCCTATACGGCATTTACCGCACTGATTCCAGAAGTATCGCAGGGTATTCATGAGCTTACCCTATTAGTAGATAATTCTTTTAGTGAAGCCTCTTCGCTGCATGTACCGAATGATTATTATACCTACGGCGGGTTAATCCGCCCTGTGATCATGGAGCTTCTTTCGGGATCTTTTATAGAACAGGTGAAATTCCGGCCTTATCTTGGGAACGATGGATGGAATGCGGAGATTTCTGTGATACTCTCCAATCCATTATCCCAAGGACAAGAAGTGAATGTCACCGGGACTTTAGATGGTTATCAAATGGCCTTTGGTCGTGTATGGATGGATCCTGGTGTATCGGTCAGTCTCAGTAAGGAGTATTTGTTCCCGAAGGTGAAATCTTGGTCATGCGACGCTCCTAATCTATATGAGCTTGTTGTCCATCTGTATACCGGAGATGAAGCTGCATCCGACGATCTATACGAACGTGTGGGTTTCAGAACGGTCGCTGTGAAGGACGAGACCATCCTATTGAACGGGGAACCTGTTGTGCTGTGCGGCTTCAACCGGCATGAAGATCATCCTATGGCTGGAGCAGCACTTCCTGTGTCATTAATGATCCGAGATCTGGAGTTAATTAGAGACATGAACGCCAATACGGTAAGAACCAGCCATTACCCGAATGATGAAAGGTTTCTGGATTTGTGTGACGAATTTGGCTTGCTGGTCTGGGAGGAGAATCATGCCCGCGGGCTCAGCATAGAGCAGATGAGAAATCCGAATTTCATTCACCAGTGTGAGCAGGTAAACCGAGAGATGGTAGAGCAGCACTTTAATCATCCTTCGATTATCATTTGGGCGGTTCTAAATGAATGTGCCAGCGATTTGGAAGAAGGGCGGGTACATTATCAACGGCAGCTTGAACAGATACGTTCTTTGGACTCAAGCCGTCCATTAACCTTTGCGTCGCATCAGCGCGAGCGCGAGCTGTGCTTTGATCTTGCAGATATCGTATCGTTCAATTTGTATCCCGGATGGTATACAGACGAAGACCCGGGTGTTCTTTGTGATGAAGCAAGAAAGTGGGCGGATCAGAATGGAGGCCTTGGCAAGCCGATGATTATGAGTGAGTTCGGGGCTGACGGCTATTATGGGCTGCGTGATCCTCTTGAAGTTAGAGGCACCGAGGAACGCCAGGCATTGATCATTGAACAGAATCTCGCGGCTTATGTGGGCAAGCCATATTTATCCGGAATGCTGATCTGGCAGTTCTCTGATTGCCGGGTAACCGAGGGTACGGATTGGCTAATTACACGTGCAGGTACCCAGAACAGTAAAGGAATTGTAGACCGTTATCGCCGTCCGAAGCTGGCATACAAGACTGTTCAGCATTATTTCGGAAAGCTTCGGAACTGATGGAGCACAGGATTCTGCTGATAGGTCACGGCATAATCAGTCAGACGTATATCGAAGTTCTCCGTAGCTTGCCATATATAACGCTTGCAGGCGTTGTGGGAAGGAACCTGATACGGGCAGCCGCATTTGCGGATCAGCATGACATTAAGATATATGGCACCTCCATAGCGGATACCGCTGCCCGTTGCGGGGCAACCGCCGCAATGATCTGTACGCCTAATAGGGCACATTATGATAATGTTCTTGCAGCTTCTGAATGTGGGCTACACTGCTTATGTGAGAAGCCGCTGCACATCCAGCCTCACCGCCAGCAGGAGATGATGGAGGCTTGCAAGGCAAGTGGTGTGGTACTGACGGTATCTTATATGCGGAGGTACTCCTATCACTGGCAACTTATCAAACAGATCATGGATTCTGGAGAGATGGGCCGCATCCTGTGTGTGGACGCTTCTATTAAACATTATCGCAGTAATAAATACTACGACTCCTGGCATGGAACTTATGACGAGGATGGAGGGGGTCCCTTCATACAGCAAGGGGCCCACCTGATTGATCTAGTACAGTGGTTGTGTGGTGGCTATACCAAAGTGCTGGATGCGAAGATGTTCCGGCTCCGGCATTCCATTGAGACAGAAGACCATGGCTATGCAACCGTAAGATATGCAAACGGGGCAGTAGGTATGATTCAAGCCTCCACCGCCTGCAAAGGAATGAGCCGTGAAACCATTGAGATCTCCGGAACCCATGGATCAATTACAGCAGATTTCACGGGAATTCTAGAATGCACGCTGCCTGGCCGAGAGAATATGATGAGATCTGAGGCGGATAATGACCAGCTGTTTGCAAAGTTATGCGCCGATTTCTTTAATGCATGTAAGATCGGTGAGAAACCGTTTATAGATGCCGAATCGGCGGCTATCACCACAGAACTCATCCAGGAAATATACAAAGTTTCCGGAGCACCTGTTCAAATCTTCTAGGAATAAAGTAGAAGAATGGTAGGATGTGGAAGACTTGATCTTCATCGAGAGCTATCAACAAGCAAATTCCCGTGCCGATGAAATCCGGTACGGGAATTTGCTTGTTCCATATCATTCGCTATACATGAAGCTATAAAGCCGCACCCCGTGCGGCGGCACAGTGGTCCGCAGCACACCCGCGGCGAGCTCGGCGGGCATTCCGCTCCACAGCTCGGTGCCGGCAGATGCACCGCTCAGGCCGATCTGTTCAAGGGCCAGTTCCAACTGCAGCGTGTTCTCACCGATGTTGAATACGGCAGCGTAGCGGGTACCATCGGTGTGTTCGGCTGTCCAGACTATATGATCCTCTTTGCAGAGCGCTTCTTTGGCCCCGTGGCTCTCGCGGTGCATACGCAGAATCTCACGGTTGGTAAGCAGCGATAGTGTCCAGTCATCATTGTCCCGCAGTTCGCCGCCAAAGATGAGCGGAGAACGGAAGATGCTCCAGAGTGACATCATCGTCAACTGCTCGTCACGCGTGAACCGGGTCCAGCGGTCCTCCCCGCCCCCATCCACAGAGCGGATGCCTATGTGCCCAAGCGGCAGCATGTCACAATCCGGCCAGCAGCCGGCCTGGGGTTCACCTTGCCATTTCCGGCAGCGGTCGAACATATCCAGCAGAAGCGGCCATAGGTCCCAGAAATCGTCCGTGACCCGCCACATGTTGGCGTGCTCGGTGAAGAAAGACGCATATTCCACCGGAGCGGGTCCTGGGGAGAGGCTCAGCACCATAGGCCGGCCGCATTGCTCGATTGCTTTGGAGATCAGGCTGATCTCCGCCTGATGGGTGTCGTACAGCCTAGAAGCAGCGATGTCGTCCACCTTAACCAGGTCAACACCCCACTCTGCATACAGTTCAAAGAGGGAATTGTAATACACCTGGGCTCCTTCTTTAGAGGCGTCCACACCATACATATCTGTATTCCACGGGCAGATAGAGTTCGTATGCGCAATGTCGCGTGCGGTCGCAGTTGTGCCTAAGATCGGGGTGGCAGCGTGAGCAGCCTGCCGCGGAATTCCGCGCATGATATGGATGCCGAATTGAAGTCCAAGACTATGGACATAATCGGCTAACGGTTTGAAGCCTTGGCCGTCCGCTGCGGAAGGGAACCGGTTCTCGGCAGGCATCAGCCGGGAATAGTCATCCATCACGAGCGGGACGAACGGCCGGTATTGGGAGGAATTTGCATAGGGTTCGTACCATTGGATATCGACGGTAATGTAAGTCCAGCCGAAGGCTTTCAGATGCTCCGCCATATACTGCGAATTGCCCCGGATTTCCTCTTCTGTCACGGCTGCTCCGTAGCAGTCCCAGCTGTTCCAGCCAAGCGGAGGAGTAGGTGCTGTAAGTTTATGATTCATTAGAAGCTCCTTTACTGATGTAATATTGCTCTTGTTATCTTCATCATAATCAAGGAGATTAGCAATATCTACAGTAATCTTGCGAAGGGGATAGCACAATATTGCGGTTTGCCGAAGAACAGCCTCCGGTAACTAACGCTTGGCCTCCCCTTCCGCATTTACCCGGGCCGCGCCCGGTCAAATGCGGAAGGCCTTCATCGAAATAACTCCCTCTGGAATAGCGAAGCCGTTCGGCGATAGCATCCGGACTAAGGAGTTTTTTTGATTCCGCGCGGTAGTCCTGGCGGTGAGTCTTATTGAAAATAGGGAGTACCTTTGTTACTCTTACTAATATATTAGCTGCGAAGGAAGGTTCATAATGCCCCTAACAACTCAATGCTTTAAAGCGACCGAAACACATGTGAAAATAATCGGTCGGACTCACTATTACAACGATGTACTGTGGCTGGCACTCTCAGGCGGCGGTGTGGAATTTTCATTCCATGGCACCAAAGCGGAGATCACCTTAAAAGGCGATGCTATCGCCTCAACCGGTAATAATTTGGCCCGAATCGGTATCAGCGTAAACGGAAGAAGAGTGATAGACGATCAAGTAGATAAGCCGCTGAAATCGTACACAGTATTTGAGAGCGATACGGAGCAGGAGGTTACCATAAGGATCACCAAACTATCAGAGGCTGCAATGTCCACGGTAGGAATTCAAGAGATCACTGTCGATGCTGCAGATGGAATTAAGCCCACTCCTCCCCAACTACATACAATCGAATTCATTGGTGATTCCATTACATGCGGCTATGGCGTTGATGATGAGGAAGCACTGCATTCTTTTTCCACAGCTACAGAAGATGTTACAAAAGCCTATGCGTACCTGACCGCGCAGCGGCTTGAGGCTGATTACAGCATGGTCTCGTACAGCGGGTACGGCATCATTACAGGCTATACGGATAATGACGAGAAGCTTACCACGCACCTTCTCCCTGATTATTATGAAAAGGTGGGCAAGTCTGAGGGGAAATTCGACGACCGGTTATTGCCCCAAGACCTGCCTTGGGATTTCAAAAAGTTTGTGCCAGATCTGATAGTCATTAATCTGGGTACGAACGATGACTCTTACACCAAAGAGGATACCGGCAAGCAAATAGAATATGCTGAAGAATATTTGGAATTTCTTAAAAAGGTCGGACTGTGCAATCCTCATGCTCCAATTCTGTGTACTCTGGGGATCATGGGGGACAGGCTGTTTCCTTTTGTTGAACAAGCAGTAGAACACTATACACGGGAAACAGGCGATAGCAATATTACCTCCATGAGGTTTGAGGTTCAGCTGGAAGAAGACGGATACGCAGCCGATTTTCACCCTTCCCGGATCACTCACAGCAAAGCGGCGGAAAAACTGGCGGCCCACATTAAAAAGCTAATGGGGTGGTGAACATAATGAATGCAGAGATGGTTATGCAGGAGCTTGAAGCACTTGGCAAGGAACGGACCAAGAAAATATACAGCTCGAATGGCGCGCAGGAACCGCTTTTTGGCGTGGCCACTGGTGCAATGAAGCCTCTCTTCAAGAAAATCAAAATCAATCAGCCTCTGGCTGAGGAACTGTATGCCACAGGGAATTACGATGCTATGTATTTTGCCGGCATCATTGCCGATCCTAATGCCATGACGGAAGCTGATTATGACAGGTGGATGGATGGAGCCTATTTTTATATGCTGTCTGATTTTGTAGTTGCAGTAACGTTAGCCGAATCGGATATTGCTCAAGAAGTTGCCGATAAATGGATCGCAAGCGGTGAAGAGCTGCGAATGTCAGCGGGCTGGAGCTGTTATTGCTGGCTGCTGGGCAACCGGCCGGACGATGAATTTTCCGAAAGCAAAATTGCCGGTATGCTTGAGGTCGTGACCCATACGATTCATGAATCTCCAGAACGCACCAAATACGCGATGAACAACTTTTTGTACACCGTGGCGGTATCCTATTTGCCTCTTCATGATAAGGCGTGTGAGACAGCGAGGGTTGTAGGTCCGGTAGAAGTCAATCAGGATAAGGCCAAGAGCAAATTTATTCACGCTTACGAAAACATTCAAAAGGCAGTCGACAAAGGAAGGCTCGGTTTCAAACGCAAGCATGTAAGATGTTGAGTGGTGAACAAAAGTTTGAAGCCCATTCAGTTCATATCACAAAATAAACAAAGCCTGACGATCACTAACTTGTGATTGCAGGCTTTTTCTTATTCTCGTTATATCACTGCGCATGCAGGTTTCGGAATTTGGAAGGAGTGACACCATAGAAGCTTGCGAATTGCCTCGTGAAATAATCTGGTGAACTGAATCTTCAATAAGATGATCTTCTGCATAGTGCTTAGCCAGCAGGTCGAGAATTTCCTTAATTCTAGGGTTTAGCGTCTTGATGGCTTCCAGATTCGACGGGTACCTGGCCGAAGACTTGTTCTGACTGGAGTTTAGCCTTTCGGGATTTTTCGGTAACTGGAGGGAGAGAAGCCCGAAATCTTCTTGAAGAGCCGGGAGAAATAATAGGGATCATTAATACCCACGGCAGAGCTGACTTCTTTAATGCTAAGCTCGGTAAGATCCAGAAGATGGCCTGCCCGCTGAATTTTGAGCCGTAAAAAATACTCGATCGGGGAGACGCCAGTCTCGGAATTAAACAAATAGATTAGATGCTGTTTGGATACCCCGACATGATTAGCCAGGTCCGCGAGAGAAATGGAGCTGCTCATACGCCCGTTCATATACTGGATCGCCTGCTCCAAATAAGTTTCGCGCTTCTTCTCCTGTGCCGACTTCCCCGTATTTAATCCGATTCCGGAGAGCAGCTGCCTTGCAGTCTGGGCCACATGTACATGGGTGGTCAGGGCATAAGTCCGCTCGGCCAATATTTCAAAGGTCGGAATGAACCATTCAATTAGACGAGCCTTACCACTTGGTGATAAGGAGAGCGGTGCACTACACAAACCAAACAGCTTCACCAATCTATTCGCATGGCTGCCTTTAAAATGAAACCAATAGATACTCCATGGTCTCTCCTGCATTGCCCCGTAGCGGTGAGCGGTATCAGGAGGGATGATCATCATGTCACCTTGCTGCAGGTTCATTCGTTCTCCATAATTCAACTCAATCCAGCCCTCTCCTGCTTCGCAAAAGATGAATATATGCGACGGACTGCCTTCCAGCCGTTCCCTGAAATGATACTCGGCATTAGGGAAGTATCCAATGTCCGTAATAAATAAGGAGGAAGTCAGTTCCTCCTGTTCGAGTTCTTTCATCCAGTATTCCGGGAGTACATATAATTTCTCCTCGACAAACCCTTCAGGCTTGCGAATGTTGTCATTAGTCATTCCAGTACCCCCCGTAATTAATCATCAGAATAAGAATATAATCCATCACTTCCCGCATTTCGTCAATTGGAACCTTCCTTGCCAGAAGATACAGTATAACTATCAAGATTAGGGAGGCAGTTCAAACATGAAGCATGAAGCTATGGATCATACACTGGAGACGGCTCCAACAGGATCTGGCGAAGTACAGGTATGGGAGACGAACGTGTTGATTCCTACATATGAGGCAGGTGAAGCTGACCCCAATCCTATGTTTCTGGAGAAAAGAGTCTATCAGGGAAGTTCAGGCCGTGTGTATCCGCATCCGGTGATCGAGAGCATCTCGGATGTGAAGCATGATAAGAATTACAAGTTGGTGATTCTGGAGAATGAATATGTCCGTATCGAGATCATGCCTGAAATTGGCGGAAGAATCTATCGTGCGCTCGACAAGACGAACAATTATGATTTCGTCTATTATAACCGTGTAATTAAACCTGCACTGGTTGGCCTTGCAGGCCCATGGATATCGGGAGGCATTGAATTTAACTGGCCGCAGCATCACCGGCCGAATACGTTCGGTCCGGTCGAATACAAATTCGAAGCAACAGACAATGGAAGCGCTACAGTGTGGGTGAGCGAAATTGATCGGATGTATGGCACGAAGGTAACTGCTGCATTTAAGCTCTATCCGGGCAAGGCTTACTTGGAGATCAACGCTCAATTATACAACCGGACACCTGAGCCGCAGACCTTCCTGTGGTGGGCTAATCCGGCCGTAGCTGTGAATGATCATACGCAATCCGTATTTCCACCAGATGTTACGGCGGTATTTGATCATGGCAAAAGAGATGTCTCGCGTTTCCCGATAGCTACCGGAACCTATTACAAACAGGATTATTCGGAAGGCGTGGATATTTCCCGTTATAAGAACATTCCGGTTCCGACTTCGTATATGGCTTACAAATCCGATTATAATTTCGTTGGCGGCTATGATCACGGGGTCGGAGCGGGGCTGCTCCATTTGGCGAATCATCATATCTCACCAGGGAAGAAACAGTGGACCTGGGGGAACGGAGAGTTCGGCCAGGCATGGGACCGTCAATTGACAGATGAAGATGGTCCATACATCGAACTTATGACCGGAGTGTATACAGATAATCAGCCTGACTTCACTTGGCTGCAGCCTTATGAGGAGAAGACCTTCACTCAATATTTCATGCCTTACAAAAGCATCGGCGTCGTAAAAAATGCTTCGGCTGAAGCAGCCGTTAATCTGGAAGTTGATGCTGACACCGGGCAGGCAGTAATCAAGGTATATGCGACCTCGTTACTTGAACAGGCGGTCGTGGAATTAAGCGGATCAGCAAGCCAGTATCTGCAGGAAACAGTGAAGTTATCCCCTGTAGATGTGTTCGAAACGGTTGTAACACTAGGCAACGGAGAGCAGGAGCATGATTTGAAACTGTCTGTTCGTAATGCCGAGGGCAGGTTGTTGATCTCATATCAACCGAAACGGCCGGATATTGAGCGGGTCCCTGATGCCGCCAAACCACTGGCAGCCCCAGAAGAACTGCGTTCAGCGGAGGAACTGTATCTGGCGGGCTTGCATCTGGAGCAATACCGGCATGCTACGTTTGAGCCTGAAGCCTACTATTTGGAGGGATTGAAGCGGGACAGTGGCGATATCCGGCTGAATGTAGCTTATGGAACTTTGCTGCTTCGCCGCGGGCTATATACAGACAGCGAGAAGTATTTCCGCAAAGCGATCGAACGTCTGACCTGGCGCAACACGAACCCGTATGACAGTGAGGCATACTATCAGTTAGGGCTAGCGCTCCGCGGACAGAAGCGGATTGATGAGGCATTTACAGCTTTTCATAAATCGGTATGGTCTGCGGCGTGGCAGGATGCGGGGTACTTCTCACTTGCTCAAATCTCCAGCCTGAAAGGCCAGTATGCCGAGGCACTGGAGCAGGTAGAGCGCTCCCTGATCCGCAATTCACGAAATTACAAGGCGCGTAATTTGAAGGCCGCTATGCTGCGTAATCTGGGACTGGTGGATCAAGCAAAGAACTACGCGCTTGAAACTATTGAATTAGATGCCGCGGATTTCGGAGCTTATCATGAACTGTCGCTTGCTCATGCAGCTTTGGGAGATAACACTGCTGCAGAGAGCATTCTGGCTGAACTACAGCAACTGATGAGAAATGACGCACATAACTATCTCAATGTCATTGCAGATTATATGAACTGTGGTCTCTTTGAAGAAGCCATTGCCTTAGGGGAAAAGGCAATAAGTCAGAAGGAGAAGGACACTGTCTATCCGATGCTGTATTATGCACTTGGTGAATTATATCAGCATACAGGACAACATGAACAAGCTCAGGATGCTCGCAGCAAGGGACAATCAGCTAATCCAACCTATTGTTTCCCTAACACCCTGTTTGAACTTGAGCTGTTGGAAAGCGCAGCCGGAGCCAATCCGGAAGACGACAAGGCCCATTATTATCTCGGGAATTTCTATTATGACAAGAAACGGCCTGAGGAGGCGATGGCAAGCTGGGAGCGATCTCGCGAACTGCGGGATGATTATCCGACAGTACATCGCAATCTGGGTCTGGCTTATTTCAACAAGCAGAATAATCCGCAAGCGGCATTAGCCTCGCTGGAGAAGGCCTTTGTATGTGCACCGAAGGATGTGCGTATTCTGTTTGAACTGGATCAACTGCGCAAGAAGCTGGCTTGGTCTGCGGAGGAACGCCTTCATATCCTTGAAGAACACCGGGAGTTAATTGTGAAAAGGGACGATTTTTATATTGAATATGTCACCTTGCTGAACAATCTTGGACGTTATCAAGAGGCTATCGCTGCCTTGTCTCTGCGCAATTTCCATCCTTGGGAAGGTGGGGAAGGAAAAGTAACCGGACAATACAAATTTGCATGTACCGAGCTTGGCAAGAAAGCGCTACTGAGCAGTCAGTATGAAACAGCTGTCCAGCATTTACAGCAGGCACTCGTCTATCCGCTGAATCTCGGTGAAGGTAAGCTGGAAGGAGCCCAGGAGAATAATATCTATTATTATCTCGGCATGGCCTACGAAGGTCTTCAGCGGGAACAAGAAGCCATCGAGAGTTACACTATAGCTTCACATGGGCTGGCTGAGCCTACAAGCGCGATGTTCTACAATGACCAGCCGCCGGAAATGATCTTCTATCAAGGACTGGCCTGGTTGAAGCTCCATAACGAGAAGGAAGCCAGACGCCGCTTCAATAAACTGATTGATTATGCAGAAAAGCATATTTTTGACGACATCAAGATCGATTATTTCGCCGTATCTCTGCCGGACTTCCTGGTGTTTGAAGATGACCTGAACCGGCGAAATGAAATCCATTGCAGGTACATGAGAGGTCTTGGACTTTTGGGACTTGGCCGTGACGAAGAAGCTGGTAACGAATTCGATACAGCTCTGGACATGGAACCTAATCATCAAGGGGCTATGGTTCATCACCGTTTATGCGGTGCAAAACTCATCTGATCAGCTAGAGTTACAATACACAGAAGGAAGGTTGCGGATATCTTGATCAATGAAGGACGTTACACGACAAGACTGGAGGCGGACTGGAATTTCCAGCCCGATCCTCTTAACCAAGGTGAACGGGAAGGATGGCAGGCTTCAGGCTTGCCTTCTCCGGCCTCGGTTTCCGTTCCGCATACCTGGAATGTACAGGAGGGTCTTGAGGAATACCGCGGGGCAGGCTGGTATGAACAAACGCTAACAATCCCAGACGAGTGGAAGGACTGCCGGATACGGCTTTCCTTTGAAGGGGTCTACCGCGATTCTGATATTTGGGTGAATGGGGTAAAGGCAGGCAGCCACTACAACTCCGGCTATACGCCGTTTGAAGTGGACCTTACTCCGCATATTCACATGGCCGGAGAGAACCGGCTTGTAATCAGAGTGGACAACAGTAATAGTGATGTGGCGTTGCCCCAAGGCAACAGCTTTGACTGGGCAGATGATGGTGGTCTGATCCGGCCGGTAACACTTGTCGTAACCGGCTTCATGGCCATTCAGCACATCTGGATCGAACCTGAGGTTTGCTTCACTGATAATGGCAGCCAAGCAGGAGGCAAGCTGTCTGCATCTATAAAGCTTTGCGTACCGCCGGCCGGTGAGCTCAGTGCTGACGTTGCCGTCTACCGCAATGAAATCCGGATGTGGCAGAGGACCGAAGAAATCACAGGCGGGACCTTGTCCTGGAATATTGCAGACATTCTGCTGCCGGAGGTCAATTTATGGCACTTCGACCATCCGCATTTATACCAGCTTGAAGTTGTGCTGCGTACAGGGGATCAGATTCATGACCGGGTAGTCCGCTCATTTGGCTTCCGGGAGATTGTCGTGAAGGGACATGAGCTGTGGCTGAACCGTGAACCGGTCCGTCTGATGGGTGTGGAGTGGATGCCCGGCTCGAGTCCGGAGACTGGAATGGCCGAGAAGCAGGTAGACCTTGTTGCGATGCTGGAGAGATTGAAGGAAGCCAACTGTGTCATCACACGTTTCCACTGGCAGCAGGGAAATGAGCTGTTAGACTGGTGTGACCGCAACGGTCTCCTGGTACAAGAGGAGATTCCGCATTGGCAGCAGCCGGCAGAGCCGGGGAAGGATTCATTCATGTTGGCCTTGGCTCAAGCCAAAGAGATGATTGGTGGTCATGCTCATCATCCGTGTATTTTTGCCTGGGGAATGGGCAATGAGCTGGATGGCCAATCGGAGATCACCCGGACTTACATGGAACAGCTCAAGGAGGAGCTTCTGCAGCTGGACCCAAGCAGGCTTATCAACTATGTAAGCAACAGTATTCACTTTCAGCCGGGCAGCGATGCCACGGGTGCCGGGGATCTGTTAATGTGGAACGATTACATCGGGACCTGGCATGGCAATTTGGATGAGCATGAGGTAATCCAGCAGATTATTGCCGATTATCCCGACAAGCCAATTGTGGTGGCTGAATATGGACTTTGTGAGCCGGTTTATGAAGGCGGGGACGCTAGACGAACCGGGATACTTTTGCAAAAAACAGATATCTACCGCCAGTATCCTCAGTTTGCGGCTTTAATCTTTTTCAGTTTGAATGATTACCGGACTCAAATGGGAGAAGACGGTGAAGGTAAGCTGAAGCAGCGGGTTCATGGTTCTGTAGATATTCATAACCGGGTGAAGCCGTCGTTTGCGGCGTTGCGTGAGATTTCTTCACCGCTCTTGCTGGAAGAAGAACCCGTGTGGGACGAAGGTGAGCTCAAGTTGACCCTGAAATGCCGGAATGATATTCCCAGCTATGCTGTACAAGACTATTACCTCATTGTGTCTTCGGCTGATACAGAAGTAGCCAGACTGGTGATTCCTGAGATGCAGCCGGGAGATATCCTTACAATGCGCATCTCTGTACCAGTAAATCCTGTGCGGAAGCAGATGCTTACCATCTATCGTCCGACTGGCTTCAGCGCACTTGAACTGAAATTGCATAAATAAACACAATTGAAATACCCGGCGATCGCTGAAGATCTGCCGGATATTTTGTTAGGATGCTGATTTTTCTGCACATGTTAGGAATTCTAAGTCGATCGTAACTTTGACTGGTACCTTCCCAGTACAGAAATCACTAAGATTAAATTGTAAGGAGCAATTAGAATATAAAGGGAGGGTTTCAAGTGAAAAGGTTAAAGAAAAATACAGTCTCTACTCTTGTAATCGCTTTATTGTTGACGCTTACACTTTCCGGATGTGGTGGCAACAATAACACGAACAACTCGGCGAGTGAAACGTCAGACCCGTCAACAACGAATTCATCGGCAGCGGCAGCAACAAATGCAGATAAACCAGACAACTCCAAAGAGGTTAAGATAACCGGATATCTGCTAGGTGAGGCTCCGAAGGGTTTGCCTGATGTACTGGCAGCAATTAATGAAAAGCTTAAGAAAGACATTAATGCCACCCTTGAAATCAACTATATTGGCTGGGGAGATGTGGCTTCCAAATATCCGTTAGTGCTGGCTTCCGGCCAGGATGTCGATTTCATCTTTGCGGCCGATTGGAACTTTTATATCTCAGAAGCTAATAAGGAATCGTTCTTGCCGATAGATGAGAACATGCTCCAGACTTACATGCCTAAATACTTCGCCAAGCAAGATCCTGCAGCATACACCGCTGCTTATGTTAACGGGAAGCAGTACATGATTCCAACGACCACCCCAGACCGGAAGGTAGCCGTGGCTGTACTTCGAAAAGATATCTTGGATAGCGCCGGACTTGAGAATCCAACCAAATTATCCGAACTGGGTCCCTATTTTGCTGAAATTAAAAAGAATTATCCTGACATGATTCCACTGAACTTGGATTCACAATATGATCTTACTAAGCCATTTAGTGCGCTTGCCACAGAGAAATTTGCATACGCAGCTGCGCCTCTTGATTCCGCTGATCCAAGCACAGTGGGGACTTACAGCGATATAGAAGACCCTACAGGTAAAATTTTGAGCATTACGGATGAGCCGGTACTGAGCTCTTTTAAATATGCCGCCGGAGTCATGAAACAGTGGTATGATGCAGGTTATGTGAACAAAAATCCGTTTGCTAATAAAGTGAAATCGCTGAACAACTTTAATGAGGGCAAAGCAGGAGTAGCCCTAGGAAACTCGCTGGATATCCAGTCTGTGGTATCCACTGCTAAGAGTAAAGGCGTAGAAACTTACATTATGCCGTTTCTCAGTCCTACAGGTAAATCGCCATCGAATAGCTGGTTGAACAACGGTGTCGCTATTGCTGCCAATTCCGCTAATCCGGAACGTACGCTGCAGGCACTTGATCTGTTAATGGAAGATGAGTCTTACGTTAAACTGGCGTATTACGGTGTTGAAGGGAAGAACTATATCACTACGGATGATGGTAAGTTGGGACTTCCTGAAGGAGTCACTACAGAGAACAATACCTATCCGCCGGATGCATCAGGTTTCTGGTTTGTAGATAAGGATTTTGGTAAACCAAGTGTGGACTGGCCAGAATCATATATTGAGCTTCAAAGCAAGCTTAAAGATTATCTTGCTGCACCAACTTATTTGGGGTTTACGTTTAATTCAGAGAAGGTTAAATCCGAAATGGCAAACCTCAAGACCGTATCTTCACAATACTTTCAACCGATTGTAATCGGCGGTGTCAAAGATGTAGACAAAGCTTTTGACACTCTAGTATCCAAAATGAAGTCAGCCGGAGTTGATAAAGTAAAAGCAGAAGTTGAAGCTCAGGCGGCGGAGTTTTTGAAAAACAAACAATAAAATTTCTTCAAACGGCCGCTCCCATGGGGCGGCTTTTCATTAAAGCATACCCGAAAGGTGATGGAGAGAAATGCAGATCAAAACTGATGTTCCAGCCGGGCTGAAACAAAGGAAAAAATCAAATAAAGGAAATCTGTTTTTAGATTTAAAGCAGAACCGCGTACTCTATTTAATGTTTGTGCCCATTGTAATTTACTACATTATCTTCTCTTACATTCCGATGGGCGGAATTGTGATGGCCTTTCAATCCTATACGTTAAAGGGTGGATTGTTCTCCAGCCCGTGGGTGGGATTTGAGAACTTTGAATATTTCTTCTCATCCGGTAAAGCCTGGCTCGTTACACGCAATACCGTTGTATATAACGTGATCTTCCTGGCTGCATATACATGCTTTTCATTAGCGGCAGCCATTTTTTTATCTGAAATTCAGAAAAAGTGGTTTAAGAAACTCTCCCAAACGTTAATGTTCCTGCCTTATTTTATCTCGTGGGTTACTGTTTCGGCCTTCGTATATAACTTTCTGAATTATGAATACGGGATTGTCAATAAAATGCTGGAATATTTCAATATTGCAGCGTTAGATATTTATTCGGAAACCAGCTACTGGTACTTCCTTCTTCCATTCCTCTATGTCTGGAAATGGGTTGGTTACGGCAGTGTTCTCTATCTGGCGGCTATAGTGGGTATTGATCAGGAAATATATGAAGCGGCCACGATTGATGGAGCCACCCGATTCCAAAAGATCACTAAGATCACGCTGCCTCTTCTGAAACCGACCATGATCATTCTAATTCTGCTGGGGCTAGGCCGGATTATGCGCGGTGAATTCGATATGTTCTATCAGCTTATCGGCAACAATGGAAGACTCATGGACGCGACCGATATTATTGATACCTTGGCTTTCCGCTCTCTGATGGGCACTGCGGATTTCGGAATGGCTTCCTCCGTTGGTGTGTACCAGTCCGTTCTTACACTAATCATTATCCTTACAGCAAACTGGCTTGTAAGACGGTATGACAAGGATCAAGCGCTGTTTTAACCTATCTATTTCAGAAGAGGTGTAATCAATGACTACTGCCACAAGTAACCGTAAACTGAATTCAACGCCGTGGTTCACATTTATTTCCTATGCCATAGTGTTAATCATCGCTATTGTCTGTGTATTGCCTTTTATCGTCTTAATCTCCGGATCGCTCTCTACAGAGAGTTCGGTAATCAAGGATGGTTACTGGTTCTGGCCGCGTGATTTTTCAATGGATGCCTTTAAATTTATTTTCCGTTACCCGGAAGATGTTTTGTCCGCTTATAAGGTCTCGATCATTATCACTGTTATCGGGACGACGCTTTCCTTATTTATCTCTTCAATGTCGGCCTTTGTCATTAGCCGCAAAGAGATCAGATACCGCAATGTACTTGCTTTTTTCTTGTTCTTCACAACGTTGTTCAGCGGAGGATTGGCACCCTATTACATCTGGATCTCCCGCAATATGCATTTATCGGATACTTATCTGGTGCTGATTCTGGTCCCCATGTTTAATGTGATGTATATTTTGATTCTACGGAGTTTTATCCAAGGTTCAGTGCCCGAACCCCTTATCGAATCAGCAAAAATAGATGGAGCCGGCTATTTGCGGATATATCTTCAAATGGTTCTGCCACTGTCCAAGCCTGCACTTGCTTCCATAGGTGTATTCATGGTTCTCGCTTATTGGAATGATTGGTGGACGGCAATGATGTTCACGAACAACAATGATATGGTTCCGCTTCAGTATCTGCTCTATAAAATGTTATCCTCAATTAATCTGTCTTCGTCCATGTCAGAGCATGTATCGAACGTCGATTCGCCTAAGGAAACCTTCAAGCTGGCGATGACTGTCATAGCTACAGGACCAATTATTCTGGCATTTCCGTTTGTGCAGAAGTATTTCGTGTCAGGCATCACGATCGGTGCAGTTAAAGGGTAAGGAGAGACACATCTTCACTTCATGAACCGTTAAGGGGGAACACCACTTGAGACTACTAATTGTTGATGACGAGACACGAACAAGAGATTTACTGCGGAGTCATATCGATTGGGAGAGCATCGGAATAGATGAAGTGAGGACAGCTCATAACGGATTAAAAGCACTTGATTATATACAAGACTGGAAGCCCGAAATTATTCTTTGTGATGTGCGGATGCCAAAAATGGATGGCATAGAGTTTGCCCACCAATACCGCTTGATTGCACCGCAAGGTAAAATTATCTTCCTAAGTGGTTATTCGGATAAAGAGTATTTGAAATCGGCTATACATCTAAGGGCATTGACCTATATTGAGAAGCCCGTAAATCCATTAGAAGTGCGTTCTGCGGTTAAAGCTGCTGTTGTGCTCTGCCAAGAAGAGGAAAAGAAGTACAATGTGGAGCTGCAGGTTCAAAAGGATATTGATCGCAGCCTTCCCTATCTGCGGCAGGAGATGGTCCGCAAGCTGATTTCTAATCCGGCTTCGCCGCATGTCGGCCCCGCCATCCACAATCAGGAGACATTTCTCCTGCCGATGAAGGGGCCGTACACAGTTGCCACAGCCAATCTCTATTGGAAAGGATTGTCTCATCCCGGTGATTTCTCATTACAACAGAATATCATTCTGGATCTGATTAACCAGAGCCAGCACTTTCTCTCTCTACAAGTAATAGCGGGTTTTAATGGGCAGAATCAATTGGTGCTGATTCTTCCTGGGCTTTTCGGCAAAGCTTACCGGGATGGGCGTGGAACGATTGAAGAACTATTCACTGAACTATGTCAAATCGTAGGCGATGCTATTGAGCTAAGACTCGGTATTGGCTCCAGCGCTGGTACACTCATGGAAATACCGGAAGCTTACAACAATGCCGTAAGAATCAGTGCCATTCAGTATTATCATGATCAGAACATTATTTTTTGTGAATCTATCGGGCCTTCGGAGTCTATTGATACCAATTGGGACAAGGTACGCCGCATCCGCAACCATTTGCGCAAAGGAGAGATTGATGCTGCAAAAGATACACTGAAGGAGTGGACCCGGTATGCGCGCGACTGTATGGATCTAGATATTCTACGGCTGAAAGATACCTATTTTCAATTTATGCTAGCGATTACAGAGACTGCCGTTCAACTGAATCTGATGGAGCAGACGGAGGATACGGAAAGGCGTTATGTGTGGAAGGAAATCGACGGTATTCCCAGTTTGAATGCACTTGAGCAGTTTGTAATGAACACGATTAATGAATTGTTTACTGCCGGACAAGGAGAGGGGAAAACTGCCAACATCCGGAAAATGCAGATAATTATCCGGTATATTCATGCCAATTTCCATACGAGCGGGTTTACGATCAAGGCAATTGCTGATCATGTTCAATTTAGCGAAACGTATTTATGCGCATATTTCAAAAAACAGCAGGGCCAAACCATTAAAGAGTATATTACTGAAGTCAGAATAAATAAAGCTAAAGAAATGCTGGGAGATATGAGTATGAAATTATTTGAGATCACGGTGCAGCTAGGATTTACGGATGCAGGGTACTTTACTACTTTTTTCAAAAGATATGTCGGTTGTACACCCAGCGAGTATCGTGAGCGAATCCTGCGATGAAGATTTGGCTCTTAAGATTATCCAATCTAAGCATCCGCTATAAGCTGTTTGCTACTTACCTTCTCGTCATTTCCATTCCTTTCATATTACTGCTGATTATTCATATCACTCTTACCCAGAAGGAAGATGAAGAACGGGCGATAGATTCCTCACGCAAGATGCTGAATGAAACAAAATCTTATGTTGCTTACAAGTCTGAGGCAATGACAGAAGTGCTGAACTTTCTCGCCTTCAACCCGCTGGTTCAGACTGGAGTTGCCACTGACTCAAAGCCTTATGAGAATATTATTAAGTGGCATGATGATGCAGTTGTACTGAATGAGCTCATCAATCAATTTCTATACAATAAGGATATCAACAGCATTCAAATCTACATGGAAAAGGGACTGGCGGGAGCGACTGAAAGTCCTGATTTCTTACAACTGAACAAGGTGAAGTCAACAGTCTGGTACCGCGATTTTGCCTCATCAGATGAAGTTTTTGATTGGCTTCCTACCAAGATGCTGGACCCGGAAGCAAGTACTGGAGAAATAGCGATATTACGTAAAGTGCTGGATGCGAATAATAGCCGCAGATTTAAAGGGTTTGTTCAAGCCCGGATTGAATCAAGCGCGATGCAGACGGTGTTGAATCATACAGTGTTGACGCCCAAGACATCCTCACTTCTATTTAATGACCGTGGAGATTTACTGAGCAACTCAGATTATTTTGACTACCCGGATACGCTAGTTAGGGATCTTTTGAAGAGTTTTAGTGACCATTCAGAACAAGACGGTTATTACACTGACGATTATCTTATTGAAGGCAAACGTCATCTTCTTGGAGTTGAGGACATCCCGAATTCGAATCTGAAGGTAGCGATTATAGTACCTTATTCGGATATCACCGAGTCAACCATAAAAGCCAGAAACCGTATTATTTCCATATTTATGATAGTCATTCCCCTAATGCTTCCCCTTGCCTATTTTACCGCAGGTACAGCAACCAAGCGGATTCGTCTTCTGATCCAACATGCCCGGAAAATTAAACATGGTAATTTCAATATCACACCACTTACCGTAAAGGGAGATGAGATTGGAGAGCTTGCGCAAAATTTCAATGTTATGGTTCACAATATAACTGAATTAATCGGCGAAACCTACAAGCTCGGGAATGAAGTGAAGAGCAATGAATTAAAAGCCCTTCAGGCGCAGATCAATCCGCATTTTTTGTATAATACACTGGATCTGATTAATGTCATGGCTATTGAAGCAGGCGAACGTGACATCCAGCGTGTTGTAGATGAACTGGCAACATTTTATAAGCTTAGTCTGTCAAATGGCAAGGAATTCGTTACTTTAGAAAGCGAGCTTAAGCATATTGAGGCGTATACCAGCATACAGAATATGCGTTTCGGAGGCGGAATAAGACTTGAGCTTGAGGTAACCCGTGAATGGTATGCATGCGAAATGCCGAAGATTATTCTGCAGCCACTGGTGGAAAATGCGATTCTGCACGGCATTATGGAAAAAGAGTCTGAAGAAGGAATTATCCGGGTGACAGCCTGGTCAGAGCAGGATGATCTTATTATAAAGCTGTCTGACGATGGTATCGGTATGAATGCTGAAGAACTGGAAGCCGTCTTCAAAGGGGAGAGCAGAAAGCGAAAAGGTGGAGGATACGGCGTCCGAAACATCGATGAGAGATTAAAGCTTGCCTACGGAGCGTCATACGGATTGAAATTCGAGAGCATTCCCAAACAAGGTGCTGCTGTGTATGTGAGTGTTCCTCTGAAGAAGTAAAAGAATATAGTCCATCAAATAAGTGTTTTGTCAATTGGCGAAGGGCATCTACCAAGGTAAAGTATAGATAATAATACTAGGGAGCGATGATGTTGATAGCCACTTGCAGAATGGGAACCTATAAAGGCTTCAAGTCTATCGTGATGGAAAGTGAACACATCCGGTTAGAAACCGTACCTGAAATCGGCGGTAAGCTTGTTTCCATTAATTATAAGCCTACTGGTAAGGAATGGATGCTGGATTCCGGTGATCGTCCTATGCGTCAGCCGGAATATGGTACCGCTTTCTCCGATTGGGATATGAGTGGCTGGGATGAATGTTTTCCGACGATTAATAGTTGCCCATCTGGAATTGACATGAACGTCAGACTTCATGATCATGGTGAGCTGTGGTCACTTCCATGGGACTGCAAGATCGTAGAGCATTCAATGGTCAGCTCGGTTCGAAGTCCACAGCTTCCCTATCAGTTTACGAGAGAAATCTCATTTTCTGCAGAAGATCGGATAAGGCTGGATTACCGCGCTGACAATTTGAGCGATGGACCGATCCCCTTTTTATGGGTGCCTCATCCGCAATTCGCGATTACGGAACCGACCCGCATCCTTCTTCCGGAGTCCATGGAGGAAATGTTGTGTGTGTTTGAAGGCCATTCGCTGAAGAACGGGGAAATGTACGACTGGAATGAGGTATCGCTGATTCCTTCTGTGGTTACCGGAGATGGTAGAAAGTTATACTATCGTGATAAAGTTCCGGCAGGTTACTCCGGGCTGTATGAGGAAGTAAGCGGGAACTTCTTAATCCTATCCGTTCCGGCAGACAAGGTTCCTTATTTAGGGATTTGGGTGGACGAAGGTATGTTCAATGACCACCGGGTCACTTGCGCCCTTGAGCCAAGTATCGGTTATTATGATTCACTGGAAATAGCAATCGGCAATGGGACGGCACAGATGATACCTGCACAAGCATCTTTTTCATGGCATTTAGAGCTGTCCTTAGGCGCTGGAATCAACAATATAGGAACTG
This sequence comes from Paenibacillus sp. LS-5, assembly GCF_056121505.1. NCBI lineage: Bacteria > Bacillati > Bacillota > Bacilli > Caryophanales > Paenibacillaceae > Paenibacillus > Paenibacillus sp. LS-5. Next base: position 3,981 of record NZ_JBWAVA010000014.1, on the reverse strand, counting down.
AACTAGGGAGAGGGATAACTTTATGAAGAACTACCGGATCGTTGTAAGTGAGGATAAGAAGAATATATTTTCAGGCCATATTAAGCTGAGTGGTGTGAACCCTTCGGGTGAACGGATTAGTTTTACGAACTACTATATGGCGAAGAACGGTGAACCGTTTTTTGGCATTTGCGGTGAATTCCATTTCTCCCGTTATGATGAGCGGTATTGGGAAGATGAGATAATTAAAATGAAAATGGGTGGCGTCAACATTGTCACTACCTATATTTTCTGGAACCTGCATGAGGAAGCCCAAGGTGTCTTTGAATGGGAAGGTAATAAAGATTTACGCAAATTTATTCAGTTATGTCATCAGCATGATCTGTATGTCATGATTCGCATCGGTCCCTTCTGTCATGGAGAAGTACGTAACGGGGGCATGCCGGAATGGATGTTCGGCCGTCCGTTTGAGGTCCGCTCGAATGATGAAGGGTATCTGGCCTATGTGCGGAGGTTGTATACAGAAATCGGCCTACAGGTGCAAGGACTATTGTATAAAGATGGAGGTCCGATCATCGGCACCCAAATCGAGAATGAGCATAACCATTCCTCAGCACAGTGGGGCCTGACAACAGGCATTAACAATATGTGGCTTAATGGCGGCAGTGACGGCGATGAACATATGCTGCGGCTGAGGGATATGGCGATAGAGGCAGGAATAGATACGCCCATCTATACATGTACAGGATGGGGCGGCGCTACGACACCCGTACCGGATATGCTGCCGTTGTGGGGCGGATATGCATATTGGCCATGGATTTACTATGAAACGGACCGCTTCGATGGGGTTAAGGAGCATCCTGCAACACCAGAGTATATTTTCCGCGATAAACATAATAACGACATTCCCAAGAGCTATAATTTTGAGCCTTTCTACCAGCCGGAAGACTATCCGTACGCTTGTTGCGAGATGGGTGGCGGGATGGTTCAGTTCTATAAATACCGGTTCGAGTTTCCTTATAAGAGCGTTCCGGCCATGTCGGTCATGAAGACAGCAGAGGGCTGCAATATGCTCGGATACTATATGTACCATGGGGGGAGCAATCCGAAAGGCAAAGTTAATCCCTTCACGAACGATCTGGCGACGCCGAAAATTTCCTACGATTTTAACGCTATGATCGGGGAATTCGGGCAGGTACGTGAATCTTATAAGCGGACGAAGCTGCAGCATTATTTGTTCACAGAGTTCCAGAAGGAGTTCGCTGTTACCAAGACGATATTACCGGGCGACACCTCCGGACAAGATCCATATGATGTGAGTGAACTGCGCTATGCAGTCCGTTCGCATGAGGGTTCCGGCTTCTTGTTCCTGAACAATTTCCAGGATCATGTGGATAATCAAGATTTGCAGGATATGAACGTCAGTATTGAACTTCCCGGTGAGACTATCACCATTCCGAGTCAAGGAGAGTTAACGCTGGGCAGTGAGAGCTTCGCTATTTTGCCGTATAATTTCGATCTGGCCGGAATCACGCTGAAGTATGCAACCGCGCAGTTGATCACGAAGCTGGACGTAGAGGATGCAGTGTACTACTTCTTTTTTGTACCAGAAGGAATGAAGGGGACTTACGCGATACAAAATGACGATGTAACAAGCATTGAAGTGGATAAAGGTCATTCCAAAAGGCTTGATCAAATGACAATCATTGAAGTAGAGGATCAGGTTTCGAGTATAACGCGGCTCATTTCCGCTGAGGGTAAGCAAGTCGTGATCTATACCATGACGGATGAGCAAAGCCTTGGGTTCTGGAAGGCGGATATCCGCGGGAAGCAGCGTGTATTGTTCACAGATGCCAACTTGCTGGTATCCGGGAATGAGATCAAGCTCGAATCAACGGATCGGGAAGATGTCACTCTACGTGTATTCCCTGATTTTGAGGACTCCCTCGGTTCGGTTACGGGCGGAGAACTGAAAGAAACGTCGGAGGACAGTCTTTTCAAATCCTATATGCTGTTTGCACCTAAGAAAGAGATTACCTTTACACTCACGAAGGTCAAGGACGAACGGGCTGTTCTGGAATTCTCATCAGGATCATTAGTTGGAGTCAAGGAAGCCTTGCTGAAGATTGATTACTCTGGGGATATCGGCTATGCATTCATAGATGGAGACCTCATTAATGATAACTTCTGCAACAACACGACTTGGGAAATTGGATTGAAGCGTTTTGAAGAGCGGCTGCTTGAAAAGGGGATGTACATCTACGTGTCGCCGATCCGCACAGGGACTGTTGTTAACAGTAATACAACAATGGCAGGGTGGAATGAGACGTCGAAAGAACGGTTTGCAGATATTGCATCGGTGCGGGCGGTTCCGGTTTACGAGATTGTGATTAGACCTAACTAAAGTTCTATTCTCATCAAGCTTGTAGGGGAGTGGTAATCAATTGAATGAATTAATGAAGAATTTACCCCGGAAGTTGACGATTACGATGTGGGACTTCTCCTGGTATACGATGACTTTGCCTGGAGAGGCTTATAACGATTTGGCTGCACGCTTCAAAGAGGCGGTAGACCGGGGTTATAACACCATTCGCATTTGTGCGATGCCCTATATGTTGTTTACGGAAGCAGGAAAACGATCAGGCCGATTGAAATTCGGCAATCTCGGAGAGGTCGGCCAGCGAACACGCTGGTATAATTGCCGCGGTGGAGCAGAGCTGGACGGTCATGCCCATTTAATCGAGCTCTTCAGACAGGCAAAGGCTCATGGCTGCTATATCATATTGTCCTCTTGGGAATATCAGCAGAGTCCGAGTTTCCTGGCACATCCTGAATTAAGGGACCAGCTTGCCGCAATCCCTGCAGCGGAACGCTTTATGGCCATTGCCAAATCCATGAATCAGCTAATCCGTTTTATTAAAAATGAAGGATACGCTAGTCAAATTGTATATGCTGAACTGCACAATGAGGTGGAATTCGGGCAGCTTACCGCTGTGGGCGTAGAACAGGGGATAAAAGAAACAGATACCCCAAAGCTTATAGAAGCAATGCAGCCATATATTGAAGAAGCGATTGATTATCTTCGTGAGCAGCACCCCGACATCCTGATGACAGCCAGTTATACGCTTAATGAAGCTTATCCAAAAGCTTATGTTGCCCGCAACATGCAGATTGCCCACTATCATCTCTATATAAAAGGCGTATTGAATGAGCTAATGGATGCAGCAGGGCTCAACGGTGAACAGACGACGTTCCCTAATCCCTTTGTTCAGTCTTTATTGAGAGAGGATGCTCCTCCATTTGAACAGTGGACGCTGCCTGACGGGCAGGAGTGGAGGATGGAGGGGAATCCCGTCGGAATGAAGCTTATTTACTTGCATGATTGGGCTGATCCGGATCAATGGGATCTCTATTTGTATGATCGTTACAGTGCCCATAAGCTGGCTATGCTGCAAAAGGCAGATATGCGTTTGGAAGAAGCTTACGAGTGGGCTGCACATTCCGGTATACCAGTTGTCATTGGTGAAGGATATGTGGGTTATACGCCGCTATACGCCGGCTTCGAGGAGGGGCCTGTCGGGAAATTCATTGCCGAGTATGCACTGAGAAAAGGCATGTCACTCGGCTTCTGGGGAATGACGCTATGCTCAAACTGTGCCCCGCATCATCCGTTTTGGCATGACGTCGCTTGGCAGACCAAATGGAATCGTTTTATTTTGGAATCAGAGTAAATAGCCGTTAAGACTTGAGATGTTTAATGATGAGAGTGGTGCATGCTGTTGTGTATTTGCTTTGTTCTAAAGGAATGGTAAAAGTTACAGGTTGCGTGAAACATGTGAGTCGGGGTATATTATTAATCCGGCCAAGAAATAGTAACGCCGAGCTCGAAATGAAGTTAAAAAAAGAGCTTGCATTCATCGGTCGGACATGATATATTATAAGAGTTGCTGGTGACAAGATAAACGGCGCCGACAACGAGCTTGATCTTTGAAAACTGAACAA
>NZ_JBWAVA010000013.1:0-182550 GCF_056121505.1 Paenibacillus sp. LS-5 | reverse complement strand
CAGGGCAGCCAGCGCGCTGAGCGCGCGCGCCTGCCGCTGCAGGGCTGCCTCGCGGCGCGACAGAGCCGCGCGCCGCTCGTCCAGGAGCGGCGGCAGCTTCGCCAGCAGCTCATCGCCGATGCCAAGTGCGGCACGCCGGAACTGGCTCTTGATCTCTGCCGCAAGCGTGCGGCAGAAATTCAGCAGCGCCTCGCCGCTGAAGCCGGTTCCCGGCTGGACGGCAGCCGCCAGCACACTGGGGCTGAACGCCGGGAACGCCTGCTTAAGGGCATTCTCCGCGGCGTCATCCCAGACTCCGAGTTCTTCTCCCCACTGCCGGACCAGCTGGAGCAGATGCCATTCCAGCTGGGCTTCGATCTCCCGGCTCTGCAGCGTATGCCAGGCGGCCAGCCGTTTCTGCTGTTCCTTCTCCCTCTTCGCTGCCGTGAAGAGCAGCCCCTTGCGGAAGCCGGGACTGACACTTTCAGCATAGGCTCCGGCTGCTTCCCGTACCTCTGCCGGCATCAGGCTGCTGTTCCCCAGCAGCGCATCCAGACGGGTTCGAAGATGGTGCCGTGCTTCTTCAGCCAGCCCCTCAATCCTTGCCCGCTCATCCGCGCATTCGAGAAGCTCCCGCTCCACGTATTCCCGTTCCTCCGCTGTTCCTGCCTCCTCCAGCAGATGTTCCCTTTCCTCCCGCTGCTCTTCACGGTAAGCGGTCTTGGCTGCATCTGCAGTATGATAAAGAGAACGCGTCAGACTATACTGAAGCAGCTCATCCCGTTGTTCCAGGAGCTTCGCAATCAAATTCAGCAGATCCTTCCACTGGTTTAAGGGATGATCCGGAACCTTAAGGGATGTAAAGAGAATTCCTGCCGGCTCTATCCCCCACTGTCCGAAAGCGCTTTCCAGTTGCTGCCGGTACACCTCTACCGTAATTTCCTGTTCACGGTGCTTGTCAATCTGATTAATGATGAGATACAGCGGCTTGCCCCATTCACTAAGTGTTTTGGCAAAAGCCAGATTATTCTCGGATTGCACATGGTTATAATCCATCACATAGAAGACTACATCAGCCAAATGGAGTGCCGAATGCGTTGCCGCCTGATGTCCGTGATCGGTTGAATCCACTCCCGGTGTATCCATCAGAACCCCATGATTCCCCAGCAGCGGTACGTTTTCCCATACAGATATGGCAGAGTATTCGCCGCCTTTGCGGCAATAGTCCTGCAGATCTTCTGGGGTCGTCTCCAATGGAGGCGGCTGGATTCCAGTATCACCGGTTTGCGGATACAGTAGAACACGAGGGGTTCCACTCCGGATGGAGACAATATTCGCACTGGTCGGAACCGGTCCGGAAGGCAATACAGACTTCCCGCACAGAAGATTAATCATACTCGATTTCCCTGCCGAGAAATGCCCGCAAAAGGCCAAGGTCAGCTCATCTGCAGCAGCTTTTGACTCCAGATCTGTGATAATCTGTTCTGCAGCCGGATCGTCCCATTGCTTCATAAGCTTCTTAAGCCCCGAAAAGGACAGTTTCTTCACAATTTCATTCTCCAATTTGGCCCGTTCCGCTCCCACGTTTACTCCCACCTTCGCTGCTTCGTGTCTCTTTAGCTTACCAAGAATAGAATAATTACATTTTATCACCAGTTTGCCACAATTCAAATCAGAACTATTTACAAATTCCCCTATAATCCCTCACGAATCTCACAATCCCAGGCATCTTTTTTACAAACTTCTTGATCTTCTCATATTTATTCCGGAGTAAGAAAAGACTATACCAGGTTAGCTTACTCGTAAGCATTGAAAAATAACACCATATGGTGTTACAATGAATCACGAATTCAAAAAATTGTACAACCCCTGGAGGTAACTAATGCACAAAGAAAAGACATTGCCTGAAATCCGCAAAACTGTAGTTCTGAACGCACCTATTGAAAAAGTATGGACAGCCGTGTCCACATCCGAGGGAATGGCAGCTTGGTGGATGGACAATACATTTGAACCGGTCCTAGGTAAGGAATTTATTCTGCGTTCAGGCCAATTTGGTGATTCTCCTTGCAAAGTTACTGAACTCGCTCCTCCTCACCGGCTGGGCTTTGACTGGGGCAAGGACTGGCATCTGGCATTTGAATTGAAAGAGCTGGGCAATCAGCAAACAGAGTTCACCCTTATTCATTCCGGCTGGGATGAAGCAAAGGTTACCGAGTTCGGACAACCGCATTCGGTGATCCACGACATCATGAACGGCGGCTGGGAGGGTATTGTCCATAAGAGCCTGGTTCGTTACACCGAGGCTTAGGCATGGCTGTTCCAGTCCTCAAACATGATGTATTTCAGGCGATCGCAGATCCCACCCGCCGAAGCGTGCTTAAGCTGCTCGTCCATAACGATATGCCGATTGTGGCCATCTCGGAGAACTTCCCTCTCTCGCGTACAGCCATTAACAAACATCTGCACATCTTATCGGAAGCAGGTCTTGTCAGCTCCAGACGGGTTGGCAGGGAGACAAGGTATTCGCTTCACCCTGAGCCTCTGGCAGAACTTAAAGACTGGTTAGCTTTCTTCGAGACCTACTGGGATGACAGACTATCGGTGCTCAAGGCATTCGTCGAGAATGTCCCCGAGCCCAAATAATTTTGCAGAAACAATAGACGTTCTTATGGGGCACAGCAAAAAGCCGGCCACAGGGCCGGCTTATCCACAACATATTCGGGTCACTTATACTAATAGAACCACGTTAATTCCTTAAGCAGTTTCCAGAACTGGCAGCAGAATTTCGAAAACCTTGCCGTGCTGCAGAATAGTCAGACCACGGGATTTGTCTCTCATCACGACCACTTCAGGTTTTTGGGACATCCGTTCCAGGTAATGCTCAGGCACATCGCCGGAGTGGCTGATTGTGATGCCTTCCACTTCCTGTTCTTCGTTTTCCTCAAGCGGACTTTCTACAACACGTTCAAAAATATCGGAGAACGCTTCAAAATTGTCGGTATATACAGAAATGCACTTCATCTCTATCCCATCCTCTTCTTCATCTCTAACTCTTCATTCTTGTTTCCGTATGATTCTTAGCTTTCCTGATTACAGCTGTTTTCATACGTTTCTTACCTTCCCGGCATACATCCAGCAGCGGGCATACCTGACATTTGGGGTTCTGTGCTTTGCAGTGATAGCGGCCGAAAAAAATCAGCCGGTGGTGCGTGAGTGTCCACTCGTCACGCGGCACCGCCTTCATCAGCTTCTTCTCTACTTCCAGCACGGAATCCTTCCAGCCTGCAAGGGCAAGCCTCTTAGCTACCCGCTCGACATGTGTATCCACCGCTATGGCCGGTACTCCAAAAGCATTGGATACTACCACATTCGCGGTTTTGCGACCGACACCCGGCAGGGTTACCAGCAAATCATGTGCCTGGGGCACCTCTCCACCATACTGCTCAATCAGGATTGAACAGAGACTTTGAATATGCTTTGCTTTGTTACGGTATAGACCAATCCGCCGGATGTCACTCTCAAGTTCCTCTATCGGTACTGAAACATAATCGAGCGGGGCTTTATACTTTTGGAACAGGTCCTCGGTTACTTTATTCACTGTTGCGTCCGTACACTGGGCTGAGAGCAGCACGGCTATCGTAAGCTCAAAAGCGTTGCGGTGATTCAGCTCACAATGCGCATCAGGAAACAGCTCTCCGATGGTATCCAGGATGTGGCGGACCTCTGCAACCTTCATAGTGTCCCCTCCACGGAGTGTTACGCCGCTTGTAGCGAGTGTAACTTCTCATTTGTACAGTCATTTCAAAAAAAACGTCTTGAAACAGGCAAAACGCCTGAATCAAGACGGTGTTTCACACGGAAAATCACCAAGCCCTTATTGTTTCGCGATCTCAACAAGAATATTATTATTGAAATACATTATAATATTATCATTTTCTTTGATAGATTGCACGGATAAAGTCGTGTCGCCTTGATGAATATATACATTCGAAGCCAGAACAAATTCGTAATTGTTATCCTCCGTACTTGAGCGTTTGACCAGAACCTTATTCGTTGCGCTTTCGTATCGCCAGAAAGTTCGTGTCTGCTGGCTCAATACACGAATTATTAGGGCTCCAGCGGAGTCCTTGCGCACTTCCACACGGTCAGCAGTAGTAAGCGAACCCAGTGTAGTAGCGGTGGAACCGTCGCGGATAATTTTGACCCCGCCAGTCGCTGTGAAGGTTTGTATTCCACTAATATAATCCTTCACAGTCAATGTTCCGGCGGCGGCATCTACTGCAGTCAGTTGTCCAGTAGTAAGCTTAACCGCCTGAAGGGAAAGCGGTGTGCTGCCGCTAAAAGTGGCATTTACAAAGCCGCCCACCTTCAAATCACTGATTTTGATAGTTTGTCCGGACTCGTCTGTGATCGGCAGTGTCAGAGTGTTCAGCACAGTTGTGCCATCGGAATACTTCACTCCTAGCTTATTGGTAGTCGAATCCAGACTGATGATCTCCAGTTGCAACGATGAATTAACACGTAGTACAGAAATCACATTTTGATTATCAGCAAGGAAAGCTGTGACGGTGCTGCCCAGAGCCACATCAGAAATCGACGAAGTAACACGGCCAAATATATCCACGGTTTGAGGATAAGGCAAACTTAGCAGCTGTTCGTTGGCAAGTTTGATGGTCATCATTCTGGTCGTTGTATTTATGGCGCTTAACGTGCCTTCATATTTGGTGCTAGTCTCCACTGAAAGTGCGCGCTGACCGGCAGCAACCACATCAATTTTACGGCCTTCAGTTAGTCTGTACCCCATATTGGTGAGTGAGGTGGTTACCGCCCCATCATATGCAAGCTTGGTGTTCGAATCAAGCTTCACTAATTGTGCTTTGCCACTGGTATCCATTAAGGTCAAAAGCTGTGTCTTGGCACTGTAGTCCACCACAGACGCTCCCGTATACAAGGAAATTTGGCGGCTCAGCACTTCGATTTTGGTCACTTGATCACTACTGTTCAGCGTAATTTGCACATTGTCCCCAGCCGTTGTATCGGCGATCAGATCACTGATGAGCGGAGTGGCTACGCCAGGGATTACGATGACAGGCTTAGTGCCAAGCAGCTTCACCTCAAGCGTGCCATCCGATTTTTTGTACACGATTGTTGAACTGGTCAGCTCAGTAATCGCCCCTTTTACGGTTCGCTCAACCCCTGAAGTCACTTCTATAGCTCGGATCACATTATCTTTAACTGTGTATTTGACCGATGCCCCCGTCTTCAGATCAGCTGGAGTCAGGACTGCGCTTTGCGAACTGAACAGTGTTGATCCTTCCTCCCAATTGAAGGATTCGGTTACACCTTCGGCTGTTTTAAAGGTAATTCTCTTGGCTGCAGTATCGACACTTTGAAGGGTTCCGGTCGCTGTTTTGTTCACCATACCAGAGGTCACTTGAACTCTGACGAGCTTGTTCGCACCGCTGAAGGTTTCCCGTAGCAGTGAAACTTTGCTGGCTGAAGTAATTGAAGATGGAGTAATTGCAGCACCATTCACATCCACAAAAGTGGTGCTTCCATCATAGCTGTATTGATCGTATCCGGATGGAGAATCCAGCCAGATCGTACCCGGAGTGATTTTGGCAAATACGCCCTCTATGCTCTGCACCTGCTGCACCGGATCTGTCACTTCAACATAAGCGGCATTGTAGGTAGCTCCGATAACAGTCACTTTGGTATAAGGCTTAATATCACTAAAATTGATTCTGGTATCTGAAGTGCTGTTAAAGTATGCTGTGCTCGGTGTCAAATTATACCCGGAAGTGTTCCCATTGCTGTACAGGGTCAACTTCCCGTCCTGAAGGGCGCTGATGCTGCCTTTGACGGTATTGTCATAGTCTAGGGTATTGTGTGCTTCAGCACGGCTGAAGAAAGTGGCCAGCTGCGCACGGGTTACAGCACCCTGCGGATCAAATCGGTTGCCATCCAGTCCGTTGGCCAGGCCCAAATCCACTGCAGCATTAATGAATCCCCGTTTGTTTGCCGTAACCTTGGCATCATCAGCAAAGCCTGTCGGTTCACCGGATACTGCAACGGCTTCCTGACCTTTACCCAGCGCACGGATCAATAACTCAGCAATCCATTCACGGCTGGCCTTGCGTTCTCCCCATGAGGTCTTCAGATTATCCGCAGCCATTTCAACCGTCTTGTCCAGGAGTCCCTGCTGGAAAGCAAGTATTACATAGGGTTTATAGTAATTGGTTACTTTGAAATCTGTAGGAAGTACTACATCCGTATTATTGTTCACATTGCCCTGCAGCTTCATGAAACGAAGTGCCATGAGTACCGCCTCTTGCTGCGTAACGGAATCCCCCGGACGGAACAGACCGTTGTTGCCTACAACAATCCCTTGGGAGGCCAATTTATAGATATGTTTTTCGGCCCAGAAGCCGTTTTTCACGTCAGTAAAAATCCCTGCAGCAGCCGCGGGAGCAGCTGCGATAGCTGCTGGTGTTGTTACTACCGCAGCTGTATCGGCGAACGCCGAAGCTGCTCCGCCAAGCACCATCGTGCCAGCCAGAATTACGGTTACCGCTTTACTGGAATAATTATGAATAGAACGCTTTGACCTTTTTTGCCCGGACAATAGGATATTCCCCTCTCTATGATCATCTGAAATGCCAGTATTTAATTTCGCCGATTAACTGCTTTTTCCTGCATTTTCCTTATAGACCGCTGTTTTCTCTAGTCATTGGATGCTCGAGATCCACATGTCCCATGAGACTTTCCACTTGTTCACCATCCACTAAAACCTCAATACTCTTCACTTCTTCAAATTGGAACAGAGTCTGGGCCAGTGCGCTGATGGCAAAAGCCTCACCGCCGGCACCAAGCTGGGCTTCATCCGGTTTATGGATGTCCATGGTAATCTGGCCGTCCGCAAATTTAAGAGATTTAAGCTCTATTTTACCCCACAGAGGAATCTGTTCAGGGTTCGTGCTGCTCTGCAGAGCTTTGTAGGCCTCACTGTACTTCTCCACATCATCTGTATAGCTAATTTCAGATTTAGCGGGAACCAGCTCCATTTGCTGAGGATCGGTGAAATACACAGAAATGCTCTGACTCTTTTTGGCGGGGGCTGTTGGCTGTTCTGTAGCTGCTGGTGAAGGAGTTGCAGATTCTGCTGTCGGCTGAGCAGTGGCACTGGCTTCAGGATCCTCGCTCACGTTGTTACTGCCAGCAGTACTCCCGGCGCCGTTCACAACCGTTGTGGAATCTTGTCCTGCTTGATCCGCCGGAGCTGCAGCAGGTTTATCACCGCATCCGGCGATCACAAGCAGAAGCACTGCTGCAATACCTGCATAGGTCCATTTCTTATTCATTTACAATTACCCCCTCTGGATGAATATGGGCAGACAGGGCCGCAAAGCCTTTTTGACCTGATGGTACGGCCGAAAGCTGACTTTGCGGCCCCGCTCTGCCGCTTGGCTGCTGCTATAATTTGAGATATTCCTTTATACCGGCAACCATACCTGCTGCTACTTTATTCTGCAGAGCCTCTGAGAACAACAAGGATTCGTCTCCTTTATTGCTCAGGTAACCGACCTCCAGCAGAACGGCAGGCATAGTCGTTTCACGAATAACGTGAAAGTTCCCATACCGGACACCCCGGTCACTTAATCCGGTTGCCTGAACGAGATACTTATGCATTACGTTTGCCAGAGCCTTGCTGGCCTCCCGCTGATAATAGGTTTCTGATCCGCTCGAAACGGATGAACCACTGCTGTTCGCGTGAACAGAAATAAAGAGATCCGCTTTGAGATTATTGGCCATTCCCGCACGGTCCTTTAGTTCCAGAAAGGTATCATCGCTCCGGGTAAGAACAACATCGATGTTTTTTTCCTGCTTCAGCAGTGCGGCAGCCTTCAGTACAACGGCCAGATTAAAATTTTTCTCGTATTTGCCGGTAATCCCGACAGCACCAGAATCCTTAGCTCCATGTCCTGCATCGAGCACTACAAGTTTGCGTCCGCTGTTACCCGGCAATGTCGCAGTGTCGTCGGTGCTTACCGCATTCAAATCAACAACAACAAGCTTGGAGGTCTCTCCAGACACATCAACGCTATAGTTCTTGACTTGATTCAGATCAATAACAAAACGAACGGTGTAAGGATTAGTGCTGTATAGCGAGTAGCGAACACCTGAAACATCCGGATAATCCGTCACGGTAAGTTTACCGTTCAAATTCGGATCAAGCACTTGACCTGTCCCAAAAACATCCGAGAATGTAGCATTCGGCAAATCAATCACGATCCGCTCTGGTCCAGATACCTTGGATACCTTCGGCTGCGAACTTCCATCCATTGCAATAGTAAGCCTGTTCTCGCTGAAGCTGACTCCATTGACCATGGTTAAGTTAGCCGTCTGACCCGCTGGAGGTACAATTACACTGCTCCCGCCGCCAACAGTACTCTCTCCAGTACCAGTGTTACTTACAGGTATTTCTGGGGTAATAAGATTCACAACCTTGGCTGTGTTATCCCAGTTGACCTTTAAACCAAACTGTTCTCCGATGAACCGGATCGGCACGAGTGTTGTGTCGCTCCTTAGCAGAGGTGCTGTTGTTAGAATCACAGTTTTGTCATCTACGGAAGCCGCTGTCTGATCCACAATCAGCTTGATGGTCTTACCTTGCTGTTCAATCGTAACCGTTTTGCTCTTCTGATCCCAATCTACCTTGTATCCAAGGTTCTCGGCAATCATCCTAAGTGGTACCATGATAGAGTTGTTCACATTTTCAACAGAAACCTTCTGTCCTGCGTTAAGCTCCTTGCCATCCAGATTAATCGTGGTGGTCCCGGAGGCGGCATGTCCTTGTTCCGGCAGAACCAATACAAAGAGCAGCAGCAACAGCATAAAAACAAATTTCTTCATTCTTCACCTCTAAAAATCTAGTATTCCGCCTGTAAAAGCGTTCATGCTGACAATCCGACTGACAACCTTCGACATTCGTTAGACGCCGGCTGTCCATAAAAGTTGCGAATATCTGCCATTCAAAAACTTATTTCAGTACCTGTATCTTTCGGGGCAACACCCGCTACAATCCTAGATATTCCTTAATTCCGGCAACGATTTCGCGGGCAAGATTATCCTGTAACAGATTGCTGTACATTGCCGATTCGTTACCCGGATTAGTAAGATAGCCAGCCTCCAGAAGCACAGCAGGCATGCTGGTTTCTCTTGTGACATGAAGACTTTTATTTCTTACCCCATTATCTTTGAAGCCTGTTCCTGCTACCAGATGCTTGTGCATGATCTGGGCGAGTGGCAGACTTTCTGTCCGCGAATAATAAGTCTCACTGCCATTGACCTTATCTCTGTTCGGATACTCAGCAGGCAAAGAATTGCCATGCACGGAGATAAATAAATTAGCCTTTGCCGCTTCCGCTATCGCAACACGATCCTGCAGTCCAAGTGTGCTGTCAGTCGTACGCGTGTAGATAACGTCAACCAATCCCTCCTGCTTCAGCAGTGCACCTGCCTTTAGAATTACAGCAAGATTAAAGTTTTTCTCCAGTTTGCCCGTCAAGCTGACGGCTCCGGATTGCGAGCCTCCATGGCCTGCATCAAGGGCGACTATCGGCTTCCCGGTAATTCCGGTTCCTCCGGGGGCTGGTGCTTCTATACTCCCAACATTCAAATCTATGGTTACAAGTCCTGTACTGTCATCCGTACTTACCTGATAAGGCTGGCTTCCAACGGTCTGGATGACAAATCTGACGGTAGGCGGGCTTACGCTGAAGAGCGCGTACCTCACTTCGGTAATTAGCGGATAGCCGCTGACATCAAGCTTCCCCTGAGGGCTCCCGCCAGCAGAGGCACCAGGAAAGCTCCCTGCAAAATCCGATGCAAATACAGCACCAGGAAAATCAATGATAATACGTTCCGGATTGCCGATCCGACTTACAGTCGGTTTGGCCCCACCAGCTGCAGCGATGATCAGTCTGTTCTCGCTGAATACAGCACCCATAACCTGAGGCGAAGAAGCAACCGTACCCGCGCTTCCTGGAATAGGAGTAGGTGTAGGTGCAATCACACCGGATACAATATCTCCTACTGTACCAGACCCGTCTGTAGGCACAGAGCTTGCCTGTGGCGATGGTGTGGGTGTTAACGATGGTGTTGGCGATGGCGTTGACGATGGAAGTGGAACATTTGAACCGGCAGGTTCAGCAGGTATTCCGCCACTCAAGTAGACTGTTTTGTCACTGTTGTCCCATCCAACCTTCAGTCCAAACTGCTCGCTGACAAAACGGATCGGCACCAGTACGGTGCCGCCGGTCTGCTTCGGCGCTGCATTCAGCGACAAAGACACTCCGTCGGCTTGGGCTGTTTTGCTGCCCACGGCCAGCTGAACACTTTTCCCGTCCTGCTGAACGGTGACTTGACGTGACTCCTGCTCCCACAATACCTTAAACCCCAAATTCTCTACCACTACACGAATTGGTATCATAACGCTTCCATTTACATTTTCCAGATTGACTCCCTTGGGAAGCATTAATTCTTTGTTGTCCATTACAATTCTGCCCGTGCTGTTCCCGGCAGCAGCGGCTTCATGGCCGGCGAATGAAAGCAATAGCAGTGGCAGCAGTAAAAGAAATAACACCCGTTGTCCGGCTCTTCTCATCCTTTCCTCTCCTTCTGGCAAATGATAGATACAAAGATATAGATAAGATTAAGACGACAGAAAACTCCAAAAGTTACCTTCTGTACAATGAATATAACGATTATAGCAAAAAAACTTCTATTTCCGACACCCGGAAATAGAAGTTTTGTGTAAATCTTGTAAAGTTTTCGTATTGACTTCTCTTAAGAAAACAGCTTAGCAGCGTGACGCTCCTCATAGGCGGCGATTTCGTCCGCATGCTGAAGAGTAAGTCCGATATCATCCAGACCCTGCAGCAGAAATTGGCGGCGGTGCTCATCAAGCTCAAACGTAATGCTGAGGCCGTATTCATCACTAAGCCGGTTATTCTCCAGGTCCACCGTCAATTGATATCCTTCATGCTCGGCCGTACGTTTGAATAGCTCATCCACCTGGGATTCCGAGAGTTTAATCGGAAGAATACCATTTTTGAAGCAGTTATTGTAAAAAATATCTGCATATGAAGGAGCAATTACGACTCTGAAGCCATAATCCATAATCGCCCATGGCGCGTGCTCACGTGAAGAGCCGCAACCGAAATTGGCCCGGGAGATCAGAACCGAAGCCCCTTTGTACCGGGGTTTGTTCATTTCAAATGCCGCATTGTCGTTGCCAGCTTCATCAAAACGCCATTCGTAGAACAAAAACTGTCCAAATCCAGTGCGTTCGATCCGTTTCAAAAATTGCTTCGGAATAATAGCATCCGTATCCACATTTACCCGGTCCACCGGGGCAACGAGTCCGGTTAATTTCTTGAATTCTTCCATGATTATTTCCTCCTGCTCTCTCAGTTTCTATGCGTTGACGGCTTCCGTCTTATAATTCCAGTCCCGTACATCCGTAAAATGGCCTTTGATCGCAGCGGCAGCCGCCATAGCAGGAGAAACCAGATGCGTGCGTCCGCCACGTCCCTGACGTCCTTCAAAGTTACGGTTCGAAGTTGATGCACAGCGCTGTCCTGGCTGCAGAACATCCGGGTTCATGGCCAGACACATACTACAGCCCGCTTCGCGCCATTCAAATCCTGCTTCAGTAAAGATTTGGTCAAGCCCTTCCTTCTCTGCCTGAAGCTTCACACGTCCCGATCCCGGAACCACAATGGCCGTAACCTGACTGGATACCTTATGTCCCTTGGCTACTTCAGCAGCTGCCCGCAAATCTTCAATACGTCCATTCGTACAGGATCCGATGAAAACATAATCGATACCGATCTCGGAAATCGGTGTTCCTGGTACCAGATCCATATATTCCAGCGCTTTTTCAGCCGCTTTGCGTTCATTTTCTGTTGTAAAATCCGCCGGATTCGGCACTGTAGAGCTGATATCCGTACCCATACCTGGGCTGGTTCCCCAGGTTACCTGCGGAATCAATGTCTCTACATCAAATTCAACAACCGTATCATACTGGGCACCTTCGTCACTGACAAGACCTTTCCAGTCTTCAATGGCAGCTTCGTAAGCTTCACCCTGCGGTACGTATTGGCGTCCGCGCAGGTAGTCAAAAGTAGTCTCATCCGGAGCAATCAGACCCGCTCTTGCACCGCCTTCGATCGACATGTTGCAGACTGTCATACGTTCTTCCATCGACAACTCACGAATCGCCTCACCGGTATATTCAATAACATAGCCGGTAGCAAAATCCGTACCGTATTTGGCAATCACGCCGAGAATCATATCCTTTGCGGTGACTCCTGGATTACGTTTGCCTACGAACCGGACCTCCATCGTTTTGGCCTTCGATTGCTGCAGACACTGGGTGGCCAGCACATGTTCTACTTCACTGGTCCCGATGCCAAAAGCCAAAGCGCCGAACGCTCCATGTGTAGAGGTGTGGCTATCGCCGCATACAATGGTTTTGCCTGGATGAGTCAATCCGATTTCTGGACCCATAACATGCACTACACCTTGGTCAATATCATTCAGGTCGAAGAGTCTTACCCCAAAATCACGACAGTTCTGCGACAAGGTATCAATCTGCTGCTTGGATATAGGATCAGTAATGTTGAAACGGTCTTTGGTAGGTACGTTATGATCCATAGTGGCAAAAGTAAGACCCGGACGGCGGACCTTGCGGCCGCTAAGACGAAGCCCTTCAAAAGCCTGCGGGGAAGTAACCTCATGTACCAGATGCAGATCAATGTAAATGATGCTTGGCTTGCCTTCCTCCTGGTGGATAACGTGATTGTCCCAAATCTTTTCAAACATTGTCTTGTTGCCCATGTTTTCACCTCATAAAGTAGAATCGTTCATTGGAAGAGAAAGTCGAGTCTCTCTTGAATGAATTAAATATAACATCGCCACGTTTATAATTCCAAGATATGATTTCTATAAAAGTCATAGGTTTGACCTATAAAGACAGTGCTACATAACTACTCCCTCTACTTATAGGTTATACTTATAACTATAACTTGAATAATTAAGGAGTCTTTTCGATGGAACTTAGACAGTTGCAATACGCTTTGCAAATTGCGGCAGAACGGAATTTTTCCCGGGCGGCAGACAAGCTGCATATCGCCCAGCCTTCACTCAGCCAGCAGCTCTCGAAGCTTGAGAAGGAGCTTGGTGTTCTTCTTTTCCAGCGGAATACAAGTTCAGTGGAACTGACTCATGCCGGGGAGAAATTTGTTGAACAGGCGCAGACGATTATTGATGCAGTGGAACTTCTGCGGCAGGAGATGTCGGATATCTCCCAGCTGCGGACCGGACATGTGGTTGTAGGAAGCATGCCTATCACGGGTGCGCATTTGCTGCCGCATGTACTGCCTGTGTTCAAAAGCAAATTCGCTGAGGTCGAAATCACGCTGCTCGAAGATTCATCCATGAATCTGGAAAAACTCACAGCCAGCGGCCAGACGGACTTGAGCCTGCTCTCCCTGCCTTTGGAAATTCCGACACTCGCCTACGAGGTGCTGGGTGAAGAGCGGATTGACCTGGCTGTGCCGCCAGAGCACCCGCTCGCCGCGCGAATTGCATCCGGAACCCGCACCTCTCTTCAGGAACTTAAGGATGAGCCATTTATCGTTCTAAAAGAGGGACAGGGCTTTCGTAAAATGACCGTCGAATTGTGCCGGGAAGCAGGCTTTGAACCCCGCATCGTATTTGAGAGCAACAATATGGAGACCGTTCAATCGCTTGTCGCAACCGGCATGGGCGTGACTCTGGTCCCCCACTTTATCGCCCGTGCACCGCGCAGTGAGTTTGTTCCTGTCTATCTGCCTTTGGCCGAACCGGTGCCCAGCCGTACGCTGGTGGTTGCCTACCGCCGTGGACGCTATTTATCCAAAGCTGCAGAAGCTTTTATGGAAACCTTCAAAACAACGGTCAAAGATCTTACAGATCACTAGCTACAACCCGGCAGCTCATGAATACACAATAAGGGCCTTCCCGTCTCATAGATGAGATAAGAGGGCTCGCCCTAAGGATAATCCTTATTCCGAAGAATCACTCCACTGGCAAAAATATTACACCTCCTGCACTTTGCAAACCCGCCATTTGCATGGTATTCTAAATGACAAATAGTGAAACGTGAAGACGGGACCAGTACGAATTGGCGATTATCCGTGAACAGAGAGTAAATTCCGGCAGGCTGGGAGAATTTACCGCGGTTGTCCATTCCGAATCCTACCCCCGAGCGGCCTGCGCTGACAGGACGGTAACTCCCGTTATGAGAATGAAGTCGGATGAACCCTCATCAATGAAGGTGGTACCGCGGAAGTTAACAAGCTTTCGTCCTTTGCTAAGTCTAAGGATGGGGGCTTTTTGTCGTTTTCAGCAATAGATAGATGCAAATTTGAGAAGGAAGTGAACTACATTGACGACACGAATCGTGGTCAAAATCGGCAGCAGCTCGCTCACTGGACCTGAAGGCGGGCTGAACCGGGAAGCCGTAGCCTTCTTTGCCGCCGAAATTGCGGGACTGCGTAAGGACGGGTGTGAAGTACTGCTGGTTACCTCCGGGGCAGTAGCAGCCGGGTTCAGGGGCATCGGCTACCCAACACGTCCCAAGCTACTTCATGAGAAGCAAGCTGCAGCTGCAGTCGGCCAGGTGATGCTGATGCAGGCCTATCAGGAAGCCTTTGCGGAGCATGACATTCCTACTGCCCAGATTCTGCTGACCCGGACTGACTTTTGTAGCCGGCGGGCAATGAACAACGCTGTGATGACGGTAGAGGAGCTTCTGCGGCAAGGAGCTGTTCCCGTATTTAATGAGAATGATACGGTTTCGGTAGATGAGTTGAAATTTGGCGATAACGATACCTTATCAGCCCTGGTAGCTAATCTTCTGAAAGCCTCCCACCTTTTTATTCTGACCGATATGGACGGCTTATACAGTGGTGATCCCCGCAAGAATCCGGCGGCCGTACGCTATGAGCGCGTCGAGGAGATCACTCCTGAGATTTATGCTTTTGCCGGAGGCGCCGGCTCCAGTGTAGGCACAGGCGGCATGCGCTCTAAGATTGATGCCGCCAAAATCGCCACACGCGGCGGTGTTCCTGTCTTCATAGGCAGAGCAATCGAGCCCGGCGATTTACAGTTGGCTGCCGCAGGCAACGGAAAAGGGACCTATTTTGCCACTACCCTGTCCTCCTTGCCCGTTAAGAAACAGTGGCTCGGCTTCATGTCCACTCCTCTTGGCTCCCTGTATGTGGATGAAGGTGCAGTGGAAGCCCTTCTCCATGGCGGACATAGCCTGCTGCCTGTTGGTGTGAAACGGATTGAAGGGAACTTTCATTCTGGAGATGTTGTGGAAGTCCTCGGACCTGATGCCAAGCTGCTCGGGCGGGGAATAGTGAATTACGACGACAACCAGCTCCGCAGTATTCAGGGACTGCCCAGCGGTCAGATCGTACCCAAGCTGGGTGAAGTTCACCGGCTGGAGGTCATCCACCGCGATGAATGGATTACTTTGAGATAACCGATTGAAGCCTATCTGACAATATCGGGATTGTGCTTGCTATATTGCCCAAAAAACCATTAGGAGGGTTAACCATGAGTGAGGTTGTAAACAAAGCAACATTAGCTAAAGAAACTGCCGGGGTCCTTGCCAGCCTGAGCACCGGTCAAAAGAATGAGGCTTTGCTGATCATGGCCGATGCCTTGATCCGTGAAGCGCCAGCGATTATTGCCGCTAATCACGAAGATTTGGAGCGCGGACGGCTCGGCGGTACGCCCGAATCAATGCTTGACCGGCTGGCGCTGGATGTTGGCCGGATCACAAGCATCGCAGAAGGACTCCGGCAAATAGCCGTACTGCCTGATCCTATCGGCGACCACCTTGAAACCTTCGAACGTCCGAACGGACTGTTCATTGAGAAAATCCGTGTACCTCTAGGTGTTATCGGCATTATCTACGAAGCACGTCCTAATGTAACTGTAGATGCAGCAGGTTTATGCCTAAAAACAGGGAATGCTGTTGTCCTCCGGGGTGGCTCCTCTGCCCTGTCATCCAACCGCAAAATCATCGAAGTGCTACACCGCGCCCTCGATGAAACGGCCATTCCAAGCCAAGCACTGCAATTGATCGAAGATCCGAACCGCTCTTCGGTAGATGAGATGCTGAAGCTGAACGGACTTCTGGATGTAATCATCCCACGCGGCGGAAGCTCACTGATTCAGAATGTGGTGCTCAATGCTACTGTGCCTGTCATTGAAACAGGGGCAGGCATATGCCATACTTATCTTGATGCCAGCGCTGATCCTGACATGGCAATGTCGATCAGCCTGAACGCCAAGGCCCAGCGTCCTTCCGTATGCAACTCTATGGAGACGCTACTGGTTCACCGGGAATTTGCTGCAAAACATCTAGCTGCAGTGGCAGAAGCGTTCCGCGAAATTCCTGTAGAACTGCGGGGCTGTCCAGAGACGGTTGCAACCATTCCATGGGCATTGTCGGCATCCAGAGATGATTTTGCTACGGAGTACAATGACTATATCCTTAATATCAAAATCGTCGGCGGGCTGGATGAAGCGCTTCAGCATATTGCTGAGTTCAGTACCCGGCATTCTGAATGCATCGTAACCGCGGATGTGGGTAACGCAGAACGTTTCCTGCAAGAGGTAGACGCTGCTGCTGTCTATCATAATGCTTCAACGCGTTTCACTGATGGTTTCGAGTTCGGGTTTGGGGCAGAGATCGGCATCAGCACACAAAAGCTCCATGCCCGCGGTCCTATGGGACTACCCGCACTGACATCAACCAAGTACAAAATTCACGGTTCCGGACAAATCCGGGGATAACCCCTTGCTTCCGTAGCCAGTTTTACGAAGATATTTCATTCTGATGTAATCACAATACTTTTAGGGGGACTTAAGCCATGTGTCAGCAACCTGCAATACCTTTAATTAATCACAATATTGTTTTCTATGGCGCTGGCTCGATGGCGGAAGCGATTGTACGCGGCATGATTGCCCGTAATGTAGTGGATTCCGGTAACATCGTGATGCTGAACCGGAGCAGCAGTGAACGCCTGAGCGAGCTCCGCAGCCGTTATGGAGTGCTCGGCAGCAATGATGTTGAACAAAAAAATGAATATCTACGCAAAGCACCGGTTATCGTGCTTGCTATGAAGCCTAAAGATGCTGCCGAAGCATTGCGCGGTCTGAGTCCTCTGCTCTCTCCTGATCAGCTAATAATCTCTGTGATCGCAGGGATGACTATCCGTACAATGCAGGGCCTCTTAGGGAAGCCTCAACCGATTGTCCGTACCATGCCCAACACCTCAAGCTCCATCGGCCTTGGTGCAACTGGCATTGCTTTTTCCAAAGAAGTGGATGAACAGAGCCGCCGGACCTCGCTCAACATCTTCGAAGCGGTTGGATTAACCTCAGTAATCGATGAAGAACGCATGGAAATCCTGACCGGAATTTCGGGCAGTGGTCCAGCGTACATCTATTACATGATGGAGGCTATGATTGCTGCAGGAATTCGTGGAGGTCTGCCGGCTGAACAGAGCAGAGAGCTCACCGTTCAGACTGTACTGGGCGCTGCCAGGATGGTACAGCAGACCGGCGAAGAGCCAGCTGCCTTGCGTAAAAAAGTCACCTCACCGAATGGCTCCACCCAGGCTGCTCTAGAGGTGCTGGAAAAAGGTGATTTCTTCGAGACTGTAATCTCCGCCGTTAACCGCTGCGCCGAGCGCTCCCGCGAAATGGGTGCTGCACTGGAAAAGGAGCTTTCATAAATCCTTTCTTCAAAACAAAACAACCGTACTTCACATGGCTAAATCAGCCAATAGAAGTACGGTTGTTTTTATGTTAGGAAAAAGTTGAAAAGCTACCCGTCCTGTTGAGACAAGAAACTTCAGCTGGTCCTCTTATCATCTGCCTCCGCTGCGGAATTTCTGGGAGTAGACCTTGACATCCTGGGCATTCTTAACCCGGTTGCGGGCCCATTCCAGCAGAATACGGTCGATATAGCGGAAATGAACTTTTCCGGCGAATACAGACTCTTTCAGAGCGAGGAGAATCAATTCTTCCGGATATTTATCCTGATCTACCCAACCGGAGATGGTTTCACATTCCATTGGGGAAAGTGGACGTCCGAATTCCTTCTCAAAAATAGTGAACAGACTTCGGCTCTCCTCCGCATCCTTGCTTACAGGAGCGGCCGGACTGCCGTAGCCCCCATCCGGAGCGGGAACACCTATGTGATGTGCTGACGCCCGGTGACTTGGCACACTATCAGGTTTGCTTCTCTCATTTACGGATTCCTGAACTGCTCCCGACAGAAAAGCACCTAGCTTGTTATATAAACCGGAGAAATTATAGCACTCATAGTGGATGTCCCTCAGCTCGTCGTGGGCTTCATCAATACTGATGAAACCTTCCTTCATAAGCTTCTGCAGTTCACCCGCTATCGCCGCTGCACTACGTCCGGTTACTGTCTGAAGCTCTTCCAGAGAAGGGAATTCAATTCCCTCCACCTGGCGGAACGATAGTAGATGAATGAGCAGCATCGCTTCACTGCCGGTCAAGTTCAGCTTCCGGTAATACTTCAAGAGTGCGTAAGGAATGACGGCCATCCCGTTCTGGAGGCCAAAAGATACGCCTTCGCCCCAGGTACTCCATCCTTTGCCTTCCATGCGCAGCCCCCTTTGATAGCCTATGGGTATAAACGGTACAGTGTACGAGGGAACGGAATCGTTTCCCGTACATGATCCAGACCGCAAATCCAGGCTACCGTCCGTTCAAGTCCAAGACCAAAACCGGAGTGTGGCACAGAACCATATGTGCGCAGATCCATGTACCATTTGTACGTATCCATTGAAAGATTATGTTCCTTGAAGCGCTCTTCCATCAAAGCCGGATCGTCGATACGCTGGGATCCGCCAATAATCTCCCCATAGCCTTCAGGAGCAATCATATCGGCGCAGAGTACAACCTCAGGGCGTTCAGGATCAGGCTTCATATAGAATGCCTTAAAGGAAGCTGGATAATGCGTAATGAAAACCGGTTTGTCATTAGCCTCCGCAATCGCTGTTTCGTGCGGCGCACCGAAATCATCACCCCAGGCAATTTCATGTCCGTGATCGTTCAGGAATTTGATCGCATCATCATAGGTGATACGCGGGAACGGTGCTTTGATATTCTCCAGCTTGGACACATCGCGGCCTACCGCTTCCAGCTCTGCACGGCAGTTGGTTAATACAGACTGAACAATAAAGCTAATAAATTCTTCCTGAACTTTCAGGCTTTCTTCATGATCCGTGAAAGCCATTTCCGGCTCAATCATCCAGAACTCGATCAGATGACGACGGGTTTTGGATTTCTCTGCACGGAAAGTCGGGCCAAAGGAATACACGCGGCCAAGTGCCATCGCCGCCGCTTCCATGTACAGTTGTCCACTTTGTGTTAGATAAGCGTCCTCATCAAAATATTTGGTGTGGAAGAGGTTCGTCGTACCTTCAGCAGACGTTGGAGTCAGGATCGGCGGATCTACCTTCGTGAATCCGCTTTGATTGAAAAATTGCTGGATCGCCCGGATAATCTCCGCACGGATCACAAGCACTGCCCGCTGCTTCGCGGAACGAAGCCAGAGATGACGGTGATCCATCAGGAAATCAACACCATGCTCCTTCGGGGTAATTGGATAATTCTCTGTAATATGCAGTACCTCTATACCGGTTACAGTCATCTCAAATCCAGATTGACTGCGGGGCTCTTCACGGATGATTCCGGTCACATACAATGAGCTTTCCTGGGTGAGGCTCTTGGCATCGTCCCAGACCTGCTCCGGCACTTCCGATTTCACCACAACGCCCTGGATATAGCCTGTACCATCGCGAAGCTGCAGGAACTGAATTTTACCGCTGGAGCGCTTGTTGTTCACCCAACAGCCGATTACAACACTTTCCCCAACATGCTCATTCACGTTCTTGATTACACTCTTGTTAGCCATCCCTACTGATCTCTCCTCTGATTTAGCCGTTAATTCCTTGCACAATACGATAAGTATCGCGTGCAATGACAAGCTCTTCGTTTGTCGGAACCACGAGCACCTGCACCTTGGATTCTGCCGTAGAAATACGGCGCGGATCACCGGAGCGGACCTTATTGGCTTCAGCATCCAGTTCAATACCAAGGTAAGTTAGGTTATTCAGCACTTTGGCACGCAGCAAGGCGGCATTCTCGCCGACACCGGCAGTAAATACGATCACATCTACTCCATTCATCGCTGCCGCGTAAGAACCGATATACTTCCGCAGACGATACTCATACATTTCAAAAGCAAGTGTAGAGTTCGGCTCGCCTTTTTCCGCACCATCAATAATATCACGCATATCGCTGCTGACGCCAGAAATAGCCAAGAGTCCGCTGTGTTTGTTCAGCATTGAATTCACTTCGCCAACGGAGAGCTCTTCCTTGTTCATTACATATGGAACGATTGCCGGATCAAGGTCTCCGCTGCGGGTACCCATCATCAGACCTTCAAGCGGTGTCATCCCCATCGAAGTATCAATGGACAGCCCGCCGTCAACAGCAGTTACGCTCGCACCGTTACCGATGTGGCAAGTAATGATCTTAAGGTCTTCAAGCGGACGCTCCAGATATTCTGCAGCAGCCTTGCTCACGAAATCATGGGAAGTCCCGTGTGCGCCGTAGCGGCGAACCTTGTATTTGTTGTACAACACTCTAGGAATGGCATACATATAAGCTTTCTCAGGCATAGTCTGATGGAATGCAGTATCAAAAACAACGGCCTGCGGTACACCAGGCATATTCACTTCGGTTGCCGTAATCCCCATCATAGCTGCCGGATTGTGCAGCGGTGCAAGGTCAAACAATTGGCGGATCTTGGTTTTGGCATCGGCATCAACCAGCGCGGAAGCCTTGAAGAATTCGCCCCCGTGAACTACACGGTGTCCAACTGCGTTAATCTCGTCGATTGAAGCAATCACTCCGTGCTCTTTGTCAGTCAGACAAGCAAGCACTTTGCGGATCGCAGTATTATGTTCAAGGATCTCACTGACTTCCGTAATTTCCTGTTTGCCTGTTGGCTTGTGATTCAGAATGGAGGAGTCCATCCCAATGCGTTCTACCAGACCTTTGGCAAGTACAGATTCATCGGTCATATTGTAGAGCTGGTATTTCAATGAAGAACTTCCTGAGTTAATTACTAGAATATTCATACACGGTCACCATCCTTGTCGTACTTGAAGAATCCTTCGCCCGATTTCATGCCCAGTTGTCCTGCACGAACCATTTTCTTGAGAATAGTGGACGGACGGTATTTCAGTTCGCCGTACTCCCGGAACATATTCTCCAGTGCAGCAAGAACGGAATCCAGACCGAAACGGTCAGCCATTTCAAGCGGCCCGTGCTGGAATTGATAACCGATACGCATAGCATCATCAATATCTTCAGGAGAAGCGACACCTTCCTGCAGGACATGCATAGCTTCGTTAATGAACAGGCAAATGAGGCGTGAAGATACAAATCCTGGGGATTCGTAGATCATGACGCCTTTTTTCTCAACAATTTCATCAACAAAGGCTTTGGTATCTTCAAAAGTGCTGTCAGAAGTTTTCAGTCCGCGCACGATCTCGACGAGATCTACCTTCGCTACAGGATGTATGAAATGCATGCCGATGACGCGTTCCGGGTACATTGTAGAGCTGGCAAGCTCAGTCAAGCTGAGTGTAGACGTGTTGCTGGCCAGAATAATGTGGCTCGGACATACCTGATCGAGCTGATTGAATACCTTTTGCTTGGCTTCCAGGTCCTCGGTGATAGTCTCAATGACCATATCGCAGGAGCTAAGTTCAGCGAAATGTGTTACTTTTTCGATACGGCTAAGAATCAGTTTCTTTTCAGCTTGGGTAATTGCCCATTTCTCCAGCTGTTTGTCGAGACTTGTCTCGATCATTGCATAGGAATAGTCCAGTCTTTCTGCGGTTTTCTCCACAAGCATAACATCCAGGCCTTTGGCTGCCAGCATTTCAGCAATCCCTTGACCCATTGTGCCACCACCGATGACACCGATTTTTTTAAAATTCATGTAAAAGTCTCCATCCTTTCAGGTATCTATACTTTTGTATTGTACCTTGTCTGTCGTAAAAAATATGTAGCCCGACATATAATAATATCTTAGCATGTCTGAAAAGTAAAAAAAAATAACCGGCATAAAGAATTATGCCGGTAAAAGGACACTGTCACGAAATTGACAACGAAATTGCTCTCCGGAGAGAACTTCTTCTTTCATTAATATGTCAAGAGAGTAATCAAATACATTTCGCTGCTTCCCGAGAAGCTCATGAGTACGCACCATCAATTCATCCAGTATTTTACTGTTTTCCTTCATTAACTCTTCGGTGGTAACCATTTGCAGATTAGCGATCCCAAGTGAAGTCAGTCCCGACTTCATCATTGTCTCCACAATATTCAGCGCCTGATCGAAGTCACCACGTGATCCGGTGCTTCTTCCGCCATAGTACATTTCTTCTGCTACTGCTCCGCCCAGCGCAATCATAATCTGATTCTCCAGGTAGTCCTTTGTATACAGATACTGCTCAGTCTGCGGGTTATGCCGTACGTACCCAAGCGCTTGCCCGCGCGGCGTAAGCGTAACCTGGCTGACACTACCGGGACGCAGCAGCTCGGCCATAATGGCATGTCCCAGTTCGTGGATCGCCACCCGTTTCTTCTCTTCGTGGTTCGTCTCCCGGTCTGTCTTTTCGCCCATCATCACTTTATCGATTGCCATCGACAGATGCCGTTGCTCCACTTCTGTCAGGTTCTCACGCATCATGTAGATCGCTGCTTCGTTCATCACACTCTCGAGCTGTGCACCGGAGAAACCGTAAGCCTCTTCTGCAATCTTATCCAGATTAACCCCTTCATGCAGCGGTTTATTCTGGGCATGGAGATCGAGAATAGATTTACGGCCTTTCTTGTCCGGCATGTCCACCTGGATATGACGGTCGAAGCGGCCGGGACGCAGCAGCGCTGAATCCAGCATTTCTTTGCGGTTCGTTGCCGCGACCAGCAGAATGCGCGGCGTATCATTATTGTAAATTCCGTCCATTTCGGTCAGTAGCTGATTGAGTGTCTGATCATACTCACGCTGCTGTCCGCCTTCGCGCTTGCCGCCGATGACATCAATTTCATCGATAAAAATAATCGCGCTCTGTTTATTTTCCTTCAAAGCGCGTGTCCGTGCATCCTTGAACAAATCACGTACGCGTCCGGCGCCGACACCGACATACATCTCCACGAACTCACTGCCTGATGCAGCTACGAATACAGAGTTTGTATAGTGTGCTGCAGCTTTGGCCATAAGAGTCTTACCGGTCCCCGGAGGGCCTGTCAACAAAATCCCTTTGAGCGGACGGATACCAAATTTGCTGATTTCTTCATGGCGGATCAGAAAATCCAGCGCCTCACGCAGCTCCTGCTTGGCATTGTCCTGTCCTCCGATTTCTTCAAAGGTCAGCTTCGAAGGGCCGCTCTTCTTACGTTTTTTGTCTCCTCCGGCATTCACTGTTAATCCGCCGCGCAGATGTGCAATAAGCAGCAGTGCGCCAACCATACCGGCCGCAATGATAACCGGAAAAATATTAATGCCGATAAACGCCATAAAAATCATCAGTACAGGAACAAATCCGATGACTACCTCTTTCCAAAACTTAGGCATTATTCCACACTCCCATCGTTGCCGCTGCGCGTGGTAAAATAATGAATTTGCTTTCCTTACCGTCGCTAAGGCTCACATATACGTTATTATCATCGATCTCTGTTGTAGCGACCACACTGCTGTAACTGGGATTCTGAGATTTCAGTTCATCCAACTTCGCAGGAATTAATGTATATTTACGGCTCTCCATCGCTTCAGCAACCGAGAACATCGCTTGATCCCAATATTCATCCAGAAGCTGACTGGAATGCTGCTCCACATCCAGTTTTAGTGCCCGGCCGTTAATAGCCGATCTTCCCTCAGTATTTACGTACTGAACAAGTTCACGTAATTTTGTGCCCGGCTTCAAATCAAGTTTCAAAGTAACCTCATTACGTTTAATAGAGATATGGGAATCATTCACTCCCTCATAAGCAGATACTATCTTCCGAAGCGGCTCCTGCACGGCGAACTCCCGATAGGAATACCAGCCTCCGAATAGCAACGCAGCAGACAGCAAAGACGTTAGCAGTACAGGCATAAGGCGTAGCTTCATGAAACGTCCTCCTCTCAATAATAAAAAACAAGTTACATAATAGAATAGATATGAAATAGCGTGTCTACCGCTCTTCCGAGACTGACATGCTCTTTAGCATGCCTTAGTACAAGTAGTAGTATATCATAGGTGTATATACGATTTCGAAGAAAAGTGTGAATATATTTAAAATTTTCAGTACTAATTTCTGGGCATACTGACAGCTCATTTCCCCTTATATCGACACCAAAGACCGCAACATTTAGTGTTGCGGTCTTTTTTCTTTGGATACTATTTGTTTTTTTATATCAAAGTTATAATTATGTCTTCATCAAAAGTATATATCGGCTGATATATCCGTTAATACAGCCTATCTTTCATCTTCCCCATATACAAAAAAGCGGGTAGACAGATTACTATCTACCCGCTCGATATTCTACTCTAGCACTTTATCGGCTTGGTAAGCTGTAGCCGTCTCCAATCGCGCTGCCATCGGCAAATCGGTAAAACTTGTAATAATACCTGCCTTCCAGCTTGTAAAATAACTGCCAGGCATATTCTCCGTTATACACTCCGGGCAAAAGCCGTTCAATGCTGCTTCCCGGCAGATCCGTTGCTATGACGGAGCGGATTTTCTGCTCCGACATGCCCTTGGACAACTCTTCCGCATACACATCGTTGTCGCCTCCGGCGGGTTTGCCATCCCGGGTAAAACGCACCCATACCATAAGGTCCGTTCCAGCTGCATTACGTCCTGTGAGCACCCAGTATATCGAATTTTCGTCCCAGACGGACTTCTGTGCTTTGGTTACCTTGGTCAGCCCTGCCCTTGCTTCAGCAACCTCTCTGGCTGCACTGCGTTCGTTCCACTGGTCTTTCATCACGTAAGCATAGAACTGGCTTAGTCCGAACAGAAGGAGCAGAACCAGGAGGATCCCCAGCAGAAGCCATTTTCTTCTTTTCTTCAAAGTGCAGCTCCCTTTCTTCTGGATGCGTCATTGATCCTGTTCATTTACCGTTTCAGCAGGCCCTCGAAGGTCTCCTGCGCCTTGCGGCGGATAAGCTCCTCATCCAAGGTCAGGCATTGACCATTCTTCACCACTTGCTTGCCGTCCACCCATACATGTTCTACATCGTTGGCACTTGCCGAATAGACGGCATGGGAAAGCAAATCCGTATGCGGAAGGAAGTGGGGCTGGTCGATATTTAGAGCTATGAAGTCTGCCTTCATCCCTGGAGCCAGCCGTCCTGTATTGCCAAGGAATATGGACTGTGCACCATATTCGGTCGCCATCAGCAATGCTTCCGGTGCCGGTACAGCTGTCGGATCTCCGCTCACACCTTTGTGGATCAGAGCAGCCAGGCGCATCTCCTCGAACATATCCAGGTTGTTGTTGCTTGCAGCACCGTCCGTGCCCAGCGATACCTTGACTCCCGCCCGCAGCAGCTCCGGTACCCGTGCTACCCCGCTTGCGAGCTTCAAGTTACTGCCAGGATTATGCGATACCCCTACGTTGTAGCGGGCTAAAATCTCTATTTCTTCATCATTCAAATGAACTCCGTGAGCCACAAGCGACGGGCGGGTGAACATCCCCAGCTTCTCCAGATGTGCAACAGGACGCAAGCCGTAATCCGCCGCATTCTGTTCAACTTCCCGCCGGGTTTCCGACATGTGCGTATGCATAGGCAGGTCCAGATCATGGGCAGCCTGAACAAACTTTACGAAAAATTCAGGAGGACAAGTGTAAGGGGCATGCGGGGATATCATTGTCGTGATTCTTCCATCCGCCTTGCCATGCCAATTGCGGGCAAAGGCTATCGCTTCTGCCAGTTTATGGTTCTGCACATCCTCCGGACAAAGTCCGATAACCCCGCGCATAAGTACAGCACGCATGCCCGATTGTTCTGAAACCTCGGCAACCCTGTCCATATGATCATACATGTCCAGGAAGGTGGTTGTGCCGCCCTTCAGCATTTCCAGTACAGACAATGAGGTTCCCCAAAAAACATCGTCTCCGGTGAACTTTTCTTCCATTGGCCACATTTTCTCCTGCAGCCAATTCTGAAGGACCATGTCGTCACCGTATCCGCGAAGGAGCGACATTGCTGTATGACCATGGGTATTGACCAGCCCCGGCATGAACAGCAGGCGGCTTCCGTCAATAGTCTGCGTACCTTCTTCAATGACAGGTTTGGCTTCTCCTATGTATGTGATGATATCCTTTTCTATAGTCATATAGCCGCTTAGTACTGGTGTCTCAGTACCCGGAACCAGAAATCGGCCGTTTACAATTACAATCTTATTGCTGTGCATCTTCCACTTCGTCCTTTCCATCATGCAAATAATAGGCGAGACTCTGCAAATCAGTAGTAAAATCAGCGGCATGAACCCTGATATTAGACGGGGTCTTCAAGATCACCGGTGCAAAATTAAGAATGGCCTCAATGCCTGAATCGACCAGAATATCGGCAACGTTCTGCGCTTCGCTATCCGGTACCGTAATAATTCCAATACGGATGCCCTGCTTACGGATTGTGCTTCCCAATTCTTCCATGGGCTGCACGGTAAGTGAGTTAATCTGCTGCCCCACCTTGGGAGCATAGGAATCAAATACAGCAGTGATTTTCATGGTGTCCTTCAAGTAGGCATTGTAATTAGAGAGAGCGTGACCAAGATTACCTGCCCCCACCAGCGCCACGTTGATCTGTTGGTCAAGCTTCAGGATATGGCGGATTTTCTCAATGAGGTATGAGACATCATAACCGATACCCTTTCTGCCGAAATCCCCGAAATAAGCCAGATCCTTGCGGATTTGGGCTGGATTCAGTTCAAGCTTTTGTCCCAGTTCCTGGGAAGATACGGTGGAGATTTCACGCTTCAGGAGATCGTTCAGGAAGCGCAGATACACTGGAAGTCTGCGTACCACGGCCTCCGATATTTTATCCGATTTCATATTTTCTCCTCCTAAAAGTTTTGTGAGCATTGCATCATAATATTACTTCGTACAAAACTTACTTCGTAAGCATAAACCAAGTTTTGTGAGCATTGCATCATAATATTACTTCGTACAAAACTTACTTCGTAAGCATAAACCAAGTTTTGTGAGCTTAGTCCATTCCCCGGCGTCACAGCAGAACCGGACGCCAAGAAAACGGAGTTTTGTTGTTCTTTGACTATAATAGAAATGATTGCAGGTTAAGATACACTGCCGTCTTCCAGCCATTCCGCAATTCGCGGAACCATCTGATCTGTCAGCATATGTTCCATCTTGGGTCCAGGCAGCGAATAGAGAAAGTACTTTCCATAATAAGATTCAATAACCCTTGTATCGTATACAATAACAATACCCCGATCTTGCGCAGTACGCACCAGACGTCCGAAACCCTGCTTGAAACGAATAACGGCCTGGGGGACTGACAACTTCATAAACGGGTTCTTTTTCTGAGCCTGAAGCAGTTCAGCCTTAGCCTCCGCAAGCGGATGGTTCGGCGGCTGAAAAGGCAATCTGACAATGGCAAGGCAGGTTAAAGCCTCCCCGGGAATATCCACACCTTCCCAGAAGCTGCTGGTTCCAAGGAGCACAGAAGCTGCACTATCCTGAAAACGCCGGATCAGCTTGCTCCGGCTGCCCCCTTCCACTCCCTGCCCCAGTACAGTGATATCCTCAGAGAGGAGTGCCTCCTTCAGAGGATCATAGACCTGGCGCAGCATTTTATAAGAAGTGAAAAGTACAAGCATCCGCCCCCGTGTTGCCACAGCTGCCTCAGCCAATGAGTGCACCAGCTTATCGACAAAACGGGCATCGCCCACGCTGCCTTTGACACTGGGGAAATCACGCGGGATGACCAGAAGAGCCTGTTCACGGTATTTAAACGGCGACGAGAGCAGAGCTGTCATCAGCCTTCCTTGTTCTGCGGATTCACTAAGTCCCAGATTGTCAATCATAAATTGAAAGGACTTATCAACGGACAAAGTAGCTGAGGTAAGGACTATGCTTTTCTTTTTATCAAAAAAGAGCTCCTTAAGCTGGGCGCTGACATCGACTGGCACCGCATAGAGCTGCAGCGACTTCCCGCGATAGTTACCGCTGCCTTCCATCCAGTAGACAATATTCTCGTCGTTCAGGTTCATGAAGAACCGCACTTGCTCCCGTATGGAGGCTAAATCCTTGAACAACCCTCCGATATCCGTCACCAGACTGTCCGATGACGATTGGCTCTCCGATTCACGCATTTCACTTAGCATCTTATCGCCCTTGCGGATAATTTCACTAAGACTTAGATGTAGAGTGTTCTCAAGCGCAGCCAGCTCTTCCCAATCCTTGGGCTTCTTGCCTGGCAGCAAACGTGCTACCAGTTGTCCGGCCTCCCCGGCTGCGGCATCACTACGTTCTGGAAGCAGGGCAAACAGTTTGTCGCTAAGCGTGTCCCACGATTCCTTAACCGTAAGCAAATCCGGGTAGATTCTGTCGATCACCCCGCTCCATTCCGCCGCCTGCTCACTGCCTGAAGACTGCAGTGTTTGACGCAGAGCCGGCAATTGGCCGCTCCGGCTGTCCTTATAGAGACGTGTAAGCGTATGGGCTACGGTAAAGTATTTCATCTGCATGCCCAGGTGTTTACCTGCAATATCCTCCAGATGATGGGCCTCATCAATAACAAGGTGCTCATAAGCTGGAAGCAGCTGATGCCCCGCTTTGACGTCAGCAAATAGCTTGGAATGATTGGTCACTACGACATCCGCAATCCCGGCTTCGTGCTTAGCCCGGTGGTAATAGCATTTGCGGAACCAGGGGCAGGATCGTCCAAGGCATGAGTCCGTATCACTGGCCACAGTCTCCCAGAAATCACCGCCTCTGCCGTTCAGATTCAGCTCCTCATCATCACCCGACTGGGTCTGCGTCAGCCACACAATCATTTGTGCCGCAGTAAGCGCTTCTTCCCTCGGACTTGTAAAGTCCTTTTTGTTTATTCTTTGTTCAAACTTTCGCAGACACAAATAGTGCCCTCTTCCCTTAAAGATTGCAGCCTTAAACGGGAACGGCACGACACTCGTCAATAGCGGGATGTCGCGCTCACGCAGCTGGTCTTGAAGGTTGATGGTATGTGTGCTCACCATTACTTTCTGGTCTGAGCGCACACTGTGATAAATAGCAGGAAGCAGATATCCCAGCGATTTACCTGTACCCGTTCCTGCCTCAATCAAGAGATGCTTGTCACCCTCAAGGGCCGCCATGACCTCGTGAATCATAATCTCTTGGGCTTCACGGCTCTCGTACTGGGGCAAAGTCTCCTTCAGCCGCACAGTCACCTCTTCCATAAATTCCTCAAAGGTAATATTCTGCAGAGGATTGCCAGTTCCCTCCTCACGGGGGGGGGACAACTCTGACCAATCCCCGACAGCCAGTGCAAGCTGACGGTAGAAAGTAAGTTCTCCTTCAGGCTGGAAGGTCTCCATTTCCCGTTCACGAAGCAGCCCGTCAAAATACCAGGCCAGATCACTGTCCTCGTCTGCAAACAGCTCATTCAGCCGCTGGATAGTCAGGAGAGGGAGGCTGTATAGTTCCTCCAGGCATTTCAGCAGCACAAGTGCAGTCGCATGGGCGTCGCTGTCTGCCTGATGCGGACGGTCATGTGTCAGGCCGAAATAGGTGCTTACCGCACCGAGCTGGTAAGTGGTCAATGACGGAAAGCATATTTTAAGAAAATCAATCGTATCCAGAATCCGGCCCTGGAACGGCAAATAGCCACACCGGTCGAGCGCATTCTGCAGAAAATGAAAATCAAAAGCCACATTGTGTCCAACCAGAACGACATCATCGAGCATGGGGACAAGCTCCATCATCATCTCATCCAGTTCAGGTGCATCTTGCACATCACTGTCTGTAATACCGGTCAATCCTGTAATAAACGGGGGGATCGGTGTTCCGGGCTTGACGTAGGAACCGTACACCCGGGAAATAGACCGGTCTTCTTCTATAATGGCAAGGCCAACCTGGATGATCTCACCCACGGATTGGGTTCCCGTAGTTTCAAAATCAAGCACGGCAAATTTCATTATAAGTTCTAATCCCTTTCACTTGAGACTCCTTATCAGCATAACAGAAGTTACGAAAAAAGGCGATGTACACCCCTGGGTTAGCGGGATACATCGCTTTAATGGAGGAATAATGGTTATAAAAGCGAAACCAGCTGGTGCCCGAATTGCAGCTTGCCTCCCCGCCTGCGGCAGACCTCCAAATTGACGTTTGGCTCAACAAGCTGGGGATCATGCTGCAAGGAGAGGCTGAAGAGCTCCTGAGCCTCACTATAGCGCTCCTGGGAGGCCCGGATGCAGCCCAGGGCATTGTAGATCATAGCCTTGAGTTTCTTCTCACGAATCAGGGCAAGCATGTGATTCAGATGACTCCAGGAAACGTCTAATTCCTCCTCCTGGAGATAAGCCATTGCCAAATATAGGCGAGCTGCCAGACTGTCCGGGTATCGGGCGATAACATCTTTGAACTGCTCGATGCATTTCCGGTACATAAGCAGCTTGTAGTAACCCTGGCCACGGACAAAAGAGTCCATAAAAAGCTCAGGTGCTTCTGCCTGGGGAATCTCCTCTTCGGAAGGCAGAGTAAAGTCAGCATTTTGACGGAAATCACTCAGCTTCTCCGCAAAGGATAGCCATTCATCCATAACCTCGTCACTAAGCTTGTGGAGCATATTGTACTTGCATAAAAGGTCATTCCGGCGGGTACCCTCCGCAGTAGGGAAGTCGGCGGTAATTTCCTGAAGCATCTTGTTCATCTCAGCAAATAAATGTTGAAACACGGGACATCCCACCCTTACTGAAAATGAAATCAGCTTAAGCTTGCCTGCCTTCATTTTTCACAAGTACGGGCCGCTTCATCCCTGGCATTCATTGCATGACTTAAGCTTTAGGCAATGGTTGCATGCAGTTCATGATCCGCCAGTTTAACCGGCTTGTTATCTGCGTCCACGAATACAACTGTTGGTTTATGTGTAGCCAGCTCTTCAGCAGACAACATGCCATAAGAGATAATGATTACGGTATCTCCAGGCTGAACCAGCCGGGCAGCAGCTCCGTTCAGACAGATCACGCCGCTGCCGCGGGGGCCGGGAATGACATAGGTTTCCAGACGGGAACCGTTATTATTATCGACGATTTGCACTTTTTCATTTTCGAGCAGATCGGCTGCCTCCATCAGGTTCTCATCAATGGTAATGCTGCCCACGTAATTCAGATTAGCTTCCGTTACAGTGGCACGGTGGATTTTGGATTTCATCATATGTCTAAACAAGAGCGAGTACCTCCTTAGGAATAAATACATTATTGTCGATCAGCCTGGTTCTGCCGAACTTCACGGCGAGTGCCATAATAACCTCTCCCTCAGCATGGCTAAGCAGTGCCCCGTCCTCCAAAGATTCAAGGCCCGGAAAGGAGAGAATTTCCACATAATCGATGACCGCAAGCGGCGAAGAAGAAATAATCGAGACCAGCAGCGTCCGTGCTTCCTCCACCGTTCTCACGGTTCCTTCTTCCAGCGCCTTACGGGTTTCTCGGAGCGAGCGGGAAAGAACCAGAGCCTGTTGGCGCTCCTCACTGCTAAGGTAGACATTTCTTGAACTTAGCGCCAATCCATCCCCTTCGCGGACGATCGGACAGGCGACAATTTCCACATTCATATTAAGGTCAGATACCATCCGGCGCAAAACGGCAACCTGCTGGGCATCTTTCAGTCCGAAAAAAGCATAATCCGGTTGCACCATGTTGAATAGCTTGCTTACTACTGTAGTTACACCGTCAAAATGTCCAGGGCGGGAAGCCCCACACAGCTGAGTTGTCAGTGAGTCCACTGTCACCTTGGTACGGATAGGCTGAGGGTACATTTCTTCCACTGAAGGAATAAATACGATATCGGCACCCTCGCGTTCTGCAAGCTCAAGATCACGGTGTTCGTCGCGCGGATAAGAGGAGAAATCTTCATTTGGTCCAAATTGCAGAGGATTGACAAAAATACTCATCACAACAGTGTTGGTCATTTCTCCCGCTTTGCGAATCAGACTGGCATGTCCTTCATGGAGATAGCCCATCGTCGGTACAAAGCCGATTGGCGTATGTCCTCCCATCCGCAGGTAATCCAGTGCTTCGCGCAATTGTTGTACCGTTCTGACTACTCTCATCTTATTTCTCTCCTTTTGCGGCCGCGCCGTATAAAGAATCCAGCACATGCTCTTCTGCATTAAACACATGACTCTCTGCCGGGAAGGCACGGTTCTTCACTTCCTGGACATAACTGCTGATTCCCTCACGAATCAGAGTGCCTACATCGGCATAGGTTTTGACAAACCGTTTCTCCCTGTATGGAGATGCGTACCGTAGCAAGTCATGGAAAACCAGCACCTGTCCATCACAATAACGGCCTGCACCAATTCCAATGGTCGGAACGCTGACGGCTTTGGAGATGGCTTCAGCCACTTCTTCCGTTACCAGCTCAAGTACAATCCCGAACACACCGGCAGCTTCAAGCGCCTTCGCTTCATCCATCAGCCGCTGGGCGTCCTTGGCATCCTTGCCCTGAATACGGTAACCGCCGATCATATTCACCGACTGCGGGGTAAGGCCGATATGGCCAAGTACCGGAACTCCGGCAGCCACTACCGCCGATACCGTATCACAAATTTCCAGTCCGCCTTCCATTTTGACGGCTTGTGCCCGTCCTTCCTGCATCAGTCTTCGCACGCTGCGCAGGGTTTCGTCGATGCTGCCATGATAGGTCATAAACGGCATATCAGCCACGATAAAAGTATTCTGAGCCCCCCGGGTGACCGAGCGGGTATGGTACACCATATCTTCTATAGTCACCGGCAAGGTGGTGTCATATCCAAGAACTACATTCCCCAAAGAATCGCCTACCAGTATAAGGTCAATACCCGCTTCCTCAGCCAGCAGGGCCGAAGGATAATCATAAGCGGTCAGCATGCTCAGCGGCACACCATCCGTTTTCATTTTTTTCATTTTTACAATATTTAGCGCATGTTTGTCAGCCATGGGCTCCCATTCCCCTTTTCGCAGATAATTACGCGTAAACGCGCAAACAAAAAAACCTTTTAGCAAAAGTCCGCTAAAAAGGTCCGATGGGCAAAAAAGAGTCACTCGCGATCGTCCCTTCTGTCTCGGTCCTTACGGCTCAGAGCAGAATCCAACGTAACCGTGAAATACAGTTATGAAGGTGAATCTAACAGCAAATCCCCTGATATAAAAGGTTTCTTCCAGAGTACAGCCCGATATTCGATACCGTCTCTGTCCTTATTATATCAAAATCTGCAGGCAAGTAAACCAAGAAGAAACAAGTTTGCTGTCCTTTGAAAAAAGAAGCGAACCATTTCACAAAAAGAAAAGGGAGTATAAGGCGCCAATCCAATACATTGATCTCTTCAAAAAAAGATGACAAGGAATGGGACCTTGTCATCTTAGATCATTTCTATCTCTCCCGACAGCACGCTCGACACGGCACCCGTTCGGTCCTTAAGCAGCAACCCGCCGTTGTCATCAAGCCCCACTGCAGTGGCCTGACAGCGTCCTTCCGGAGTATTATAAAAGACCTGGCGTCCCAGTGTGACGGACATGGACTCCCACAGCTCTCTGATCGGCTTGAATCCCTGTTCTCTGTAAAGAATATATAAGTACTCCAGTTCAGTCAGAACGGCCTCAGTAAGCGCTGTACGGTCAACAGGGATGCCGCCGCCTTCGATCAACAAAGAGGTGCCGATGTCCTTCAGTTCCGGAGGATAATCCTCTTCCGTCAAATTAACGGCAATGCCTATACCGGCAATGCAGTAATGAAGACCGCCTTCCCGAAGGGAGGACTCCAGCAGGATGCCGCAGATTTTGCGTCCGCCCGCTAGCAGGTCATTGGGCCACTTAATCCCCGCCTGTACGCCAGTAACCTCACGGATGGCTCTGCAGACGGCAACTCCGGAGAGCAGGGTAAGCTGAGGAGTTAGTGACAATGGAAGGTCTGGTCGCAGCACTATGCTGATCCAAATGCCTTTGCCACTGGGGGAATGCCATTTCCGGCCCATACGCCCCCTGCCCCCGGTCTGCGCTTCAGCCCGTACAGATGTACCTTCGGGAGCACCGTTCTCGGCAAGCTTCTTGGCTTCTTCCTGAGTAGAAACCACCTCTTCCCGTAGCTGCACACGTTTCAGCCAACTGGATACAAAACTTTCCCGTCCACCCCCGGATAGCAGGGGCTTGTCATTACTGTTCATTACTATCCATCCTTTTTGTTGCTTCCAGAAGCAAATATCGATTGTCATTGGGAATGTCCCCTACCGCAGCAGCCATTAACAGCTGCTGCAATAGCTCTCCCAGCCATGGACCCGGCCGCTTCTGCAGTACTGCTGCCAGCTCTTTGCCCGTCACCGCCAGCTCGGCCAATGTATGGAGCGGCATCCCTGCAGTCCATGACCGCAGAATGGGAATGCCCGGCGCGGTAGGCCGCTGCGCGGCAGGGGCGCCTGCATCCAGCGCGTTAGGCCGCTGCGCGGCGGGGGCGCCTGCATCCGGCGCGGTAGGCCGCTGCGCGGCGAAGGCGCTTACGGCGGCCTCCGGCAGCGCCGCAAGCAGCGTCAGCCATCCTTCGGCGGCTGACTGGCCGTGGGCCAGCACGGCGGCGATCCAGCGCCGCCGCAAGGCCTCCGTGCCGCCGGGTTCCCCAGGCGGCACCTCTGCAAGCGCTGCGTCCCACGCTTCGCGGACGCGCAGCACCCTGGCGACGGCGGTGCGCGTCGCCCCCGGGAACGTCCATGCCCGTAGCAGCTCGTCGGCCTCTGAGGCCGACCGCTTCAGGGCATGCAGCAGGAGCGCCCACCGCAGGTGGGCGTCCTGCAGATCCCCGATCCCGGCTGTCAGGGCGGCGGCTGCCGCCATGTCACTGCCGGTCCAGGGGAACGGCGCTTTGCCGCGCGGCAGCAGCCCGCTGCGCGTAAGCAGCCCGAGGCCGCGCAGTGGGTGCGGGCCGAGGACAATGCGTTCAAGCTCCGCGCGAACGCGTTCTACGGCAATATGCGCCAGCTTGTTCCGCTGGCGCAGAAGTCCGCGCCAAGTATTCTTGGCGACCCGGAAATCAAGCACTGAAGCAAAGCGGACGCAGCGGAGCATGCGCAGCGCATCTTCATCGAAGCGTTCCTCAGCGTCACCTACACAGCGGATCAGGTGTTTCTTTGAATCTTCTGCTCCTCCATAAGGATCTACCATTACTCCGTCCAGACCGCAGCACATCGCATTGATCGTAAAATCACGCCGGCGTAGGTCTTCCTTCACATCTTTTACAAATAAGACGTGTTCCGGACGGCGGTGGTCGGCATAACCGCTCTCCGTCCGGTACGTCGTCACCTCAAAGCTCCAGCCATCCTGAAGAACAGTAATAGTTCCATGTGCAAGTCCAGTCGGGATACAGCGCGGAAAAAGACTCATAACCTCTTCAGGCAGAGCCGAGGTGGTCAGATCCATATCGTGCACCGGCCGTCCAAGAAGCTCATCACGGATACATCCGCCAACGAAATATGCCTCATGGCCTTGCTCAAGCAGGCGGGTCAACACTACATTCGCCGCCTCAGCCATTCCGGAAGGCGCCATTGTCCAATTCATACCGCAAACACTCCCTAACTCTGGATCGGATCCAATCCGCGCACTTTGCGCCCCAATACCCGGTAATAGATATTTTCGTATTGATTGGTGATCACATCTCTGCTGAAACCATGGCAGGCCCGTTCGAGACACGCATGTTTGAACTGCTCTTCCAAGCCGGGATCGGACAATAGCTTAACAGCATACTTCGCCATTGAGGTCGTATCTCCGATGGGTGCAAGAAACCCAGTCTTTCCATGCTGGATCAGCTCAGGAATGCCTCCGGCCTCCGAACCGATAGTCGGTACGCCGCAAGCCATTGCCTCCAGTGCAACCAGACCAAAGCTCTCCTTCTCCGAAGGCAGCAGAAGCAGATCAGCCAAGGATATTACCTGTGCGATCTCATCCTGCTTGCCAAGAAAACGAACCTTGTCATCCAGCCCCATTTCAGAGATTTTAGCCTGGATTTTGGGCAGCTCCGGTCCTTCTCCAACCAGAAGCAGACGAGACGGCAGCTCCTGATTCACTTTGGCGAAAATATCCACCACATCCGATACCCGTTTGACCGGCCGGAAGTTGCTGATATGCATCAGAATTTTTTCATCAGGTGCGGCAAAATCCTCCCGCAGATCCGTCACATCCCGCGGATAATACACACGCTTGTCAACAAAATTATACGTAAGATCAATATCACGGGTAATATCGAGTACCTTGCGGGTCTCTTTGATAAGGTCCTGCGAAACGGCTGTCACCGCATCACTCTCATTAATCCCGAGCCGAATCAAGTCCTTCAGCGATTCATCCTGTCCCAGCACCGTAATGTCCGTACCATGCAGGGTAGTTACTACTTTGATATCATTGCCCAGCATTTGCTTAGCCAGATAGGCGCAGACCGCATGAGGTACGGCATAATGGACATGGAACAGATCCAGTCCCACCATTTTAGCCACCTGTGCCATCTTTGTCGCAAGCGCCAGATCATAAGGGGGGTAACGGAAAACATAATAATCATTAACCTCAACCTCATGATAAAAGATATTCTTCTGAAACGTTCCAAGCCGGAAAGGGATACTATGTGTTATAAAATGGACCTCATGACCCTTTTCAGCCAAAAGTTTGCCCAGTTCTGTTGCCACAACACCCGAACCGCCAAGAGACGGATAACAGGTGATGCCTATTTTTAAACGGTCCATCGCTCCGTCTCCTTCATCCTACTTATGTTTATTACTTTGTGTAATGATATGAATTTATTATAGTGGTTTTTGACCAAATTAGAAAGGTTATTGATTGGGCCGCTGTCTGACGGGTGAATTGAACATATCAACAGCATACGGCACTTTACTGGCGAATCCCTCCGCATACGGAATCAGTCTCCGTTGTCCAAGCAGCATATCCCTGGAACGAACACGT
This sequence comes from Paenibacillus sp. LS-5, assembly GCF_056121505.1. NCBI lineage: Bacteria > Bacillati > Bacillota > Bacilli > Caryophanales > Paenibacillaceae > Paenibacillus > Paenibacillus sp. LS-5. The sequence continues at coordinate 145,191 of NZ_JBWAVA010000013.1, read as the reverse complement.
TCTATATATCCTTCAGTTAAGGGAGTAGAGACGACGTCTTCTCCTGGGATCTTCTCAAACTGGGACCGGTAGCAGGACAGCGCCTGCTCCTTAAGGCTGTAATGCTCAGTCACATCCACAATAAGATCCGTCCGCCCCAAATCATTAATGAAATAGAAATACAGCTGGGGCGCAGGCACTGAAGGCTCGTCCGGCATATATTTCCGAAGCTTGGCATTAAATACCGCTTCTTCCACCAGCTTGCTGCAGGCAATATGATCCGGATGCCGGTCTTCCCAATAAGGTGCAAATACAATATCTGGTGCGAATCTGCGGATTTCCCGCGTCACTGCCGCCAGATGATTCTCTGTCAGGTACAGCCCGCGGTCAGGAAGACCCAGATTCGTGCGCACCGAAACCCCGAGTAGATCAGCAGCTTGTTGTGCCTCGATTTTGCGGCGTTCTACAGTTCCGTTCGAGGACATTTCCGCTTCTGTCAAATCGCATAAACCAACTTGGAGCCCCGCGGCAGTATGTTTGGCGATAGTTCCCGCCATGCCGATCTCCGCATCGTCAGCATGTGCACCGAACACAAGAATATCGAGCTTCATTCATCCACACCCGGCTTGTATTTATGTACAAGCTCACGCCATGCGAAATCGCCGCGGTCAATCGCTTTGACCAGAATCTCGGCTGTTGCGATATTGGTTGCCACCGGAATACCATATACATCACAGAGGCGAAGCAGAGCCGTAATATCCGGTTCATGCGGCTGCGCCATCAGCGGATCCCGTAGAAAAATAATCAGATCTAACTCATCCGTAGCCACCATAGAACCAATCTGCTGATCACCGCCAAGGGGACCAGACATATAGCGGTGAATGGACAAGTTCGTTACTTCCATAATCCGTTGACCGGTAGTTCCTGTAGAAAACAACTCATGTCCTACAAATACATGCTCATAAGCAGTCACAAAATTAACCATTTCATCTTTCTTACGGTCATGCGCGATAAATGCGATTTTTAACATGATGATATCCCCCGTCTATTCAATAAAATGCTCAAATCCATAAATTAATCCGGTGTAGCCCATCACCTTCTGTATCCCCATTTTGACTCCGGGCATATAACCTGCCCGCTCATAGGAGTCATGCCGGATTTTAAGCGATTGCCCATACCCGCCAAAGACCACTTCTTCCTGCGCAAATACGCCAGGAAGTCTCAGACTGTGAATTCGAAAGCCGTTATAATAGCCCCCGCGTGCGCCTTCGATCACTTCCTCTTCCTCAGGATTCCCCTGACGGAGCTCCTGCCGCACTTCCGAAATCAGCTCTGCTGTCTTAATGGCAGTCCCCGAAGGAGCATCCAGCTTCTGGTCTCCATGGGTTTCGATAATTTCCAGATGCGGAAAGTATTTGGCCGCCTGAGCTGCAAATTTCATCAAAAGAATCGCTCCAATCGAGAAATTGGGCGCAATAAGTCCCCCAATTCCCCGATCCTGGCATTGCTTGTCCAGCTCGGAAATCTGCTCTGGAGTGAATCCGGTAGTACCGATTACCGGACGCACCCCATATTTGATCGCAAGTGCAGTATTAGTATAAGCCGACTGCGGGGTAGTGAAATCTACGAGAACCTCTCCGCCGCTCTCTGCAAGGGCAGCTTCCAGATCAGCCACAATCTTTACTCCGCTCTCCTCCAGCCCTGCTATACGGCCGGCATCGCTGCCGCTTGCCGAACGGTCTACAGCTGCTGCAAGCTCCAGCTCCTCATCCTGCAGCACCAGCTTAACAACCTCTTTGCCCATTCTGCCTCCTGCTCCGGAGACGATAACTCTGATCTTGTCACTCACCCTTATTCCTCCTCGCTATGTCTCGTTCTAATTATCCCAAGTATTTTTGCAATGATTTTTGAAGGTCTTTCATGAGCTGCAGCAACCCGAGATCATCGGGATGCAATGCCATTACTTCTTTGAGTGCGGCAATCGCCTGCACATGCTCATTCATCCGGCTGTGTGCGATAGCGAGCCATACATATGCATCCCCATATAAGGGATCCAGGACTATTGCTTCCTTCAATAAGGTAATCGGACGATAGGGATTAATAGTCCCTGTATGTTCATCCTCCAGAAGCCTTTTGGCCTCTCTTACAAGTTGCAGGGCCTGCAAATGCTGCAGGTGAAGCCCATACTCCGATTTGTCTCTATCCAGCTTCACCGCCGCCTCTGCATGCTCCAGCGCTTTTTCTAGCATGCCGCTGCGGGCGTAAGTAATGGAGCAGCGGTATCTGACTTCGGCATCGTCCGGACTGGCCGCAATTGCCGATTCAAACAAAGTGATTGCCTCAGCAAAATCACTGCGGAGTATAGAGCGGTAAGCCGCTTTTACATAATCGTTATGATCCATTTGCCCACCATCCTCACGGCTAAATCCCGTTCGTTTGGTACAGCATATGATATAGAAGCCTAATCGGTGTTTTTAAGTGTCCACCGTCCGGCATCACGGGTATTGAACTTGTGCATCACTTTATTGTGGGCCTCGGTGAGGTCAATTCCCAGTGAATTGGCGAAGCAAACCGTAATAAACAAAATATCTCCCAGCTCAAGCTCGATTGAGTTATCAGCTTCATCTGCTTTTTTGGGTTTCTCGCCAAACTGATGGTTAACTTCACGGGCGAGTTCGCCCACCTCCTCCGACATCCGGGCCAGCATGGACAGCGGGCTGAAGTAACCTTCTTTAAATTGAGAGATATAAGCGTCAACCTCTCGCTGTATGTCACCAAGACTTTTATCCATAAAATGTTTCTTCGCCCCCTGTATGTTCTTGCCTTCTGTTTGCCCCTATGTTATCGTAAAGACGTTTTGAAGACAAATCTTTTTTGGCGATTACATATATCCCAAGGCCCCGGACAACCGGTGAATGCCATAATAACATGAAATGCAACCCTTTATTAAGAAGCTTACCAATACATTATGCCCATAATTGGGCCATGCGAGGGATTACATGACTTCAACATCCAAAGTAGCTTCCACTATTGTCAAAACGGCAGCACCAATCATGCTGGGTGCGGCCGTATATGCATTTGGGCTGCTGTACTTTATCGTACCCAACCAATTAATGGAGGGCGGGGTAACCGGGATTACCATCCTGCTCAACTATGCTTTTAACATCCCCATTTTTTTAACCACATTACTGCTTAACCTGCCGCTCTTTTTACTGGGCTGGAAGGTCCTTGGCGGACGGCAAATCGCCTACACAGGTGTGGGAATCGGCGCATTGTCGTTTTTCCTCTGGCTGTTTGAGCGTATGATTGATGCCGGCTGGATTATCACCTTCAGCACAGAACATGACTTTATTCTTGCTTCATTATATGCTGGGGTTACACTCGGCCTTGGACTCGGTATCGTATTCCGGTTCGGAGGCACCACAGGTGGAGTCGATATTGTGGCAAGAATCCTCGGACGTAAGTTCGGATGGAGTATGGGGCAGATTATCCTGGCTGTCGATGTAATCATTATCGGCGCTTCCCTGCTCTATATTCCCCGTGAAAAAATTCTTTACACCCTGGTAGCAGTCTTCATCTCTTCACGGGTGATTGATTTCATCCAGGAGGGTGCTTATGCAGCCAAAGCTTTCACGATCATCAGTGACGACGCCCCGCAGATTGCCGATCTGATTACAGCGGAAATGGATCGTGGAGTCACACTGATTCCCGCTATCGGTGCATACTCCAAGCAGGCCAAATACATGGTCTATTGTGTAGTCTCCCGTCAGGAAATCCGCCGCCTCAGTCAATTGGTCAAATCCGTCGATGCTAAGGCCTTTGTCATTATAAGTGATGTCCACGACGTCCACGGTGAGGGTTTCCGGCAGACCTAATACGGCAAAGTGACTCTAGCTCACGAGAAGAAGACTGCTATACTTGCAAGTTACTTTGCAAGCATAGCAGTCTTTTTTTGATGGCATAACGATTCGGCTTCTTCCGTAAATACTATGACAATGACTTTGTAACATCGACTCTACTACCGCTCTATACCGGCTTCCATTCCTCATTCTCCCCCCGGTATTTGCGAAATGCTGCGTAGACAAGTGCAGCAACGATGAATCCGCCGGCAAGCAGGCCCCATGCCCCGTAACCTGGCGGGGTGAGCGGGAGCGATAGAGCAGGTTCATCCCTTTCTTTGCCAAACAGTACCCTGGCAGCATCCTGCCCGTAGGAGATAATCTCCAGCAGCCGTGCACGCCCTACTGGCTGTGAGGAAGACGGAATCCCGGCCGCGTAGGACAGCCAGGTATCAAATGCATTGACCGTTTCCGGAGACCGGGAAATAATAATTGCGGGACGGATATTATCGTATCTGCTCTGGAGACGTTCCAGAGCGGTCTGCCAGCTTTTGAGATCATTAGCAGCCGCACTCTTTTCCATATCATTAAGATCCTCTCGGATCAGCTTATAATATTGCAGCCACATCGGCTGTCGCGGATGATTAAGACTGTTCGCAGCCAACCGGAGCTTTGCTGCCGCCGCCTCCCATTTCTGCGGATCAATCTGCGCTGCGGCAAGTGTGGCCTTTAAGTCAATAATGACATCAGACAACGCATTGATCCCTTCCACTGTAGTCAGGCCCTCGAACGAAGACGACACAAAAATCTGCGATACTTTCTCACTCTGCTGTCTGGCCTTCACCACATTTCCTTCCAGCACATAACCATATAGAGCCTCGGCCGCTTCATCCAGGCGCTGGGCAGCGTTCCTTGCGGTGAGCGCCGGTGCATAACTGCTTACAGCATCTCCTGTCTGAACAGAGAGCCTGCTGTTTGGCTCCCGCATACCAGCTTCTGCACTAACGGTCCCGGTATTCATGCCAGCCAGCAGCCAGCATATCATCAATCCTGTCAGCACCACATATGTCCTGAACGGCATGAGACATCCCTCCTGCCTCTAAATATATGGCAGGAGGACAAGAGTTAGAACATGGTTCCAGCCTCAGAGCCTAGGCCTGTCCGGCTGTATAGTCCTTCTGGATCTGCCTCCGAATAACCAGGCTAAGGCGGTGCTCAGGAAGGTCAAAGCGATGGTGTAATATTGAACTTCGGTCACGTTATCTTCGAGCACATTCGGAAGCCACGGAAACACACCTTCCGAATAATCCACCATATCATTGGCAAAAGCCCACAGCAGCGCTATCGGCAGCATTCTGCGGAAGGAGAAGAAGCGGGCGTAGATCAGCGCCTCCACCGCCATGCCGGTATGCGAAATAACCAGCATCCAATCCTTCCAGCTTATTGAATCTCCCTGATAACCTCCAGCAAAAATAATACTGACTGCCCAAATCCCATATTTCACTGAGGTTACAACAGCAAGAGCCTCTATAAGCTCACGGATGAGTGTCCCTTTGATCCCTTTGGGTGGAAAAAGCAGCAACAGCAAAGCAAGCGTAAAGAACAGGCTTGCCGTCGGACTGTCCGGAACGAATGGAAGCAGCCATGAAGGATAATTTTCCGCTGTGTATTCCAATTGATTACCATACCATATGTATCCGTAAACCGTACCAAGAACATTCACAATGAAGAGCAACCACATGACGCCCCGGTGTCTAAACAACCTATCAAACCAGTGTACCGGCATATACAATTTTAACCTCCCGATTGTGGCAGCTTGGAATGAAAGCATACAAAAACCCGACCGCAGTTACGATCAGGTTTGTGCGTTATCATTATTTTACTGTTCGCTTTTTTGTTTGGCAAGCCAGCCTGCGAGACTGTCAATATCCTGCTCGCTGAGACCTGCAGACATTGCAGTATCATACATTGGAGGCATCTGGCCCTTGCCATTTTTAATAATGGCGAGGATCGCTTCCTTATCATGAGTGTCCCCTACACCTCTCAGTGACGGCGGCCCTCCGCCCCCCTTCATATCCACTGCATGACAGGCTACACAGGTGGCCTTTTTGTATAAAGCCATAGCTGGATCGTCCTTGTCCACGATTGCAATTTCTTTTGTCTGGACGGCACTGGTGGTCGGCAAGCCTTTCGCCTTGTTCTCTGCCGCCTTTTCTTCACGCTGCACATCCTCGGGGATCTGGCCGGTTTCAGCCATTTCATGCTTGTATTCCGTCCAGGCTGTGTTGGTCAAATAGATGATCGCAGCCAGGGAAAGAAACATCAGCGAAGAGGCGATCGGCCGGCGGTAGAAGCGGCGCTCCCGGCCCGTATCCAGAAAAGGAGCCAGCAGCAGCGAACCAAAGGCTACTCCTGTAACACCAAGCGTTCCCAGAACGATATAATCGCCCGAAGCATAGGGCAATTTCAGATACTGATACAAAAACAGAAAATACCAGTCTGGAATCGGTATAACTGTAGCACTGGCATTTGCAGGAAATCCTAAGGGAGCCGGTTCAGAGATCGTCAGGACCAGAATACCCACCAGCACCACAACGCCAACCATCCATTCCTTAAGAAGAAAGTTAGGAATAAATGCTTCCGACTTGCCAGGGTATGCCGTGTAATCCGGTGGCGTGATGAAGCCGTTGCCTCTGCGCACCCGGGAATCTCCCACATAAACAATCTTTTCTTTGGAGTTGTCTCCGTGAGCCATTGCATTTCCTCCTTTAGCTGTGGTCAGGGCTCATAGCGGACCAGAAATACCCTGTCTGCGGATCATTATAAAGTGTCCGACGAGCAGAATAAGCAGGACCGCCGGGAGGAAGAATACATGGAGGGCAAAAAAACGGGTCAGCGTTTCTGCACCGACGATGGTGCCGCCCTGCATCAGCTCCTTCAGCACCGGCCCCATAACCGGTACGGAATTGGCAATCTCAAGTGTAACCTTGGTAGCGAAATAGGCTTTATTGTCCCAAGGCAGCAGATACCCGGTAAGACCGAGGCCCAGCATCACGAAAAAAATCAGCATTCCCACTACCCAGTTCATCTCACGGGGCGCTTTATAGGAACCTGTAAAAAATACACGCATCGTATGCAGGAACATCATGACAATGACCAGGCTCGCACCCCAGTGATGCATGCCGCGTACAATTTGACCAAAAGCTACTTTGGTCTGCAGATATTCCACACTGGCATATGCGTTAATAATATCCGGCACATAATACATGGTGAGAAACATACCTGATAAAATCTGAATGACCGTAATGAAAAAAGTGAGTCCGCCAAAGCAATACACAAAGGCCGAGAAATGATGAGCCGGGTTCACGTGTTCAGGAACCTCATGATCGGCAACATCTCTCCAGATCGGCGTAATATCCAGACGTTCATCAATCCAGTTGTAGACATTCTTAAACATCAGATCTACGCCTCCTTTTTAACCTCGGTATTGGGAACTATCTCGCCCAGGTAGACCCAATCCCCATCAATTTTAGTCTTGTACTGGTCAAGGGGCTTAGGGGCAACGGCAAGGTTTTTACCCAGCTTCGTATATCTAGCTCCGTGGCAGGGGCAGTGATATTCATCTGGATATGCCTTGTCATTATTCCAGCCGACTGTACATCCCAGATGCTTGCAGACGGGTGAAAGCGCATAAATATCTCCGTTCTCGTCTTTCCGGATCCACGCAGTCAGCGTAGCTGTGCTGGCATACCATCCATCCTGCTGGGGCAATTCGAAGGTAAACTCCTGAGGAACATCGGTGATTTTGGCTGCTTCGGCAACTTTAATAAATTCACCCGCACCTTTTTTATGTAATACCGGATCCACTGCGAAACGAATCATTGGCAGAATCGCACCTGCACCCATAAAAGCGGTTGCCCCTCCAAGCGTATACGTTAAAAACTGCCTCCGAGACATCTCTTTCCGGGTGGGAGGTCCTTGCGGAAATGATTCATGCTCCTCATTATGGCTGCTCATACGGCGTGTAACCCCCTTTTCACATTTGAGAAGGCACCTGAACTGTAGATGATAAATCTAATTTCTGTAAATAATACGTTTTCAATGATAATTATCACATGACACAGGTTCAATCTAATCATAGCCCAGCCTCTAAAAGCCGTCAAGAATATTGTCTAAATTGTGACGGATGTATTACGGAGTTCTCATGTAAATTGTTGATTTTCTGTCACATTTACTCCTGTTTCATTTATGCCATAAACCCGAGATTTCATCTCTGATATAGCTTCCGGTTGTCTTACTCTGAGACCGCTGAATAACAGGCAGGGAAAGAACTAAATCGCTTTCATCAATGTCCGGTTCAGCAAGCGATATATCTGCGCTGAGTACGATCACATACTGGAATCCACTGGATTTGACTTTACGGCAAATCTCATTTATGAGAGCGAAACTTTCTGCTCCATTGTACTGTATAGCCGGGTAAGTCACGACACGCCCCTGATATGGTTTTTCAGCCAGATCCAGAAAGTCTCTCAGTCTCTCAAGTGCTTCCACCACTTCATGCGGGCTTTCCGTACCCTTAAGACCAGTAAAGGGGATGATGCAGGTATCAAAAAATCTCCGGTTGTCTAACCAGCTATCCGCAGTGAAGTCACTGAATTTCATTACAGCCCACTCCTTCTCTCAGGTTCGTATTATTTCTTATGAATGTCATTGTAACAAAAAAAAAGAAATGCGCCAGGCGCATTTCCTGTATTTTTCTCAGGCCAGACTTTTCAGTTCCTCAGTCAGATTGCGGAACGCCGTCTTATCACCGGCAGCCAGCGCCGTGTCGATCTCCCGGTACAAGATGTCGGTACGACGCTTTCTAAGCGCTTCATCCCACACCATTTCTGCCGCAAGTCCTAGCATCACTTCATAGGTAGCCTTCATTTTGTCCATTCGATACACCTCCGCTGTTTAGATCCTTCCATATTCTTTTGCTTTTAGTACATAACTCTCGCTTGTGCGGGCCATCCGCTGCAGATCCAGCTCGGTTAATTCACGGACTACTTTGGCAGGTGAACCTAGGGAGAGAGTATAGGGTGGAATAATTTTGTTTTCGGTTACAAGAGATCCGGCTCCTATTAAAGCATATTCACCAATCTCTGCACCGTTCAAAACAATTGCACCCATTCCGATTAATGTGCCGTTGCCTATTTTGCATCCATGAATAATCGCAGAGTGGCCTACCGATATGTCATCACCCAGTACCAATGGCAATCCCTCAGCCACATGCCCCACAGTTCCATCCTGGATATTGCAGCGGCTCCCTATAATAACCGGGGCCAGATCCCCGCGTAATATAGTGTTGAACCAGACACTCGACTCCTGTCCTATCCTAACATCACCAACAAGCTTTGCACCTTCCGCCACGTATACAGATCCGTCCAGCTGTGGTATGTAATTCCCGTAAGCTATCCGCATTCTTCTCCCCCTAGCACTTCTCGAAAATGCATCAGTCTGTTCCCCAAGAATACAGCTGCAGTATGCAAGCCTACAACAATTGCTTCGGCACCGCCGCCTCCAGCCCCCATCGCGTCATTATTATAGCCGGTCCCTCAGGTGTCTCGCCCAGCCGAATCATGCCCAAATGCAGCATCATCCGCAGGATGCGCTGCTCCATAATGGAAGCAGCATCATCATAATAAAAGGGTTTGATTAACCAGCCAAGACCTTCTATTAGTGAAGCAACAGTGACCCATTTCCCCGCACTTACACTAATCCAGTATATGAGTGATGGCAGATTTGGAATAGCGCCCTTATACAGTTTTAACCAAAAGGAGTATATCTGCATCAGCTTTTCAGCTTTCCCTTGCTCCAGCAGCATTTCTCCCTCCTGTGTAAGCCTAAGCCGATAACCTTCTTCAGAAGTCCAGCGGCGGTGTCGTGTGTAATCAACCATCAGGGCAAGCCGGGGAGGATAATGCTCACAGGCTCTGCCATAGCCGAATTTCCAGCCCCCTTTACCCAGTAGAGGCTCAGGAATCTGAATAGCGTTCATCACACCCTGTTGGTACCTTTTATGCATCGCACCCTCTTGGTTCAGCTCCGGCTCATTCTCTCTAACGTAGCGCATAAAGAGAAGCAAATCCTCTGCCAGCATCTCTCCTTCGCCACGGTAGATGGCTGGCTCGTGAATCGGTGTAATTTGTTCCCTGATAAATTCACCCATCCGTTCACGGAAACGCATTTTCAGATCCTGCGGAACCCGGAACAAATACCTGTTTTGCTGGGATGCACCCCTGAACAGCCAGCCGGCATTTTTGAATCTGGCAACCATCTCGCGGTGCCCGTCTTTTTTACCTGGTACGGAATCGAAGGAAGCCTGCCTTGCTGCCGCCAGCAAATCCTCAAGACTGAATTGGCTACGCTCGTCAAACAACAGGGTATTCAGAAACCGCAGTTCCTCAGGAGCACACTCCCGAATATGAGACTCCATAAATTCGCGGCTTCCCAGTCGGATCAATATACTCTGAATCAAATCATGTTTGGAATTCCGTTTGCAATCACATTGATAGCGTCCCGCAATGGCGGTAAGCTGACCAATGTCCGCATAGTTAAGCATATCCGCCAGATTCATCGTTTATCGCCTCACTGTTTTACTACCATTATGGGAAATACAGCCCTTTTTATTCCTTTTTGCACAAAAAAAATAACCCGAAGGGTCGGGTTAATGCTGATTTTGAAGAATATGACGTGTACAATTGTACAGCAGTGGATTCCATTCCTTCTCATTCTTCTCCAGAATGGTTAGAGAGAGATTACCCAGACGTTCGGAATATTTGTCTTTATATAAGGCAATGTAGAGCTGGGCCAAAAAACCTCCATGCGATATAACGAGGATATTCTTCTTAGGATAACGCGCTGCAATCTCCTCCATAAAAGCCAGAGCACGCGCCTGAAGCTGCTCATCCGTCTCTTGTCCCAGAGACAACTGATTCCAGTCCTTGCCCCATTTCTCTTCACGCTGTACTGCAGTCATTCCCTCAACCTGGCCATAGGCGCGTTCACGGATGCGCTCATCCGGTTCAAGCAGTGGGATTCCCAGCTTAGCAGCGATAATTCTGCCTGTCTCTGCTGCTCGGGAAAGACTGCTGGTGATGCAGTAATCCCAGCGATAAGTTTCCTGCAAAAGCCGGTCTCCCAGCATCTCAGCCTGCCTCCGGCCTTCGTCGTTAAGTGGAATGTCGCTTTGCCCTTGAATTCTGCCTTCCGCATTCCAGTCCGTCAGCCCATGGCGTATTAAGCCGATCAGCATCACCTATCACCCTGCCTTCCATTTATGTTTGCTTAATAATGTAACACGAATGAAAACAAATGTCTTCTTTTTGAAGGAATACTGATGCCATTAACATTATCTACAGACTGGCAAACCAAAAAAAAGCCCGCTTTACCTTAGGGTAAAGTGAACTTTTTATTGTCTGCGGTAACGGTTCAACCGGTACAGTAAAAAAATCGACAGGCCAATACCAAGCATGGAGAGCATCATCCAATATTGCGGGTGGGTTGGCCCCATGCTCACCACGAGCGGTTCAATGATTCCTCCACCCGATTCAGAGGCAGGATAGGAGGAGGACCAATCCAAAGACAAACCAGCCACACCGGTCTCCACAATTCCGCTCTGTGCCACTGTAGTATTGGCAGGTGTTCTGAACATTGTGAAATACAGAAAGCTGGATATGAAAACAGCCAGGAAACATGCAATCCAAAGAATTAGCCTATGGCGGAAAACGGCAGAATTCCCCGCAGATTTACCATCCCCCGGCAACAGCCAGGGACTTTCCAGATAAATCCGCTCCATCACCCGGAGATTCACAGTCTCCGCACGTTCTTCGCTGACTTCTATCTGTGTTTCTCGCATAAGCAGACTGCTCTCCTGCCACAACGCCCATTCCGTTGAACAGTAGGAGCAATTGGCAATATGCCTTTCAAGCTTGATCCGCCTTGGGTCCGTGGGGGGAGCGTCCCACAACAGCGGAATGGAATCCTGCGCTTCCCTGCAATTCATAGGCCTTACACCCTCTCAGCCTGCTCTTCTGTTTCAGGCTCATAAAAATAGGATTCGAGTTGAAGCTTCACACTGCTCCGGGCACGGAACAATAATGATTTCACGGAGCTGACACTCTGATCCAGTATTACAGCTATTTCCTGGTAGTCCATTTGATCATATTCCCGCAGGATCAGCGCTGAGCGCTGTTTCTCCGGAAGATTATTAATCGCTTCCCGAACCAGATTCATCCGTTCTTTACGGAGTGCAGCCTGTTCTGGAGCCACCTCAATCGGGGCGACCGGAGTATATCCGCTCTCCTCCAGAGACACGTTACCGGCACGGTTCTTGCGAAGCTCACTTAGCACAGTATTCCGGGCAATGGTGTACAGCCATGTGGAGAACGACGCGTCCACTTCACGGAAGGAATGCAGACTCCGGAACGCCTTATAAAAGGTTTCCGAGCATAGATCCTCAGCAAGAAGCTCCATGTGGGAATTCTTAAGCATATGGTATACAAAAGCCAATATTTTCCGTTGATAGCGCCGCATTAATTCTGAATATATCTCTGTGTTTCCTTGCTTGATTAGCTGGATCAACTGGGAATCCGTCATGGTGAGTTCGGCCCTCCTCGCCCTTGCACGTGTAGTCCCGTCCGGTCCATAATCTTATACCGGCCGAGGTTCAAAAAGTTGCGGTAATACTATAATTTCGCTCTGTTGCACGCAATACTTCCTATGTATATTCATGTACCCAATAAATAAGGCATAATGTAAGTGGATACAGAAATAAAAATGTACATACATAAATTTCCTGGTAGCCAAATACCGGGTCGTCTGCTGTGGACTGGAAATCTATAAACATACTTTCCCTAGTATAACATACAATCTCGCAGGATGACATTAATAGACTTTTAGCGGCAGAATTACCTCCATTCCAGGTTATGCAAACGTCGAATTAAGCGGGGGGATGTTGTTGACATAGAATAGAGGGCCATTCCCCATTTGGTTATACTTTTATACTCTTTATCTGACCCAGTAAGCTGTCGCTGAAGATAAATTTATTATCTTTGAATAAAGTATTGACAAAATGTAAACGGATACATATAATAAAAGTACAGTATGGTTTCTCTCCACTCCTATCCAAATACTAGACGGTTCCAAGAAATTGTGAACTGTAACCGCTTATTATGTAAGCGGTCTTTTTTTGTCTATTTTCATATCCAGCCCCCATCTAAAACACCTATCAAGTCCTATTGTCTATTTCGTGTTATTCGAGATGATCTGCATAATAAAACAAAAAAATCCCCTTCAAGCTTCACTCCTTTACCCCATGGAAACAGAGGGTACGGAATATAATCTCAAAGGGGAACTTCTCCATCTATACGTATACCGTATAATCGTGATGCTGCAGCAGAATCTTCGCCCGCTCCATATCATTCTCCTGACGGAAGGACAGGCGCATTATACCCGGAACATCCTCCCGGCTCTCAATAATCTGTACGTTGCTAAGGTTGATACCCTGATCACCGAGTTCAGTAGCGATCCGTCCAATAATCCCCGGGTGATCGGGAACATCGATATGCAGATCGAACAATGGAGTGATCATTCCTTTACGCCGCTCGGGCAATTGGTTGCGGAAGCCGCCCGCTTCAAGGAAAGCCTCTTCAATGCCCTCCCCATCCGCGTTCTCCAGCAATTGAACGAATGATGAAACCTCATCATTCCAGTCCCTCAGCAGACGAAGCATGACTAGGCGGTTGTTCAACAGAATATCACGCCAGATAATCGGATCGCTGGACGCAATTCTCGTGATGTCACGGAAGCCCCCCGCAGCCAAAGTGCTGTACAGGGAATCTGTATCGTCATAGGTACGGATCTGATTCACCAGCGCAACTGCAATAATATGCGGCAAGTGGCTGATAGCCCCCACAATCTCGTCATGGCGCTCCGGATTAAGCCGGACAATCTGTGCTTTGGTATGTAGAAGCAAAGCTTCAAGGGCCTGATACGCTTCCTCCGGCACTCCCGGCGGTGGTGTCAGGACATAATAGGCGTTCTCGAACAACAGTGAAGATGCAGCCTCCACACCAGAGCGTTCTGACCCGGCCATTGGATGCCCACCAATAAAATGAACCCCAGGCAGGTTCAGTGAAACTGCACAGGCGGCAATAGTGGCCTTGGTGCTGCCAACATCCGTAATAATGCAGCCTGGCTTCAGCGGAAGCTTGCTGAGGCGCTGCAAGTAATCCTCCAGCATGCCTACAGGTACGCATAAAAAAATAAAATCAGCGTCTAGCGCTGCCTCCTCAAGAGAAAGTGTGGCCTGATCGACCACACCCCTGCTAAGGTACTTTTTTGCCGATTCAGGACGGTGGGCATGGCCCATAACGGTCAGGCCCTCCTTGCCTTTGAAGCAAAGGGCCAGTGAGCCTCCGATCAGACCGACACCGAAAATTGCTATTTTTGTCGTCATGTTCTTTGAACTACCTGCCTTCTGTAGATTCGTCTTGTCAGTTGATCCTTAAACCTGTACTCCCTGTTCCCGGAGCGCCTGCTCCAGCGCAGTAATAAACGCCTTATTCTGCTCTGCCGAACCGACAGTTACACGAATATAGGTAGGGTACAGCTTGTGTCCTGCTCTGACAATGATCCCCTGCCGCAGCAATGCATCAAAAACATCAACTGCCGGTTTCCGTACATCTACCATAATGAAATTCCCGTGAGCCGGGAAGGCTACAAGGCCCAGCCGTTTGAACTCCGCCTGAAGCTGCACGATACCTGCACTGTTAAGACGGCGGCACTCCTGCACATACTCCTGATCTGCCAGGGCAGCCAGTGCTCCAGCCTGCGCCAGACGCGAAGTATTAAATGGTTCCCGTACCTTGTTAATCAAAGAAATAATCTGGGGGCTTGCCACTCCATAGCCGATGCGCAGGGCAGCCAGCCCATAGATCTTGGAGAATGTGCGCAGCACAACCAAGTTCGGATAGTATTCAAGCAGCTTGATTCCATTAGAGTATGAAAGATCGGTCACATATTCAAAATAAGCCTCATCCAGGACAACCATCACTCCAGACGGCACGGCATTCAGGAAAGTGACCAATGCTTCCTCCGATACGATCGTTCCTGTCGGGTTATTGGGATTGCAGACCCAAATGATTTTGGTACGGTCTGTAATGCGGGCCAGCATGGCGCCCAAATCATGTGTGCCGTTGACCAGAGGGACTTCAATGGAGACTGCACCTTCAATATCGGCATTGCTTTTGTATACGGAAAAGGTCTGATCTGCCATAATCGTCTCGTCTCCCGGCAGAAAAAATGCACGGGCCAGCAAAGCGATAATCTCATCGGAGCCGCAGCCAAATATGATATTATCGCTCTGCACTCCAAGATGCTCAGCTAATGCAGCTGTTAATTCAGCCGCCGAGCCATCAGGATAAAGATACAGATTGTTAAGCTCCGCCATAATAGCAGATCTTGCACTTGGTGAAGAACCATACGGGTTTTCGTTAGAGGCCAGCTTAATGACATCGCTTAAGCCAAGCTCCTTCTTCACTTCCTCAATAGGCTTCCCTGGCTTGTAGACAGGGAGGTTAACGATATTCGGTTTCGGATTCATGAAAGGTCCTCGCTCTCCATAAATATTACAATTGTATCAGGTCTGCCAGCAGACGTTATGGTCTCAATTGTGCCACAAATTCACGAATTTGCAACAAGCCTTCACTGCGGGTAGCCGGATTATCCAGAAGAGGAATGACATCCTCTACCTTGCGGACAATCGCACTGCCTACAACCACTCCATCGCAGATGCGGGCAAACCGTGCAACCTGCTCCCCGGTAGATATGCCAAAACCTACAGCCACAGGAAGGTCTGTAACCTGACGGACAGATGCTATGAACTCATCCACTCCTGTATGGAAAGTAGAACGTTCGCCTGTCACTCCAAGTGAGGACACGCAGTAGACGAAACCACTGGCCCCTGAGACAATCCGGGCTATACGTTCGCTTGAGGTGGGTGCTACAAGCGGAATAAGATTCACTCCGGCAGCACGGCTCCGTTCACGCATTTCCTCTGACTCTTCAACCGGAAGATCAGGAATAATCAAGCCACTAATCTCATGGGAATCCAGCAGAGAGAAAAAGCTGTCCAGTCCCATTTGCATAACCGGATTATAATATGTGAATAGGATAAAAGGCAGCTTGCTGCCTGCCTGACGTGCTTTCAATGCGGTTTCCATGCACGTGCGAAGATGTATATTGCCTCGAAGCGCCCTGGAAGAAGCCCGCTGGATCACTGGACCGTCTGCAAGCGGATCGGAATACGGCACGCCAAGCTCAAGAATATCAGCGCCTGCTGCTTCCAGCTCAGCGATGATCTCGAGCGTCGTCTCCAGATCCGGATCGCCTACAGTCAGGAAAGGAATAAGCGCCGACCGGCCCTCCTCCTTCAACTTGCGGAAGGTCACATCCATCCGGTTCGTAGTTTCGGTTGTCATTACTTACCCGCTCCTTCCGTATAAGCCATGATCGACTCCACGTCTTTGTCGCCTCGCCCTGACAAACAGATTACCACGATATCGTCCTTGGTGAGCGTCGGTCCAAGCTTCATTACATGAGCGATCGCGTGAGCGGATTCAAGAGCCGGAATGATACCTTCGGTAACACACAGCAGCTTCAGGGCCTCCAGGGCTTCATCATCCGTAACCGGTACATATTGTGCCCGGTGAACATCCTTGAGATAGGAATGCTCAGGGCCTACTCCCGGATAGTCCAGTCCGGCCGAGATCGAATGTGCCTCCTGAACCTGTCCATGCTCATCCTGCAGCAGATAGCTGAGTGAACCCTGGAAGACCCCATGTGTGCCTTTACTCATGGTTGCCGCATGGAAGGGAGTGTCCACGCCTTTGCCTGCAGCTTCAACCCCAATCATCCCCACCTGCTCATCCTCCATGAACGGATAGAACATACCGATCGCATTGCTGCCGCCGCCTACTGCAGCTACCAGCAGATCCGGCAGCCTTCCTTCGGCTTCCAGAATCTGACGCCGCGTCTCATCACCGATAATCCGCTGAAAATTACGGACCATCATCGGGTATGGATGAGGGCCTACAGCTGAACCCAGCACGTAGAAGGTGTCCTCGACGTTGCTCACCCAGTAGCGAAGAGCTTCATTCCCGGCGTCCTTAAGTGTCCGTGAACCGGAGGTCACCGGAATAACCTCTGCACCCAGCAGCTTCATGCGGAATACGTTCAGCGCCTGTCGGCGCGTGTCCTCTTCACCCATGAACACCTTGCATTCCATCCCCAGCAGCGCAGCTACTGTAGCCGTTGCTACTCCATGCTGGCCAGCACCGGTCTCGGCGATTACTTTGGTTTTACCCATCATTTTGGCAAGAATGCCCTGGCCGATTGCATTGTTGATCTTGTGTGCTCCGGTGTGATTAAGGTCTTCACGTTTCAAATATATTTTCGCCTCTCCAAGATGCTTGCTAAGGCGCTCCGCATAATACAGCGGGGTCTCCCGTCCGGAGTATTGTTTGAGCAGATAATCTACTTCCTTCTGAAAAGCCGGATCTGCGGAAAACCTGTTGTAGGCTTCCTCCAGCTCTATCAATGCATTCATCAACGTTTCAGGAACGAAGCGGCCTCCAAAAGAACCAAAACGTCCGTTCTTGTCCGGTACTTGTATCATGATTGCTTCACCCTTTCCACAAAAGCTGTTATTTTAACGATGTCCTTCATTCCATCGGTTTCTACTCCGCTTGAAACATCTACACCATATGGAGCATATCCATCCAGCAGTTCACGCACATTATCCGGATGCAGTCCGCCGGCTACTAATAAAGGCAAACCATATTCAGAAGCAGCCTGTTGATACGCAGGAATTCTATCCCACTCAAAAGTCCGCCCCAGCCCGCCGCTGCCGGCCGGGTCATATGTATCCAGCAGCAGGGCATCTATGGCACCGGCATATTGCTGCAAAGCCTGAGGACCGTTCCCGGGAGACTGAGCTTCATTAGCGGCTACTGAAAGAGCCTTCCATACCAGCACCTGCGGAAAAGCTGCCTTGACGGCCCGGCAATAGTCCGCACTCTCCTGGCCATGCAGCTGGATAACACTCAGCGGCACAATGGAGAGTACCGCGTCAAGCTCATCCAGCGAAGGATTTACAAACACTCCCGCCGTAAGCGGAGGCTTTCCGTTCTCCCATCCCGCAAGCTCAGAAGTAAGCTCTGCCGCCTGTTCAGGACTGACCTTGCGGCGGCTCTCGGCAAACACAAATCCTATATAATCCAGAGGTAATCGCTTCATAGATTTTAGCACTTCAACGTCCTGAAGTCCACAGATTTTTACTACCGTCTCAGCCATGTGTGGCACGTTCCTTCCCTTCCGGCAACGCACCAAGCAGTTCATTTACTGCCTGTTCCACATCCGGCTGGCGCATCAGATACTCTCCTACCAGAACGCCGATTGCACCCGTAGTCTTTAGATAATCGATATCTGCAGGACCGGCTATTCCGCTCTCGCTGATTACAGGCACTGAGGCTGGAAGAAGTGCAGCAAGTTCCGCTGTAGTAGTTAGTGCCGTTTCGAAAGTACGCAGATTACGGTTGTTGATGCCGAGCAGGACCCCCGGATGTCCAATCTTCTCAGTAGCTAGAACGATCTCCAGCTCATTCCGGTCATGCACCTCGATCAGAATATCAAGTCCCAGCTCAGCAGCTGTATCGATGTAGGAGATCAGCTGTTCGGAGGTTAGAATTGCTGCTATCAGCAATACAGCATCGGCCCCAAGGAGACGCGCTTCATAGATCTGACGTTCATCGATAATGAAATCCTTGCGCAGTAGCGGAAGATTTACCGCTTCTCTAACCTGCTGCAGATAAGCATCACTGCCCTGAAAATAGTCTTTATCCGTAAGCACAGATAAACAATCCGCACCCCCTGCTTCATAGCCCTTGGCTATGGCTACCGGATCGAAATCTGCCCGGATCAGTCCTTTAGATGGCGAGGCCTTCTTTACCTCGGCAATCAGACCCATTGATCTGTTTCGTGACTTCGTAAGCGCATTGCGGAACCCTTTTGTTGGTGGCATAGCCGCAATCAATTGTTTAGCCTCATCCACAGAGAATGACTTGCTTAAAGCTTCTACTTCATTGACTTTGGTGGCAACAATCCGTTCAAGATACATAATCAAGCTCCTTCGTCATCACTTTAAGCTGCTCCAGCTTGAGGAGTGCAGCACCGGAATCCACTACACTTCTTGCTTTGTCTACACCCTCTTTTAACGTATCGGCAAGTCCTGCCACATAAATACAGGCACCGGCATTGGCAAGAACAATATCACGGTATGGATTCAGTCCGCCCTGCAGTACTCCTCTTATTATAGCAGCATTCTCAGCTGCATCACCGCCAAGCACATCCTCGAGGGGATGTGTGCTTAATCCCAGTTCCTGTGGAGTGATCTCATAAGTGGTTACTATACCATTCTTCAGTTCCGACACCTGTGTAGGCGCCGAGATACTGATCTCATCCAGACCGTCCAGACTGCTCACAATCATCGCCCGTTTGGAACCCAGCTCCTTCAGGACATTCGCCACAATCTCTGTCTTATCCCTGTCGTAGATACCCATCAGCTGACGGTCTGCACCTGCCGGATTCGTGAGCGGTCCCAGCATATTGAACACCGTGCGGAACCCGAGCTCTTTGCGGGGGGCTGCCGCATGTTTCATCGAAGGGTGATAAATTTGGGCAAACAGGAAGCAGATGCCGATACTTTCCAGACATTGCACGGCTTGCTCTGCATTTAAATGAATATTAACTCCAAGTGCCTCAAGCACATCAGCGCTGCCCGCTCTGCCCGATGCGGAACGGTTGCCGTGTTTGGCTACTCTGACGGAAGCTGCGGAAGAGATAATCGCCGAGGCCGTGGAGATATTGAACTTATGGATGCCGGAGCCTCCGGTTCCGCATGTGTCAAGCAGCTGTGAGCGTTCAGTAACCACATGTGTGCTGAATCCGCGCATCGCTTCTGCGAATCCGGTGATCTCTTCCACTGTTTCCCCTTTGATCCGCAGCGCGGTCAGCAGTGAGCCTATCTGCGCCGGTGAAGCCAATCCTTCCATAATTGTACCCATAATTTCACGAGCCTGCTGGCGGTTCAGATCCTGCCCCTCGATCAGACCGGCTATTCCTGTTTGTATCAATTGGCTTGCATCCATTACGTTCTCCTCCTAATCATTATCTAATATGGACATCCCTGATCAAGGCGTATATTCATACATGTAATCCTGATTGATTACCTGCTTTTCTTTGACCTCTACCGGGAACATGGCTTCTGCCATCCGGATAGCCTTCAGCATCGCTTTAGCTTTATTAACCGTCTCTTCATATTCCTTCTCCGGCACCGAATCCCATACAATCCCCGCTCCGGCCTGTACATAAGCACGTCCTTTACGGAAAATAATAGTGCGAATCGTGATACAAGAGTCCATATTGCCGGAAAATCCAAGATACCCTATAGCTCCGGCATATGCGCCTCGCGCTTCCTGTTCAAGCTCAGCGATAATTTCCATAGCCCGCAGCTTGGGAGCACCGGATACCGTTCCTGCCGGCAGACAAGAGAGGAAAGCATCAAAGAAATCCTTCCCTTCATCAAGGGTGCCTGAGACATTGGAGACCATGTGCATCACATGCGAGTATTTCTCAATTTCCATGAAGGAATCACATTTGACCGTGCCGAATTTTGAAACCCTGCCGAGGTCATTGCGGCCCAGATCTACCAGCATCAGATGCTCCGCCCGCTCTTTCTCATCCTCCAGCAGTTCAGCGGCGAGAGCCCGGTCCTCTGCTTCGTTCTCCCCGCGCGGTCGTGTTCCGGCAATTGGACGGGTCTCGACACGGTTTCCATCAACCTTGACCAAAGCCTCAGGCGAAGTGCCTACGATAATTTCCTCGTCCATTTTCAGATAATACATATAAGGCGAAGGGTTCAGCATACGCAGCATCCGGTAGACATGCAGCGGTGATACTTCTGTTTCAATATGCATACGCTGGGACAGCACTACCTGAAAAATATCCCCGGCCCGAATGTATTCCTTCGCCTGCTCGACATTACTGATATATTGTTCTTTGGTGAGGTTGGAATGAATTTCACCAAGCTCAATGTCCTGGGGAATGCTGCGGCGATTGACGTTCTCTTTGGGACCTTCCTTCTGCAGCTCTTCCGCCATATCCTCTAATCGGTTACTCAGCTCCTCATACCCGGCACGGATATCTGAATCGGTATCGCCGTCCTTGATATGCAGATTTCCCACCAGCAGAATCTGCTGTTTCACATGATCGAATACAATGATACGGTCACAGAACATGAACCGGATGTCATCCATATTCAAATCGTCCACTGCATGAGGGGACAGCTTTTCATAATACTGCAGCAGATCATAACCAAAGAATCCAATGGCACCGCCCGTAAAAGGAGGCATCCCTTCCAGCTTGGGACTGCGGTAGGAGCGAAGCAGGGCTTTCAGCTCCTCAATGGGCTTGCCGAGCACCCGTCTCTTTTCCCCGCCGACCTCGACGTGAATCACGCCTTTTTTCCCGGAGATCATCAGGAAGGGGTTGCTGCCGATAAAAGAATACCGCGCCCACTGGATTCCGCCCTCTACACTCTCCAGTAAAAATGCCCGGTCCTGCTGTGCAAAACGCGAGAACAACCGGATGGGCGTCTCCATATCGGCGAGCAGCCTTTTCACTACAGGAATCAGATTATACTCCCGTGACAGAGACAACACTTCTTCTACTCTTGGATTCGTCATCTGGGATACCTCCTTGGGATGTTGGATTATATTGTCCGAAATACAGAAAAACCTCTACCGAAGTAGAGGTTTGTGTAAGTAAGTATATGAATAAGCGCAAAGGACCGGCATAGAACCATCTCACTGGATGCACTTCTCCCATTAATGAATACAGCTATAGTGCAAAAATCAGCACCAGCCGGTATCCAAAAAGAAAACTGCAAACAAACGATATGCCTGTACTCAACTAAAATCCTGCACTCTGCTCAACTATACTCATCTCATCTAAACTAAACTCTGCTTCACTCGGCTATCTACACTATACATGATGACTTTGGTTCATGGCAACCCCGTACAGTGAATTAGTTAGTTCTTCTAGGAGAGATCCGGACGCAATCTCTGGGCTTCATTCAGATAGACATGGCGGATATCCCGTTGTGACTTGTCCGTGTTCACCTGCACCATCAGCCGGATGCACATGGGCAGGCCTCCTTTGACGGGTATTTCTACGGAACACATCAAAGGTACCAGGTCCCAGCCTTCAATTTCGCGAATAGCCCTTGCTGGAAAGGTCGCATCCAGATCACCGGTTACGGTAATCCATACACTGCAGATATCTTCCGCAATGACATCATTACGCGCAACAATCTCGCGCAGCAGTACAACTGTTTCACGCAAAATCTCGGTTTCTTCATTAATCGTTACGGTCGTTGCACCGCGAATCCCCCGGTTCACCATGGGCTTCCCTCCTTCTTAAGTTGTGAGATAACCTCACGCACCGCACTCTGCTGAACATCATTTACGATGCTTACAGCACCGATGGAATCCGGCACGATAAAGGTCATCTTGCCTTCTTTGAACTTCTTGTCATGCATCATCGCATCCATTAATTCGTCTTCGCTGTACTCTGCCGGCAGTCTTACCGGCAGCCCAAGCGACGACAGCATTGAGATGGTATCTTCATAAATATCCTGATCCCGGCCAAGCTTCGCAGCCAGAAGTGCAGACCCGGCCATCCCGATCGCGATTGCTTCACCGTGCAGGAATACTCCATATCCACCCACCGCCTCTATGGCGTGACCAATCGTATGTCCGAGGTTCAGAATCGCTCTTTGCCCATGCTCGCGCTCGTCATTCCCAACAACTTGAGCCTTGATCGCACACCCGCGTTCCAGAGCGTAACCCAGCGCCTCTGCATCCAAAGCGAGCAGCTCGGAAGCATGCTCACGGCACCAGTAAGCAAACTCACGGTCCAGAATCAAACCATGTTTCACCACTTCGGCTAATCCGGAAGAGACCTGGCGCGGCGGAAGCGTGCGCAGGGTATCCAAATCATACACTACCATCGTCGGCTGATAAAAGGCACCAATCATATTCTTCGCCAGGGGATGATTAACAGCTACTTTCCCCCCCACACTGCTGTCGTGGGCCAATATAGTTGTTGGAATCTGAACGAATCCTATTCCACGCATATAGGATGCGGCTACAAAGCCTGCCAGATCTCCAACCACACCACCGCCCAATGCTAGAACCGCCGAACTGCGGTCCAGACCGGCCTGAATTGCCGTAGTAATGACTTCCTCATACACAGCCAGAGATTTGGACGCTTCACCGGCTTCAATAACGTGACTGACTACAGAATACCCATGTTCTTGCAGAGCAGCTTCCACGACAGGGAGGTAGCGTGGAGCCACTTCACTGTCGCTGACAACGAGCAGCGGGCTACGGACCGGAAATCCAGCCAGTACACATTGCTGACCGATGTCATGCAAGAGTCCACTGCCAATATAGATCGGATAGGAGCGTTCGCCTAAGTCTACCTTTATGCTGCGCACCATCAGTAGCTCTCCAGTTGTGCCAGGTAATTGTTATAGTTGGCTCTGATCTCCTCAATGGAATCGCCGCCAAACTTATCCAGAAACGCCTTGGCGATTTCCCAGGCCACCACATTCTCCAGAACTACACATGCAGCCGGTACCGCACATGCGTCCGAACGTTCTACCTGGGCAGTAAATGGCTCTTTCGTATCAATATCCACACTTTGCAGCGGTTTGTACAGCGTCGGAATAGGCTTCATTACTCCGCGTACCACAACCGGCATTCCGTTAGTCATTCCGCCTTCAAAGCCGCCCAGACGATTACTCGCTCGGTAGTATCCCCTGGAAGCTTCATACATGATCTCATCATGAACCTGGGAACCCCGCAACTTGCCCGCTTCAAAGCCGATGCCGATTTCAACACCTTTGAAGGCGTTGATGGACATCACGGCTCCCGCAATGGCACTGTCGAGTTTACGGTCATACTGCACATAGCTGCCCAGACCGATAGGCAAACCCTCGACGATACATTCTACAATACCACCAATGGAGTCGCCTTCCTCCTTGATCTTATCTATGTAGGCTTCCATCTTCTGCTCGGTCTCTTTATCCACTACTCTCACCGAAGAAGCTTCGGTCTGCTCAATCAACTCATCGATCGGAAGATTATTCGCAGGTGCCTCAATTTCGCCGATACGGATGACCTGTCCTGCGATCTTCACTCCGAACGTTGCCAGCAATTGCCGGGCTACAGCCCCGACAGCCACTCTAGCTGCCGTTTCACGGGCACTGGAGCGCTCCAGAACATTCCGCAGGTCTGTCTGATTATACTTCAATCCGCCATTCAAGTCCGCATGTCCAGGACGCGGACGGTTGACGCGGCGCTTCTCTTCATCGCTGCCAGGTATAGGCTCGATATTCATAATATTCTTCCAGTGAGTCCAATCCTTATTCTCAACCACCAGAGCCACAGGGGCGCCTGTTGTATTGCCATGGCGAACACCGCCGACAATTTCTGCAGTATCTTTCTCAATCTGCATCCGGCGTCCACGTCCATACCCTTTTTGCCGCCGCTGCATTTGAAAATTGAGCTCTTCAAAATTAAGTGTCAAATTGCTGGGCAGTCCTTCAATAATGGCTGTTAGCTGGGGGCCGTGCGTTTCCCCCGCTGTTAAATAGCGTAAACTCATGCTGCGTTCCCCCTTCACACTTTTAAACTGTAAACCGCTAAAATGTTAAATGTCTTTGCTCATTATAGTATAGGGAATCCGCTTTGACAAGAAAGGGATATACCCGGCGCAACCTCCACCAGCACGAAAAAGAACAGCGCCGCCTCCACTCTTGCGAGTAAAGACGGCGCTGCATTGTACCCGGCCACCCGGCTTCAGCTGCCGATTTTCCGGCTGGAAGGCAGACAGGCCGACTTGCTTTCTTCGAGCAAAAGCAGACTTTGCAGCTGCCGCTCTTCGACACCAAGAATTTGTCCGCATTCACGGACGGTCAGGAAGCCGCGTCTGTAGGCGTCAATGACCTTGCTTTTATCCATTGGAATGAACGACCTTTCGCTTGGCACACGTAATCATTTCTACTACCAAGTATCACTTAAAACATGCGAAAGT
The DNA here is from genome assembly GCF_056121505.1 of Paenibacillus sp. LS-5. NCBI lineage: Bacteria > Bacillati > Bacillota > Bacilli > Caryophanales > Paenibacillaceae > Paenibacillus > Paenibacillus sp. LS-5. Next base: position 120,112 of record NZ_JBWAVA010000013.1, on the reverse strand, counting down.
ATACATTCACAATGAATGCTTGTCCTAGCTGCTACAGCGGCTTTATTTCTTGCGGTAAAAGAACGTCTCTGTCGACTCGAATCCGTATTGTGCCGGTGTGAAAATCTGTTCCGTACTGCCCACAAACAAATATCCGCCGGGTCGCAGGCTTGCTGAGAACTTGTGGTATAGCTTGCTTTTGGCTTCTTCTGTAAAATAAATCATAACATTGCGGCAGATAATCAGATCAAAGCCTTCATCAAACTTGTCCAGCAGGAGATTCTGCTTGCGGAAGTCAATATTTTTCTTAAGACCTTCACTGACCTTGAACACCGGACCTTCCGGTGTAAAATAGCGGCCGGCCACATCCTTCGGCACATCCTTCAGCGAACGTTCCAGATAAATGCCCTGCTTTGCTTTGGCCAAGGCACCGTCATCAATGTCCGTCGCCAGAATGCCTGTCTGGGCCAAAATGTTTTTGTCCGAGAGAATCATGGCCAGCGTGTACGGCTCTTCACCGGTCGAACAGGCAGCACTCCATAGCTTGAGTCTGCGGCCCGATCGCTGCAGCTCAGGCAGTATGGTATCCCGCAGAACCTCCCAGCGGTTCGGATTGCGCCAGAATTCCGAGACATTGATTGTCATACGGTCCAGGAATTCATAGAATAGAGCTTTATCCTTCATCATTGCTGCAAAGAAATCATTGAAGGATGAAAATCCGTTCTTTGTCCGGAGCGTAGTCAGACGCCGTTTCATCTGCGCTTCTTTATACTGCGCGAGATCAATTCCGGTGCTCTGTTTGACATTATGAATAAATCCGGTGTAATCCCGGTCTTCCGCAGTTGATGTTTCTTCTCGTTCAGCCATTCATTTCCCCTGCCTCCCGCCTGAAACTACATCCAGGCTGCGATGTCTTTAGTGTAATCTGCCAGTTCATCCGGAGCAAAGAAGTTGGCAATTTCCCGTTTTGCGCTATCCGGTGAATCCGAACCATGGATCAGGTTAAGGGGCGTATGACTGGCAAAATCCCCACGGATTGTGCCTGGCAATGCTTCACCAACCTTGGTTTTACCAATCATCATACGGGATAGCGCTACTACATCATCGCCTTCCCATACCATGGCGAATACCGGCCCGGAGGTGATAAAGCGTACCAATTCGGGGAAAAAGTCTTTTCCTTCATGTTCCGCATAATGCCTCTTCGCCTGCTCTTCTGTAACGGTGATCAGCTTGCCAGCCAGCAGTTTAAATCCTTTATCCTCGAATCGGGTAACAATTCGCCCAATCAGCCCGCGCTGCACACCATCCGGCTTAATCATCAGATACGTTTGCTCCATAGAGTCACTCTCCATTTTCTGTTATTCCGAATGAATAGCTGTTTTTTTGATAGTATCAGAAACCCCACCATCTGTGAATGTTAAAAATTTTTATTATTAGAATTAGTATGCTCTACCTGTCACAAAAAAAGCAATATCCTTCAAGTTGCGTTTTGTCCGGTTTCTTGGCAGCTGATCCAGTGCCGCCAGGGCCTTGGAAATATAGCGGGATGCCAGTTCTTCGGCTCTGGCTATACCATCGCCCGACAGAATCAGATCAATGGCGCGTCCCACGCCGCTGTGCCCTTCGCGGATTGAGGCCAGTTCCGTAAGCAGCTCACCACGCAGCCTTTGGTCTTCCAGACTGTAGATCACTGGCAGAGTAATATTGCCCTGCCGCATATCGCTGCCAGGCGGCTTACCGATTTGCTTTTCAGTACCGGAAAGATCGAGCAGATCGTCACGGATCTGGAACGCCATACCTACGTTATAACCGTAATCATAGAGCAGTTTGGCCGTATCCGGATCTGCATCAGCAGCCAAGGCTCCTAATTGGCAGCTGATCGCAATCAGCAAAGCTGTCTTCCGGCGGATGCGCCGGAGATAATGGCGTATGCTCTGCTCGCTGTTGAAGAAGTCACGGATCTGCTCCATCTCTCCGATAGACATTTCCACCATCGCTTTGGAAAGAATCTGGTGTATTCTCGGATTGCTCAACTCCGAAGTCATAGTCAGCGCTTTCGCATAAATATAGTCCCCGGTGTACATGGCGATTTTGTTGCCCCATTTAGCTTTGACTGTCAATTCCCCGCGCCGCAGTTCTGCATCATCAATTACATCATCATGAACGAGGGAAGCACTGTGGATTAGCTCCAGAGGAATGGCAACCCGCTTCAACTTCTCAAGATCATATTGCCCGAATTTGCCGCCCATTAGAACAAAGACAGGACGCAGGCGTTTACCGCCTGCCTTCAGCAGATGCAGGGACGTCTCTGTCAGCAGATCATCATCCCCCTGCACGCTGCGGTATAGTTCTTTTTCAATCTGATCCATATCTTTGTTCAGCAGTCCAAAAATTTGCATTCGTTTCATTCTTTCACCCGTGTCAGCAGATTATGGCTCCAAATCTCCATCTTCACTTCCTGCGGCAGCAAACCCAGCTCGTAAGCATAGCGGAAATAGAGGTTCAGACCGTCCTGTTGCCTTTCCCCAAAGTCATAACTCAAATTACGGAAGTACCCGTCCCAATAGGCTGCCGTCCCCCCGATAACTGTGCGAGCCTCGCGGATAATGGGTGCCAGGTTTCTCTGGCCGAGTTTCTTGCTCTCCACAAAAGCATCTGCGATTTCAGCAATCGCATCCGGTCTGTTTCTGGCTGCCTCCCGGTTTACTGCCCATACCGCAAAGGTCATACCGAGTCCGGTCCATTCCTTCCATAGCTCACCAAGATCCGTAACGATATATCCCTGATCCTGCCAAGAAGCTCTGATTGCATTGTCGCCAATGAGCAGACAGGCATCTGCCTGTGTCATCATCTCGTCCAGGTCGGGAGCAGTACTAATATATTCCGGATTGCCACCTATCGCTTTCTGAAGCAGAATTTTTAGCAAATTGACTGATGTAGCGGAGGTATTGGTTACAGCAATTGTCCCATTAGCAATCTGTGCAATCGGCATCCGCGAAAATAACAGAATAGATTGTACCGGCCCCTCAGAACTAACTGACAGATCCGGCAGCAGCAGCAGACGTTCGCTTGCGGCAGCATAGGCAAAAGAAGAAAGTGCTCCCACCTGAATGCTTCCGCTAGTCATACCCTGATTAAGAATAGTCGGCACCTCGCTCACCATCTCAGCGGGAAAGCTTAAGGAAGACGGATCGAAATTGTGAAATACCGGCCATGAGTTAGTATAGCTGATTTTACCGATAACGGTAGGTTCCGGATGGATCATCCTTCTTCCCCCCATCTGCGAAATAAATTGTGCTCAATGTTCAAGCTGTCGAGCACCTTGCCCACTATAAAGTTAATTAGATCATCTAAGGTGGTTGGGCCAAAATAAAATGCGGGCATAGCCGGAATCATCTTTACCCCTAAACGGGAAAGTTTCAGCATATTCTCCAGATGTATCGCATGCAGAGGGGTTTCCCGAGGTACAAGCACCAGCGGGCGTCCTTCCTTCAGCATGACATCTGCGGCCCGGGTCATCAAATTATCAGAGCTACCCTGGGCTACAGCAGACAGCGTCCCCATAGAACATGGCATGATAATCATAGCTTCGGTACGGAAGGAGCCACTGGCAATGGAAGCACCGATATCAGCAATCGGGTGATAATGCAGAGAACCGGGACAGTCTCCGAACTGTTCGTTCAGAAACCCTTCCCGGTCTGAGGCGGTATAGCCGAGCTCTTCCTTAAATACACGCCAGCCTGCGTTACTAACCACCAAATGGACCGAGTGCCCCAGCGAGAGCAGGACTTCAGTCAGCCGGACACCATAAATAGCGCCGCTTGCTCCCGTTATGCCCACGACAAAGTTTTTCGCTTGAAGGTCATTCATTTGTAGAACTGCACCACCAAGTCGATCAGAGTAAAGGAGAACACCACGATGCTCAGCACACCATTCATGGTAAAGAATGCTGTCTGCAACCGGCTAAGGTCGCTTGGAGACACAATATGATGCTCATAAAAAAGAATAATATAGGCAATCAGCATCCCTGCCACATACCACCAGCTTAGGTCGGTAATAAACAAAAGCGACACAAAACCGACGCCAGTTAAAATATGGAACACCTTGGCAATGGTCAATGCCTTGGCTACGCCAAAGCGAACAGGAATGGAGTACAGTCCTTCGTTCTTATCAAATTCAACATCCTGACAGGAGTAAATGATATCAAATCCTGCTGTCCAGAATACAATCGTGAAATAGAATACCATCGAAGTCCAATCCACCGTACCCGTAACAGCAACCCAGCCGCCAAGAGGAGCCAGAGCGATCGTCAGTCCGAGTATCAAATGGCAGGCCCAGGTGAAGCGTTTCGTGAATGAGTAAAACACCAAAAGAAAAACAGCGATCGGCAACAGCTTGGCTGACAACGGGTTCAGCTTGAATGCGGCCCAGAACAGTAAAAAGAATGAAAATGCGATAAAAAGAGTCACCTCGCCAACCTTGAGCAGTCCGGCAGGAATAGCTCTTCCTGCTGTGCGGGGATTTTTGGAATCACTGATCCGGTCAATCAGCCGGTTGAGCCCCATTGCTGCGCTGCGCGCACCGAACATGGCGATGACAATCCAGCCGATTTGACCCCATGATGGCAAAGCCCCGAACATCACTACCGAACCAAGTAACGCGCCCATGAAGGCGAAGGGTAAAGCAAAAACGGTATGTTCAAATTTGATCATTTGTAAAAAGATGCCGATTTTCTTAAGCATTACAATTCTCCTTGAGCCCAATATGTAGTGCAGCGATGCCTCCGGTCAAGGGGAAGGATTCCACATTGTGCAGTCCGGTATCACGGAAGATCACTTCCAGTTGCTTTCTGTCCGGGAACAAGGCGAGAGATTCAGGAAGCCATTTGTATTGTTCATATCGTTTAGCGAAAAGTTTGCCTAGCAGCGGAAGGACCCGCTGGAAATAAAAATAATAAATGCCTTTGAATGGCTGTTTCATCGGTTTGGATAATTCGAGGCATACGACCATGCCTCCCGGCTTCACTACGCGTTTCATTTCGTTCAATACCTGAACCGGGTCAGGGACATTGCGGAGTCCAAAGCCAATCGTTGCGTAATCGAACGAGTTATCGCCGAAGGGAAGCTCCATGGCATTGCCCTGTACCAGAGAAATCTGGTTCTGAAGATTTCTTGCTTCTACTTTGCGACGGCCCACTTCCAGCATTCCTGCACTGAAATCCAGCCCCATAACACTACCGTTCCCGCTGGCTTCCGCAAGCGCGATACTCCAGTCACAGGTACCGCAGCACAGATCAACTGCAGAGTCTCCAGGCTTCATTCCCATCTTCCGCATGGTGAACTTACGCCAAGCTTTATGTCTGCGGAAACTCAAAATGTCGTTCATCAAATCATATTTACCAGCAATGCTCTCAAAAACGGAATGTACAAACTGCTCCTTGGGTTTGGTGCCTTGATCACTGAGTGTGGTCGTTTTCTCTATTGTCATTCCCTAACCCTCCACGGCAGCTTGTCCGGAAATTTTCATATGCAGGAGAAGGCGGTCAAGCGCAGTATTCAACTCACTGAACAAGCTTTCGTCCTTTACCCCCTGCAGTAGTCCCTGAATGGACTGAATGGATCCATGCAGCTTGTCCGTCAGCAACGAGTCGCATTTGTATTTCATCTTTAGCTTTTTCCAATCTTTAAGATCAATCTCTCTCTCCAAAAGCCGGCGCCGTTCATCCTCTGCAGCGGATTCTAATATCTTCCAGTAAGAATAGCCATCCATTGCATTTCCCGCATCATTTCCACGACGCAACTCCAGAAGAAGGGTCTCATACTGGCTGACTTCGGCAAGGAGCATCTCCCATAACTCTTTAAGCGGTTCCTCAATCATGGGTGTAAAAGAAAGGAACAGCCTCATATTGAGCTGTACCGTGTGCCGCAAATATTGTTCTGCTGAAAAAATCATGGATTTCATCTTGCAGTACAGATTAGCCTTCATTACATTAACATCCGCAATGGCGGTGCTTAAAATGCCCACCATTTCAATCTGTTCATGCTTAGCCAACAGGTGATAGAACCAGCTGCTAAAATAATCCCCGGCCAATACCTTAAGCTGCCGGGACCGCATGAGATCTCTGTCAGGCTCATCCTGCGTTCGGTCGATCGATTCATGGGTATCAAGCCCAAGCTGAACCAGCCCGGTTACTAATGTGAACAGCTCTATGCCTTTCAGATCGGCAGAGGAACCGTGACTCAAAAAAATATATAACAAATGACCACGCCCGTCTGAAAACGGCGGCAAATCCGTATGCCGCTGAATCATGTCGTAGTCTGTATAAGGTTTAGCCAGTTGGGGTATGCGGTACGGTTTCATTTCAGCCTCCGGAGCCATTGACGTTATGACAATCTTTGTTCACAATCTTGTCTATTATATCACATGTTTTTTGGTCACGCACTGTGAGCTCACCTAGTTTATTTTACCCAGACTGGGGATATATGAAATGCTTCTTCCAGAGCTCGCTCTCACTGATACGCAGTCCATTCTTAAGGGATTCCGGAAGTGGACGGCTTGCGGCGCTCTGGAGAGCTTCCTGCAGTACGGGGGACCATTCACCGCGCCGGATATCACCTGCTAGCAGCAGACGGCGGCTATCCAGCCAGTTGTCCTCAGCAACAATCCGGAGCAGCAGCTGATCTACATTTACGGTCTCCTGAAAGGCAAAAGAAATAGCTAAGGCCATATTCTGATAAATCACCTGCGGCTCAGGGCCATTGCCGGTCACCTTCAGATCCAGAGAGAGAACCTTCCCTTTCAACCCCACCCGGTCAATGGAGAGGGTTAAAGGAAGCTCCTCCAGCAGATCTACAAGGTTATTGTTCCCCAGAACAACACCTTCATCGCTGAAGACCTCTACTGCTCCATACTTACGATGCAAGGAAGGCTCAAACGTAGCCAACTGCGGAAGAAGAAGCACGGTAGCCGCAGATATAAGGACTGTGACTGCTGTTCCAATTAGCCAGCTCCTGTTCATGACAAGCCCCCTTATCATTCATGGTTGCCGCCTCTTGGAACGAATATTCGGAAATTGAGACATGGCTATCTTTAGATATATTTTGAAAAAAAGCAGGCTATGCCTGCTTTTCAGCTTTCACTTTCCAATTGTCCGTGTTTGCTCCATACTTCGGCCTTGCCGCGGATTTTCATGGCTGAGGTATGATCGGTAAATTGTGCGATGAGCACTTCACCCTTGTCCAGCTTTTCCGTATGATGAAAGCGTGTGTCCAGTCCTCGGGTGAGCCCAATAACCTGTACGCCGTTCTCTTTGGCTTTGATTACAATATAGTCGCTGCCTGCCGGGGCGGGATTAACGCCATTATTCTTCTCGGTCATGTAGAACCCTCCTATAAGTAATTTGCGGGCATATCATACCCTCTCAACAACAAATGCCGCCTTGGAGGGCGGCATCGTTATTACTCAGAAAGACTATGGGATAGATATGTAGAAATCTCTATTTGATTCCGTCTTTAAGAGCTTTACCCGGTTTGAATGCCGGTACCTTGCTCGAAGGAATTTCGATTTCTTCACCAGTCTGCGGGTTACGGCCTTTACGTGCGGAACGTTCGCGCACTTCAAAGTTTCCGAATCCAACCAGCTGTACTTTATCTCCGCTTTGCAGAGCTCCAGTGATAGCTTCGAAAACGGCGTCTACCGCTTTAGTAGCATCTTTCTTGGGAAGTTCAGTTGCTTCTGTAACTACGTTGATCAAATCTGATTTGTTCATGTATTCTCACCTCCCTGGGCAAATTTCCGGTATCATACACTGTTTCCGTTTCAACGCAAATTATACGTGATAATCCCGTTATTACTAGATATCAGCACTTCTATTCCTAGAAGCGCAACAAACTTATAGTAATACAGCCCACCCAGAATTTCAAGGCGTTAGTCAAAAAAGGAGAAGAAAGTAGCATTTTTGTCCTCTAAATAATGGGTTCAAGTAATCATTTGCACAAAAAACAGAGCAGGATCGCTCCCGCTCTGTTCTCTTGCACTCTATGATTTTTTTTAGAGAATGATAGCGATGAGGCCGCCTGAACCCTCATTGATGATCCGTCCCAATGTTTCCTGCAGCTTATAGCGGGCGTTATCCGGCATCATAGCGATTTTCCCTTGAATACCTTCACGCACGATGGAGTGCAGCGAGCGGCCAAAAATATCGGATTCCCATATCTTAATCGGATCATTCTCAAAATCCTGCATCAGATACCGTACCAGTTCTTCACTCTGCTTCTCCGTGCCAATAATTGGGGAGAATTCAGATTCAACATCCACCCGAATCATATGAATAGACGGGGCAGTAGCTTTCAGCCTTACTCCAAAGCGCGAGCCTTGACGGATCAACTCCGGCTCATCGAGCGCCATTTCGGCGAGTGATGGGGCAGCTATCCCGTAACCCGTCGTCTTCACCATTTCCAGTGCTTCTGAGAAGCGGTCATATTCCCGTTTGGCATGCGAGAAATCCTGCATCAGCTGCAGCAGATGGTCCTTACCGCGGATTTCTACACCCACTATCTCCATCAGAACCTGATCATAGAGCTCCTCAGGCGCGTATAAGTCGATCTCTGCCACACCTTGACCCATATTCATACCGCTAAGTCCGGCCCGGTCAATGAAGTCATATTCCGTGAATTGTGATACGAGCCGGTCGACATCACGCAACCGACGGATATCCTTCACCGTGTCACGGACGGAATTCTCGTAACTGCTGCGCAGCCAGTGATTCTCGCCAAGTACCATCACCCAGCTCGGAAGATTCACATTCACCTCGTGAACCGGGAATTCATAAAGAACTTCACGGAGGACGCCAGTTACGTCGTCTTCGGTCATATTCGCTGCACTGAGTGTCATGACCGGGATATCATATTTGGCAGCCAGCTCACTGCGGAGCTGCTGAGCCTCTTCACTGCGCGGTCGGGTCGAGTTGATCACAAGTACAAACGGTTTGCCGACCTCCTTCAGCTCAGCGATTACACGCTCTTCAGAATCCACATAGGAGTGGCGCGGAATTTCAGCTATAGTACCATCTGTAGTCACTACTACACCCAGCGTGGAATGCTCCTGAATGACTTTGCGTGTACCTATTTCCGCTGCTTCCTGAAAAGGAATCGGCTCCTCAAACCAAGGTGTGGATATCATTCGGGGACCGTTTTCATCCTCATATCCCTTGGCTCCTTCAACAGCATACCCTACACAATCTACCAGCCGGACATTGACCTCCAGCCCTTCCGCCACCTTAATCTGCACCGCATTGTTAGGCACAAATTTAGGCTCTGTTGTCATGATTGTTTTACCTGCCGCGCTTTGCGGAAGCTCATCCACCGCTCTAACCCGATCCGCCTCATTCGTAATGTTCGGCAAGACGATCGTTTCCATAAAGCGTTTGATGAATGTTGATTTCCCCGTGCGAACCGCGCCGACGACGCCAAGATAAATGTCTCCGCCGGTACGCTCGGCAATGTCCTTGAAAATATCCACTTTTTCCAAAAGAGATCCCCTCCTCATATTACTCCGAAGAAAAAATGCCTGAAGAGCATCGACTTCGCGTTCCGCCGGCAATCTGACCTTTGCAGGACACCTACCGGACTGACATTGTCCGCCAGGGAGCCTAGCTGCTGACTAAAGGGCGGAACCTGCATTGCCCCACGCTTAACTCCGAATGCTCGGACATGCATTTGGACTAGTATCATCATATGTATCCAGAACGGATTTATGACCCGCTACCCGCGCAATTTTTATCGGAATTTCGTAAAATCAGCTACTGCGCCTGCAGAACGTCATGACGCCCGGAAGCCTTCTCAGCTAGCCTATGAGGTGAATCTGGGAGATAGAACCTTTCTTTTGTGAATAAGCCTTGTTTGTAGCATTAAAGTAGAGGGGGCTGGGGAACAGGCTGGCCATTCACCCAGAAATAAGGCAGGGATTTGACAGGCACATAATAAGAGGCCTGCTCCAATTGGAGACGCAGATCTGTATTTTTTATAGGAGTGGTAGAATTTTTCTGTATCGCCGTCTGAATATCGATGCTGTAATCCACATAAACAGTGCCGCTTTTATCCATGATGAATGGCAACAGCCGGCCTGAATAAATGCTATTCAGTGTGATCGAATCCGTACCCGCTTTCCGGGCAGCAATCGTGAACAAACCCGGATATATCTCCTGATCTGCCGGGAGATTCCCGCCATGCGCAGACTTATACCGGTTTATCTGGCGCTGTACATCATTCACCTTTTGTACCGTTATCAGATCCATCAGTTTTACCGCTGGATCGTGCTCTTCATCCAAAATAAGAAAATAAGAGCTGCCCCCTTTTTCAAAGGCTGCTGCTGGAATTTCATCCAGATATCCCGTTTGTTGCAGCTTGTCCAGATCAACTAAGAATTTCTCATATCTGGGTGTAGCCTCATCAGCATTTAGAATAGGCAGCAATCCTTCTTGCTGCTGGTAATCATCCACTGCTGCCTGTACCCGCTGTACGCTCTCACGGTAGCTTCCTCCCGCCTTTTCCTTCTCAGGATACATACAGCCGGCAATCGGGCCTGCCAAAAGGATGAATACCACCAATAGTACGGTTTTACTGTGTAATTTTTGCTTGTTGTTCCGCTTCATGCAGCGCATCATGCCCGCATCCCGCCTTTCTTAAAGTCGTCGCTAACAGGACTACCAGAGCTCATCCTCTTCCCCGCGGCGGGCTGCTTCGAGCTTACGCCTCACGGCAGCTTTGAGCGGGTCCTCAGGAGTAAGCACAGTAACATCACCACATACGGCCGCCTGACAGGCCAGACGGACCCCTTCATCCAGCAGACCGCCCAGTTTTCGCCGTTCGGCATCACCAGCTGGTCTCAACCCTGCGCTATATTCTTCAGTTACCTTCACTTTGCACATCAGACAGCCGGCTTTTCCGCCGCAACGGGTAGTGATAGAAACTCCTGCTTTGCGTGATGCCTCCAGCAGAGAGGTTCCTTGCGTGACAACGGCTATTCGCCCCTCCGGCTGAAACGTGACGGTCCATCCCTTTTGGCGTTTCATGCTGCAGCTTCCTTCCTTAACTTTATGGAAAAGATTTGATTTCATTGGAACAGACAAGCAGCCCTGAAGCTTCAATTGAATGTAAATGCTTACATAATCGAAGCGGCTCCACCCAGCAAGCCAATAATCATAATGACGAAGGCGACTACAGACAAAACACCCCTTAACAGCCCTTTGGTCTTACTGCGGGCAAAAGTAATCAAAAACACGGATAATCCCATAATTAGAACTGCGGCAAGTGACAACCACATCTTTGTCATCGGGTCCATATCAATTGCTTCCCCCATTCTGCTAATTTGGATTGCGAATATTATAGCATGAAATACTGTCCATTTCTGAATGATATCCTCCTGATTTCAAACAAAAAAAGAGCAGAGATTCACAGAATCTGAGGGATTCCGGATCTTCTGCTCTTTTACATGAAGCCCAAGCTATTTTTTTAGCATCATTTTCATTAAAGACTCCATTGTGCCTGAATTCGCGCCGCCTTTTTTGACAGCATTGATAATCTCCTGCACAGTAGCTTCACTAACTGGCACCTTGGCCATTGATGACACCTGCTTGATCAACTGGCGGAGCTGGGCTTCATTCTGCGTAGTTCCTGGCTTGACCGTACTGGCCAGCTTCTTCACGGCGCCTTCCGTGATGTTCTTTCCCGCCTTTTTGTTAATGGCGTTCAAAGCATCCTTGGAAAAATCTCTGCTCATTCTTCATCCCTCCTCCGTCAATCCCCATTACAACATATGAGTATTTCCGGCAAAAGGTGAACGTCGAACATCCTCAGGAATGCCACTGTTCCCATGTTTCCTGTGAGATGGCTTCCATTTCCGTCTTGCGGTCCCTTCCCATCAAGGCTTCTACCGCACTGCGTGGAGACTTCCCTTGGAACAATACGTGGTATATCTGATCCGTAATTGGCATTTGCACTTTTAGCTTAAGCGAAATCGCATAGGCTGCTTCCGTTGTGCGTATACCTTCGACCACCATACCCATGGATTCAAGCACTTCAGCCAAAGGTTTGCCCTGGCCGAGCATGGATCCCGCCCGCCAGTTGCGGCTATGCTTGCTGGTTGCTGTTACCACCAGATCACCGAGCCCTGCCAGGCCGGAGAAAGTCAGGGGATTAGCTCCAAGTTCTACGCCAACACGCGAGATTTCTGCCAGCCCACGGGTAAGCAGCGCGGCCTTGGCATTGTCTCCGAAGCCCAGACCGTCTGATAAACCAGCGCCGAGTGCGATAATATTCTTCAACGCTCCAGCCAATTCTACGCCAACCTGGTCCCTATTCGTATACACCCTGAAATCATTATTGATGAAAAGCTCCTGCGCAGCAGCTGCGCGGTTCTCATCCGGCGAAGCCACAACTACTGTAGTTGGACACAGACGAACAACCTCTTCGGCGTGACTAGGTCCTGAGAGAACTACGATCTCCCCTTCATTACAGCTAAGCTCCTCAGAGATTACCGTGGACATCCGCTTCATAGTTTCCGTCTCGAAGCCCTTGGTAGCATGAATGCAGAGCATGTCTTCCTTCCAGAAAGGTCTCAGCGCACGGGCAACCTGCCGCATCCCCGAGGAAGGCGCAACAATAACAACCGCCTTGGAACCCTTAACGGCAGTTTCCATATCTGTAGTAGCAATAATGTTCGTAGGCAGTGAAATGTCGGGAAGATAATGCTGGTTCGTATGCGAATGATTGATCTCGTCAGCTTGTTCAGGTCTCCGTGTCCACAGATAAACTTCCGAGTGGTTAGCCGCCAGCACAGATGCCAGCGCAGTTCCCCAACTGCCCGCGACCAGCACGGTTACTTTATCAGACAACCCGGTTCCCCTCCTTGACCTTCGAGCCAATTTTATTCTCCCGCCCCTGGCTAATCTTCACGATATTACTCCGGTGCCGCCAGAAAGCAAAGAGGGCAATAATAAGACTACCCCACAACTCAGGTGCTGTAAAATCACTAAAAAGAAGGATCACCGGGGTCAGCGCTACGAATAGAAGCGAGCCAAGAGATACGTATTTGGTGATCACAATCGCTACAATGGCAACTATCCCGGCGATCACTGCTGGCCAAAAACAAAGCGTAGCCATAACGCCTATAGTAGTTGCAATGCCTTTGCCTCCGCGAAAATGAAAATAGAGGGGCCAGTTGTGACCGATTATGGCTGCGATCCCACAAGCCACAGCAACCCACGTCCCCCAGCCGCCAGCCCAGGTTCCGAGCCAGACAGCAGCAATTCCTTTCATTACATCCAGTACCAGCACAAGAATTGCCGGCCCTTTCCCCATCACACGCAGTGTATTGGTCGCACCTGCATTTCCGCTGCCGTATTGCCGGATATCCACACCTTTGAGCAGGCGGACCAATAACACACTGAAGCTGACGGAACCAAGCAAATAGCTTACTACGATAACCAGAAGTTCAAACGCCACTGTCTTCTCCCCTAACCTTCGTTCTCGGATTTGCGCCGTGTAAAGAGACGGATCGGTGTGCCCTCAAAATTGAATGCTGCGCGGATTTTATTCTCCAGATAACGTTCATAGGAGAAGTGCATCAGCGAAGGATCATTAACAAACACTACTATCGTTGGCGGCTTCACAGCCACCTGGGTCACATAGTTGATGCGCAGGCGGCGGCCTTTATCCGTTGGCGGAGGATTGATGGCGACTGCATCGGACACCACATCATTGACAAGATGTGTCGTAATCCGCAGCGCATGCTGCTGGGCTACGTGCTGAACCACCGGAAGCAGCTTCTGGAGGCGCTGTTTGGTAAGCGCAGACAAAAAGACAACAGGCGCATAGCTCATAAACAGGAAGTGATCCCGAATATTCGTCTCAAAGTTCTGCATCGTCTTATCGTCCTTCTCGACAGCATCCCACTTGTTGACTACAAAAATCGAAGCCTTGCCTGCATCATGAGCATAACCTGCAATATGCTTGTCCTGGTCGATAATACCTTCCTCACCGTTGATGACCACAAGCACAACGTCAGCGCGCTCAATAGCCTTCATGGCCCGCATAACACTGTATTTCTCCGTGTTTTCATAGACCTTGCCGCGTTTGCGCATGCCTGCAGTATCGATCAGCACATAACGCTGGCCGTCCCGCTCAAAAGGTGTATCAATGGCGTCGCGCGTGGTACCGGCAACATCACTGACAATTACCCGTTCTTCTCCTAAAATAGCGTTGACCAAGGAGGATTTGCCAACATTCGGACGCCCAATTAGTGCAACACGGATGACATCATCATCATATTCCTCATCGGTTTTCTCTGGCAGACGTTCAACAACCGCATCTAGCAGATCGCCGATACCTGTACCATGGCTACCTGATATCCCGATGGGATCACCAATTCCAAGGCTGTAGAATTCATAAATATCCTCTGTACGTTTCATGTTGTCAACTTTATTAATGGCCAGGACAATCGGCTTACCGGATCGGAAAAGAATTTGCGCAACCTCTTCATCCGAATTGGTTAATCCGGTTTTTGCCTCGCACATAAAGACGATGACATCTGCTTCTTCGATCGCCAGCTCCGCCTGAACGCGGATGGACTTCAGAATGGCATCCTCACCGTCAATTTCAATACCTCCAGTATCAATTACGCTGAAGGATTTGCCGTTCCAATCAGAAACGCCATAGATCCGGTCACGTGTGATTCCCGGTTTATCTTCTACAATGGCCAGTCTATCACCAATTAGCCTGTTAAATATCGTCGATTTACCGACGTTAGGCCTCCCAACAATGGCCACAACGGGTCTTGCCATATTCATTCCTCCTGTCATCCTTACGCTACTCATCATAGCAAAAAACGCTCTAATTGGCTAACATAGTTACCACTAATCTTTCCATTTGAGTGGTCTGTAAAACATAATCGGCGAACCCCCGTATCGAGGGTTCGCCGATTACTTTACCCATATATGTGTAAATACGAAGGGATTAGTTATTACCCTTGAATTTATCCAGCTTGTCACCGAAACGTTCAGCCAATGTGAAGCTGAGGCCTTCATTGCTAAGCGACACGTTAGGGTTGTTCAGCACTTCTTTAGGCGCTCTGTCTCTGTTGTTGCTGCGTTCTGGTCTAGCCACCTGTGCTGGGGCTTCTTCGGTTTCCTTGATGCTGAGGCTTACACGCTTCTCAGAAGGGTTGAAGTCCAGAACTTTAACCTGTACTTCCTGTCCTTCTTTTAGCACTTCATGCGGAGTACCGATGTGCTTGTGGGAAATCTGAGAGATGTGCACAAGACCTTCTACACCTGGAAGAAGTTCAACAAATGCACCGAAGTTCACAAGGCGTTTAACTTCACCTGTTACAACGTCGCCAATGTTGATTTTGCCTGCTGCAGAATCCCAAGGACCTGGAGCAGCTGCTTTGATGCTGAGGCTGATTTTTCCTTTTTCAGGATCAACCTTAAGTACTTTAACTTTAACTTTTTCGCCTTCGGATACAACATCAGAAGGTTTCTCAACGTGGTTCCAAGCAATCTCGGATACGTGAACCAGACCATCAACGCCGCCTACATCAACAAACGCGCCGAATTGAGTCAGACGTTGCACGGTACCTTCGATAATTTGTCCTTCAGACAGCTCGGACATAATCTTCTGTTTGTTGGCTTCGAATTCTTCTTCAAGAACTTCTTTGGCAGAAAGAATAACTTTGCTGTTCTCACGGTCCAGTTCTTTCACTTTCACACGCAATGTGCGGCCTTTGTAGTCACTGAAATCTTCTACAAAGTGACGTTCAACCATGGAAGCTGGAATAAATCCGCGTGCGCCAACATCAGCCACGAGACCACCCTTTACAACGTCAGCAACAGTTACTTCGAACGATTCTTGGGAAGCAAAATACTTTTCGAGATCTTCCCATGATTTTTCGCTGTCTACTGCACGTTTGGAAAGCACCAGGCTCTCCTTGTTGTCGTTGATGCTGACTACCTTGCATTCCACTTCTTGTCCAACTTCAACCGCTGCTGCAGCGTTGTCCAGTTGTACGGAAGACAATTCGCGAATAGGAATAACGCCGTCGTATTTATATCCAATGCTTACATAAGCTTGGTTATCTTCGATTTTGACGATTGTTCCTTTCACGGTATCGCCTTTTTTCAAAGAAATGATCTCCAAACCTTCTTGGCTAGTCACTTCTTCTTCATTGCTGGCAACTTCTTCTGTAGCACCGTTGTTCTCTGCTGCTGCGGTTTCCACAGTTTCAGTTGCTTCTACGGCTCCATTGTTTTCTACATTAGCCGCAGTTTCCTGATTTTTAGTTTCTTCAGACATGTGATTACCCTCCTCGATTCAAAACCCCATTTATTTAAACCCGCGTATAGCAGAGTTCAAAACAAGCATTGCATGATATCACTTACACTTTCACGTTAGTATGTTCCAAAAATTAGCGGTTATGCCGATATTATAATCAGTGGAACATCCATACGCCTGCCATACATTAATTCACAGTAGGCTGGCCGGTCTTTGACATCTCATGTATCCGTCCCATAATGACATCAGTGACTTCTTCAAGAGATTCACTGCCTGCTCCGGCGAATGAACTGAGATCTATGGGAGCCCCATAAATGACAGTGATCCGGCGAAAAGGCTTGTAAGAACCGACAATAGCGGCAGGAACAACTGCTGCACCGCTGCGAAGCGCAAAACTCGCTGCGCCTTTTTTGGCCACACCGGAGTCAGAGTTTCGTGTCCCTTCCGGAAAGATACCCATAACATTACCGCTGCGAAGCGTATTAAGGGCCGTTTTGATGGATTCTTTGCTCACGCCGCCACGTTTGACAGGAAAAGCGCCCAATTTATTGATGAGCCAGCCTAATACAGGAACCTTAAATAGCTCCGCTTTGGCCATATACTTAACCTGACGATTCAGCTTGATCCCAATAGTCATCGGATCCAGTAAGCTGATATGATTGGCGCACAGCAGAACTCCGCCTTCCTCCGGCACATTCTCTTTTCCTATTATCCTAAGCGGAAAGAAAACGGCATAAATCAAGCGAAGCAATCCACGGCAAATGACATAAATCATAAATGATTTCTCTCCCCGTCCACATATGATCTGCAGTGGGATACAATGGCTTCCACAACTTGTTGGATATCCATATGCGTCGTATCCAGAAGAATTGCATCCTCTGCACGGCGCAGCGGTGAAATCTCCCGTCCTTCATCCAGACGGTCCCGCGCGGCAATATCGTGTTCAAGCTGCTGGAGCGTCACTGTTTCCGCATCTTTCAGTTCCTTGTAGCGGCGGAGAGCCCGCTCTTCCACACTTGCCGTCATGAAAATCTTCACTTCGGCATCCGGTAGTACAGTCGTACCGATATCTCGGCCGTCCATCACAACTCCCTTGCGGAGCGCCATCTGGCGCTGCAAATGGCTCAGTCTGGATCTTACACCCTCGATTTTCGAATACTGCGATACTTGGCCGCTAACCTGAAGACTGCGAATATGCGGAGTCACGTCTTCCCCATTGATCAGCACCTTCTGCACGTCCTGTTCCGGGATCAATTCGATCACCATATCGCGGACCTTCTGGTCCACTAGATGATCATCTTCAGCCGGAATGCCTTCACGGATCATATACCAGGTAATCGCCCGGTACATTGCTCCAGTGTCGACATAAATGTAAGACAGCTTCTGGGCTACCAAACGGGCAACAGTGCTCTTGCCTGCCCCGGCAGGTCCGTCGATGGCGACGTTAATTCTGTCGTAAGTATGTGTACCCTGCCTATCCAACGGGGCATTCCTCCTCAAACACTCTTTCAGTCAAGAAAATACAAGCTTGCTGATTTTATCAAGAAAAAAGCAGGCATTGCCTGCGACTTATAAAATTATACCACAGGTTAACCCTCAGTGCAAAATGACACAGAGGTATTTGTATAGAAAAAAGCGTTATTTTATGCCTTTTTTTGCTCTGCTCACCGGTTGCGGAAATCAAACTGGCGTTCAAAACAGAAACGTATAATTTTTTGCCGTTCCGAATCGGTAATCGCTGCGAACTTCACCATCACGAGCTTTCGCCCCGTATCCAAAGTCTTAACCCGGACAATCTCACCTTCAAAGTTCACATGCTCTGTGCTGCCGTTCCGGTATGGAACCAATAGCCAGCAGAATAGCTTGCCCCCCACTTCAGGCTGCACCTTGGAATCGCTAAGAAAGGACGTTCCTCCGCCGCCGATATCTTCAGTACGCACCAGGTAACGGCTGCCCAGGGAGTCTTTCACCGCAAGCTCAAGCTCTGCGTTCACGCGGAAGAAGCTTCGGCGCTGGACCTTGAAGATAGAGTCTTTATCCGGCTTCTGTATTCGTACCATGCGGATCACATCTTCCTTAAAGCCTACCACATGGGTATTAAAGTAATTTTTGATACCGCCTTCCGTCAGAAAATGTACGGACAGCTCATCCCCTATAAACAGTTTTTTCAACTTACCGTTACTTTCCTGCATTGGGATTTCGATCAAAAAAGCCTCATCTTCAAGCTCTGCAATTCTCGATCTATATTCCACTTCTGCTTCTGCAGCATCACTTGAAGCAACCTGTATGTATAGATATTCGTTAATTTTGGGATACAAACCTGTCACCGCCACATGATTAGTATTTATTCTAAAATAGATTATAGCATGGAGATTTAATGCTCGGTGAGAAATATTATTCTGATTTTGAAATAACAAAAAGGTGCGTTCCACACGGGAACTGCACCTTTCAGTTTGGTTATTGCTTTTCAGCGTAAATATGTTATTTATCCTGTGCGCCTGAAGATGTCCTGGCCTCTTCGACTGCCTCCTCGTGACCGTCTTCAGCGTTTAAGTAAATCCGGTACTGTGAGCCGTTGATTCTGCCTCCAAACTCATAGGTGAGCACCTCTTCGGCATCCTCATTCTCTATCCAGGCTAACCTGCTATATAGAACCTTATATTCCGGATTCAGCATTTTTTGGGCAGCAGCCAAAGTCAGAGCCGGTTTGGGTATCACTCTCTTCTTCTGACGCTCACGGACGTAATCACTCGCCTGAAATCCTGTGGGTTCTCCAGTATCTAATCCAACGCGAAGCGTCATCTTTTCAGGATAAATCAGGACGCCGTTACGGCTGGTGACGAAGGTCAAATTACCCAGATTATCGTATCGGTCCGCGCTAACAGCGGTCATATCCGGATATCCTTTTTTCTTCAGGAATTCTCCCGCTTTGGCAACAGACTGATTCATCGAAACCTTAGCCGGACCTACGTTCCGATTGTCATTGTAGGAGATGAGCAACCCGCCATTTACGGTAAAATCCATACTGATCGGCTCTTTATGATCTTTGCTGGTTACTACTGCGGTATACGACGCCCATTCGGTTCCTTTGCCGTTTTCCTTGATCTCAACACTCGGATTCCCGGTGATATCCGCAAATTTGATCGCGTTGCGCTTCACATCTTCTACGGTAACCGGCTTACCGCTTAGCTTCTTCACAGAGCGTTTATTATAAATACTGGCCACAGAAGGACCGTAATCCAGCTCAGGATAAGCGGCTACCCGTTTGTCCACGGTTTTGAACCCATCGATAATCGTGTTGTCTTCCGCTTTCTCCTCTGTTGCCAGCGCAGATTCCACATCCATCCAGCGCAGCCTGTTTGTGATTACCTTATTTTGAACCTCCTGAAGATCCTTGGAGATTTCACCCGAGTTCTTATAGAGTGCCTTTAGATTACCCATTTCATTGTCTGTAAGAGGCTTTTTGGTAAAATCACGCACGGCCGCTTTATAAGAGAAGTTGGAGATTTTGGACAAGAACTCCTCCGTCTCACTGAACGGCAGCAGGGTAAGAGGCAGCTGATTGATCTCATTCTGCGCTTCACTGGTCAGCCTCCAGACATTCACAAGCCCCTTGCGGTGCATACCACTCGACGTATTGTTGACTGCCAGTGTATTCCCAAGCTCACCATGAAGCTGCTCCATGTGATAAGAAAGGTCATGAAAAGCGCGCTGATATTGGTTCTCCGCTTTGATGAGAATCGAGTTCTTCTCTTGGTTCTCCTGGTACCCCCACACTAACGCACCAATCAGCAGCAGCGTGGTAATCGGGAACATTAAGGCACTTAATCTTTTGTACATAGGACCGCAAGACTCCCTTCAATAGCTTATTGCCGTTAGTTTGACAATAACTGAGAAGTCTTATGCACCCAAATGATCTGCAAATCAAAAAAGGGAACCCTACCAAAAAACATGTTAAGCCCGCTCTTCAATTTCAAAGCCGCTGCTGCTGTTGCACAGACACTGTTTGAATCCGGTCTGAATCACCCCATGCTCTTTGTTCCCTCTTAAAATGTAGCTTTCACCGCAATGTTTGCAAACAATCCTAACCTTTACACGCAAAAAAGACACCTCGCTCCTTTCTGGAATTCCTTGCTTACGGAACTACCTTTCAGGTATAAGTGTGTCCATCTCTACTAGAGGTTAATCTCTTCTTCACGCTTCAGGAACCGGAACGGAGAACGGTTGTTGGCCCGTGCCACCTTTCCCATGCCCCCATACCATAATACAGCCATCAACGGGACGATAAACCAGATCCAGGTATTGGTCATGGTCGTAAGGATAAAGTCATAAATACCGTGCCACAGCCAAGGCAGCAGCAGGGACATGATCAATATCCCCTTTGTTTTGACGCCCCCCGAGAACTTGGCCCTGCCCATATGGTAGCCCATAATAACCCCGAACATGGCATGACCCGATACCGGAAGCAGCGCCCGCATAAACATAGATCCGATTGAAGCGTGGCTGTACCAGGCATACATTACATTCTCCAAAGTTGCGAAGCCGAGCGAAATCGCTACGGCATATAGTATTCCATCATAAGGCTCGTCAAATTCGGTATGATTGTAGATCATATGGTACAGCACAAACCACTTCAGGCCTTCTTCCACACCGGAGGAGATCAGAAAGGAATCAACGTATGGCCCGCCATCCAGTCCAAGCACAAGGCCTCTTTGGATAATCATAATAGGAAAAACAATCAACAGTCCTAGCAAAAACACCTTCAGGACTATAAGAAGCGGCTCCTGATCATACTTGTCCTTAAGATAGAAAAAAGTCAGCAGCGCAAGTCCCGGTGCTACTGCTGACGAAATGACCGATAACAAAAGCACCGATTACCCTCCCTGCGCTCTCAGACTTCATGTCCCTCATATTCAGAATTCCATAAGTAATAGCAAGAAAGGGATCAAAGATAACTTTGTTCCCCTTCTATCGTCATTGCTGGCGTTTGAAATGAGTGCAGATTAATTCTATTGCATTTTCTTGCATAACCGTCTTCCCGTATTCAGACAAAACGGCTTCAGTTACAGGCGATGAGTCCCCGAACTCGGAGAGTACACCCACTAGACCAGATAATGCAGTTTCTTCAAATTCCTTCGGATCAAAGTAGAGATACCATATATCATTATAAGAATACAGTTTTCCTTGAGAAGTAATATTGCCGAGGAGCACATGAGCCGCTTCAACCAAAGCCTCAAAATCGCGGAATGCATATACAATGGAGTCGCTTTGTTCTAGAGTAACTTCCATTTCATAAATCTCTTCGGGTAATTCTTCTTCACCGGATACACCGTACTGATGGTGATCATATTTCCCCCTAGTCACTATAACGACCATACCTTGCGCGGGCAATGCGAATACTTCCACGGCAAGCGGACCGGTAGCGTCAAAACCAAGTTCACTGTACGCTTGATCCATCATTTCCGTAAACAAGTCATGCACCTTGGGAACTTCCTGCCACATATCTTCCTTCTGGATGCCCCGCTCGCTCAGGTCGTCAAAAGTGAGGAAAATCCGTATCTTATCTTGACTTAATCGCTCTATTCTCATGACAGGATCCTCCTTTTGCAAGCTCATTTATTATAATGTATGATGAGTCCCGAGTAATGAGCCAAAAATGGTTACTATGTATGTATGTTATCATTTTGACACAGCAAATGCACGTAAATAAAAAATTATTTCTTCCCAAATCTAAAGAGATATTCTTGAAAAAAAGAATCATTTTGCGGACGCTAGTCCCCAAAATGATTCTGCAGTAATATTTTGCGTTTACAATCCCGGTATGGCGGTATGTGTATCCTTGAGAATCTGCTCTACTTCATGCTTCACATCAGGGTTGCTGCGGATGAAATCCTTCAGCATTTTAAGATTGGCTTCTCTGGATTTAACCGTCGACTCCACCTTGTGTTCGTTATTGCCAGCGGAGGCATGTGTGCTGGTATCCTTATTGCCGCCAGCAGCAGCATTTCCAGCTGCCGTACTGCCAAAACCAGTCATAGCCATGTTCATGATTTTGTCCTTTGCCTTTTCGCCAGCCCCGTTCATCAGACCGTCCGGCTGAAGCAAATTGGACATCATGGCTCCGCGTTTTTTGGACATCATCATACTTATTGTAGCACCCAGCAGCACTCCGCTAAAAAATGACGAAGTATTCATATCTCTAACCTCCTTGTATGGTAAAATCATGCTTAGTGTTCGCGGAAAGAATCCGGCTCATACAACTTAACAACAAGAAAGCGAGATGAAATAAGTGGGTAAAGCAACCTCAGCGCTGCTGCTGTCCGTTCTTCTGCTGTCCGCATGCAGTAGCGGAGCTAATGAAAATGCAGGGCCAGTTACGACAGAGCAGCCTCCAGCGGCTACATTACAGGCAGCACCGGAATCATCGCCACAGGCAAGCACCAGCCCTGAATCAAGCGCGACTCCTGAAGCGATACCTTCAGAGGCTCCAGCAGCAAGCTCCACTCCGCTATCACAAGCGGATAATGCAACTGGAACCAGTAAAGAACCCGTTAACAATGCCGCTGCAGAGATTCCGCTGCTCTATCATATGAACAAAAATTATGACATTATCCCCAATGCGGAAGGCACTGCCAAAAAAGTAATCCTGCTCACCTTCGATGATGGCCCAAAGGACGCAAAAATGATTAACCCTTTGATGGATACACTCGACAAGCACCATGCCAAAGCCATCTTCTTTGTGAATGGTTACCGGGTGAAAGAACATCCTGAACTCCTCAAGCTCATTCATAGCCGGGGCGGTATTATCGGCAATCACAGCTGGGATCATATCGTATTGAAGGATAAATCCTACACTGAAGTCAAGAAGCAAATTGAGGACGTACAGGCTATTGTTAAAGAAGTTACTGGCGATACCCCGGCGTTTTTCCGTCCCCCACATGGAGCGGGCGGTGATGTTGGCAAGAAAATTGCTGCCGAGAACGGCATGCTCTATATGACCTGGTCTGTAGGTTCACTGGATTGGGAGATGAAAGAGAAAGATAGCGGCAAAACAGCGAAGCTGATCTCGAACGTTACAGGCCAGCTCCACTCCGGCAGTAATATTCTAATGCATGAACTTCCTTGGACGGTAGAAGCACTGGACACTCTATTGACAACACTTGAAGGCAAGGGTTACAGCTTCGTAGATCCGAGCAGCATTGAACTAAAAATGCGTTAAGCTGTATTAATTAATAACATCAGAAGTATTTGGCCGCATTTAAAAAGGTATCTCTTGCTGAATTCGCAGGAGATACCTTTTTTCTATTCTTTAGCCGCTGACACCCTGATCATTTCCTCTAAGAAGTGTGATCACATGCATTTCAGATGGACTCCCCCAGCGAAGTGGCAGATGTGCAGTTCCAAATCCCCGGCTGATCAAGATTTTGACCTTGGTTTTAGAGCCTTCTTTTCTCGGAAGCACATAATGTCCAGCGTTATATTGCCGGTAAAAGGGGTCAACATGGCGATGGCCTACGAAAGGTAAAACCACCTGTCCCCCGTGCGTGTGACCGGCCAGCACCAGATCCGCTGGAATCTCCGATTGCACCGAGAGCCACAGTAGATCATGTACTAGGATAATTCGGCAGAGTGAAGACTCTGGTCCTTGAGGTGGTGGTAAAGGCTGATACGCTTTTTTACCGCCCTTCTGCGGATAATCAACACCAGTCAGAAGCAGTCTGCTCCCATCATTCTCCATGATGACATTCTCATCCTGTAGCAAAACAGCCCCGCTCCCACGTATGATGTTGTCTACAAGAGAAATATTCGCCCTGTAATCATGATTACCGTGCACCGCATATACCGGTGCCAGTCCCGTCACCAGCTTCATATTATCGTAGAGACGGTTAATGGACCCGCCCTTTTCCGTCAGGTCCCCTCCAAGGAAGACCGCATCCACTCTCCCTCTCAAAGGACTTAGGAGTTTTAACGGCAGGCGCCTCCGGTGAATATCCGAAATAAAAAGAATGCGGAAGCCTTCAAAAGCCTCAGGTAATGCTTCAAGAAATATTTCCTCGGCAATAATCCGGCTGCTGAATGCTTTCACAAACATCATAGCCAGTACCACTGCAGACAGCAGCACAAAGCCCGACAAAATACCCAGTAACCAGGAGGTTACCATAGTGTATTCAAATCTGGAGCCCCTATAAGACCCCAATACAAAAGGAAAATGAGCAAAAGTAAAAAAATTACAATTAATGAGTTTATGAACATCTTACTCAACCGGAGCCGCTCTGAAGGGTAGCTCTCTGCACGTGAAGGTGTTGAATTTTCTTCATCCACCAGACTTTCTTCCCGTTTTACCTGTTTTATAGGCTGTACCGAGGAGTGGCGGCTTTTTCTCGACAAGGTTCCGGCTGCTGCTACAGTAGAATCAGCAACCAATGGTACAGTTGATGGGTGCTGCTGCGATTTTGTTCTTTTTCTCACTGATACAGATTGTTCGTCTCTATTCGTTTTTTTGCGGGACTTCACCCGGCTAAGTTCTTCACTCATGACTCCCTCCGGTAACGGATCACAAGACCCGAGAACACATCGATGATAAAGTGGCATAGAATGGGTGCCCAAAGTGTGCCTGTATGAATGTATATATATCCCAGACCATAGCTGCTGAGGAACACCCATCCTGTTGGGATCCAATGCCGCAAATAACGCACATGAATCACGGCAAATAAAATGCTGGTCCAATAAAGCCCAAAAGAATGCTGAACTGCTCCGCGGAA
Organism: Paenibacillus sp. LS-5; assembly: GCF_056121505.1. Classification (NCBI taxonomy): domain Bacteria; kingdom Bacillati; phylum Bacillota; class Bacilli; order Caryophanales; family Paenibacillaceae; genus Paenibacillus; species Paenibacillus sp. LS-5. Next base: position 95,043 of record NZ_JBWAVA010000013.1, on the reverse strand, counting down.
TAGCAGCTCCTCACAAACCGATACAATAGCTGCGATGACAATAATATGCCACAAGGGTCTTTTTCCAAAGAGCAGTTCGTTAATTCCGCCATCATCCATGCTGTCTGCGGGAACAATATGGGTAAGCAGAAAGTCCACCACCAGCATAATTATGGCAAGTCCAAGTCCCCAAAACACAAATTGTGCGTTTTCCGGAAAATTTAATATGTGAATAGGGCTTCTTTTCTGTAATAATATCCATATCAGACCGATAATTAAAGTAAGGCCCTGCGTGATATATAAGTTCAGTAAAAGAAGCTTATCGGTTAACTGCTGAGGATCGGCTTTTTTAATCTTGATGTCACCAAATTTGAATTTTTTCATTGTAACCTGCCTGTTCTCTATTGTTTTTACATAAGATAATTCCCCTAGACGAAGGAGCATAATTATGAAAAGCCGTACCTCCCGCACTCAAATGTTATACACACTGGGTTTTCTATTTTTTCTGATTTCCGCATTCGCCGCTTTTTTTACGGGAGTGAAGGTCGGGGCAGACAAAACAGAAGCCAAATACGAACAACCCGATACTAAAAATTCCGCAGAGGAATATTCCGGCTCCTACCAGCAGCAGGATCTTGTTACGTTCTATCATAACGTATTTTTGCCCTATCGGGAATTCAAGCGCAATTGGAACAGCGAACTGGACAGCCTGGCCCGTAGCACAGATGCCCGTGAGAATGCGGCAACCCTTAAGAATCTCAGTATTCTGGCAGACAAGCAGTATGACAAGGTTACGCAGGATTCAATCTTCACCGGCTCGCCTATGCTCTACGAATCCCAGTTGAATATACTGAAGAGCCTCACCTTGTTCTCACAGGCTGCCAGCAAAGTCAATGCAGGCGCATCAGGGACTGAAACAGCCAAAGTGCTGAAGAGTGACAATTTCACGGCAAGTGCTGTCAAATTCGGATTACTGGCACAAAAGGACTTCTATGACTCCATGCTTAAATGGGGCTCCAAAGATAACAGCAAAATCCCTTCGGAAGCCGGTGAGCTGAAGACTCTTTCTTTTATCCAATGGAAAAAAATGCCCCTCTTGCTTAAGAACGCTTCGATCGCTGACATTATGCTTAATCGATCCATCTATGCGGGATTCGATCCACAGGATATTACAGCCAAAATTGACGATATGATCTATTCCGGGACGGCCAGTTCACTAAATCTCAAGAATGTTCAATCTGCCGTCACCCTGTTGATTTCTACAGGAGCCGTGCAGGAGCAGGATTTCATGAAGTGGCGTGAACAATATTATGGCAAGGAAACCATGCCGCAGCTTCCGTTTTTTTATGAGTAGAACCAGCTATTGCATCATAACGAAAAATGAGAGTCACTTCAAGGCGGCTCTTCCTCAATAGACTATTGACACATTTGGCATCACCATGTTACATTATGAAAAATTAATCAAGAAAAACCGATGATGGAACAAAGATTCTGCAAGTCTTCAGAGAGCCGGTGGGTGGTGCAAACCGGTGACAAACAGAATTCTTTAGCACTCCTGAGATATTGTGTCGAACCTATACAGTAGGCACAATCGGATCATCTCCGTTACCAGTGTGGCCTTTGCGGGCCAATGAGGCTGCTTCTTCAAACGTTGCAGTGAATTAGGGTGGTACCACGACAACTCTCGTCCCTTACTACGGCAGTAGTATGGGGTTGGGAGTTTTTTTGTTATTTATTTTCCAGTTCAGGGGTTAACAAAGCCCAGATTCCGGATTCTCCGGTCTGCTGCACTCTTTTTCTTTTATGCGACAGCGCGTTCCTCCGTTATTCCGACATATTTTTCACTAGTTGTTTTTGGCTTCTGGTACTGTGGACTGCCTCTTCAGGGCATCCTTGGGCATATATAGCTTTCCAAATTTAAGGAGGACAAGAAACCATGTTTAAAGTACTAGTATCGGATCCGATCAGCGATTTGGGCATTCAGCAATTAATGGACGCAAGTGATGTGACTGTTGACAAAAAGACGGGTCTTAGCGAAGACGAGCTTATCGCCATCATTGGCGAGTATGATGGCCTGCTCGTACGCAGCCAAACAACTGTAACAGAGAAGATTATTGCAGCGGGTACCAACTTGAAAGTCATTGGCCGTGCCGGTGTTGGTGTTGATAATATCAAGCTCGAGGCAGCCACACAGCGCGGTGTCGTTGTTATCAACGCTCCTGACGGCAATACAATCACAACCTGTGAGCATGCTTTTGCCATGATGATGGCACTGGCCCGCCACATTCCTCAGGCATACGCCAAGACCATTTCCGGTGTATGGGACAAGAAAACTTTCCTGGGTGTAGAACTACGCGGCAAAACCCTTGGTGTACTTGGTATGGGCCGGATCGGCAGTGAAGTGGCTAAACGTGCCAAAGCCTTCGGTATGAATATCCTTGCCTATGACCCGTTCCTGACCGCTGACCGCGCGGAAAAGCTGGAAGTGAAGCTGGCTTCGGTAGACGATATCGTACGCGGTGCGGATTTCATCACTGTTCATACTCCGCTTACCCCGGAGACCCGCCATATGATCTCCGGTCCGCAATTCGAAGTCATGAAAAAAGGAATGCGCATCATCAACTGTGCCCGCGGTGGTGTTATTGATGAAATGGCGCTGGTTGAAGCCATTGACAGCGGCATTGTAGCTGGTGCAGCTTTCGACGTATTCGAGAAGGAGCCGCCGCAGGCTGATCATCCGTTCCTTTCCCATCCCAAAATCATCGTAACACCTCACCTCGGTGCTTCCACCGTAGAAGCCCAGGAGAACGTTGCTATCGACGTATCGGAGCAGGTGCTGCATATTCTGCGCAATGAGCCATTCATCAACGCTGTGAACATCCCTCCTGTCGCTCCTAGCGTGATGAACAAACTTCAGCCTTACTTCACACTTGGTGAAAAGCTGGGCAGCTTCGCCACCCAGCTTACCGATGGCGCGATCCGCGAAATCCAAGTGGAGTATGCCGGTGATCTCTCCGATGTAGATACACAGCCCCTAACCCGCTATATAGTCAAAGGGGTACTTTCCCGTCACTTTGGAACGGATGTGAACATCGTTAATTCGATGCATCTGGCCAAAACCCATGACGTGAATGTTGTTGCAACACAGGCATCCAAGACGAAGGGTTTCACCAACCTCATCACCGTTACACTGAAAGCCGATCCTGATGAAGAGCGTCTGGTGGCAGGAACACTGTTACAGGGTTATGGGGAACGAATCGTACAGGTTAACAAGTTCCCGGTCGATATCGCTCCAGAAGGCCATCAGATTGTGATTTCACATAACGATAAACCGGGTATCATCGGTGCTGTCGGTACATTGCTTGGGGAAAATGACGTCAATATCGCCTCCATGCAGGTAGGACGTAAAATCGTTGGTGGTGCAGCGATCATGCTGCTTACCGTCGATAAGGCGGTTCCTCAGGCCGTTCTGGTGAAGCTGGCAGGACTGCCAGAGATCAATACTGCGGAAGAAATCATTTTACTGTAAAAAGTCTCTGAATAGACGCTCTTTGGAACGCTTGCATACGCCTGCTGTTCCAAGGAGCGTTTTTCTATTTCGGTCGTTGCCTGTGAGCCGGATGAACTAGTGATAACAAACTTGTCTATTTGTAAGAATGATTACATTATATGAAGCAACGCTTTCAATATTAATGCCCGAAAGACCTATAAGAGCATTTTTATGTCAGTTCTTACAATAGACCTCCCCCATGAAAACGCCTATAATATTACAATAACCAACATTATTTTAGGGGGAACTTTTTATGATGGAATGGATGAACAAGCTTCCGTTAAAACAGAGAATTATTGCCGGTTGTTACCTGGTTGCCGCTTTATTCGCTGTCCCTGTATTAATCATGTTTATAGCAATGGGCAAGATGCTTATCGGCATTATCATGGTAGTGGTCTTGGCTGGACTGACTCTCCCTCTCGCACGCTTTATTGAGAGAACGCTTACATCCTCTTTTGACGACATTTCCAACGTAACTCATACGATTGCCAAAGGGGATTTTACAACCCGGGCAGATGAGAACGGTTCCATGGGTGAGGTCAGCCGTTCCTTTAATATAATGATCGACAAGCTAAAAAAAATCCTTACCGAAGCCTCACAGATTACCCGTCAGGTTATGGATGCCAGCCGCGGGATTGAAGACAAGAATCAAAATCTGAAGATTGTAATGGCCCAGGTCTCCTCCTCTTCCAACGAGCTGGCTCTTGGCGCCAATGAAATCTCCGTAGACATTGCCGAAATGACTGAATCTATCAAGGACATCGAAACCAAGGTTTCGAATTATACTAGCTCTACTAAAGAAATGAATAGACGTTCCGTACATACGCTGGAATTAGTGGAGAAAGGCCGCCTATCTGTTGATACTCAAGCAGAAGGCATGCGTAAAAATATACAAGCTACCCAGAAAGTCGCCGACACGATCGAAGCCTTATCACATAATGCCCAGGGGATCACGATGATCACCAAAACCATTACAGAAATCGCCGAGCAGACCAACCTGCTTTCACTCAATGCATCGATCGAAGCTGCACGCGCCGGTGAACATGGCCGAGGCTTCGCTGTGGTGGCCCAAGAAGTACGAAAGCTTGCCGAAGAATCCACAGCCTCTACCAAAGAAGTATTCAGTCTGGTACGCAGCATTGAGAGCGATATCAAACAAGCGATCGAGAATATTGCTATCAATGAGGAAGTCGTACAAGTGCAAAATGAAATGATCCTTGAAACGGCTAATATTTTTGCCCAGATTGTCCAAAGCGTCCAGTACATAACCGAACAAATTGCTTCTTTTTCCTCCGAGAGCGACCTGATGCTGGAAAGTGCCCTGAAAATTTCCGGAGCAATCGAAAATATTTCTGCGATTACTGAAGAAACTGCGGCAGGAACCCAGGAGGTGTCGGCAGCAATGAACGAACAAATTAATGCGCTGCAATCCGTTGCCGAAGAAACCGAAAAAATGACCCAAGCTGTATTCCAACTCCAGAAAACGATCCATATTTTCAAATTCTAATTCCTTTCCACTTGTGCCGCTTCTAATGAAGCGGTATTTTTTTGTTCACAAAATGCTCGATGTTGATTTCATAAAAATCAGTTTTTTGACAGCAGTTCGAACCGGTAATGGTTTTGCACTTCCTTACACAGGTTTTAGTGAAAGCTACAAATCTGTAAAGAGTTGGATCCAAACGACATCTCGTTCTTAAGTCTTATTAAACTATTAACAATGAGACTCCGCCTAATCATTTCAGTCCATAAAGCCTTATCCCGATAATTAATTAGTTCTATAAACCTACACTCATTTAATTCTGATTTTCTATCACAATTTGTATTTTTAAGATTTTCTTAAATTTTATTTTAGGATAGTTTCCGATTACCTACTCTCTCTTGCACTACATTTTACAATTCACATGGATTGTAAATTTCGTCAAAAACTGAGTTTTTCGGGACAAATATATTGACAAAAGAGGAGTCAGAAATATATTGTAAAGTAAAATTATACATTTTTTATTACCACATATCGGCAAAATTCTCCGAAAGGGAATGACGCAAAGCCATGGATCTACAGTCTCATTTTTATGGGACCATGACAGCCAGGTTGCTGAACAACCGAACGTTAGGGAAACCTCGTTCTTAATGGTTATTCAATGCAGCCGGCCTGTACTCTCTTGAGTACAGGTTTTCTATTTTACTAAATATAAAACATTGGGTGGGTGGATTCTCTGAAAACAGTCGCAGATTATATGGCTGAGGCACTAAAAAACCTTGGTGTAACACATTCTTTTGGCATAATCGGCAAGTCTATTTGTCCTGTAGTTCTGAAAATGGTTGACTATGGGATTGAATTTATTCCCGGTAGACATGAAGCGAGCTCCGGGTTCGAAGCAGCAGGCTATGCTCTTAAAACTGGCAGACTAGGTGTGGCTTTTGGGACCTCCGGTCCAGGAGGAACTAATCTTCTTACTGCAGCAGCACATGCTAAGGCGAATAATCTGCCAGTGCTGTTCATTACAGGACATCAATCTATCAAGGAACTGGGAATCCCCCAGTGCCAGGATTCTTCTTCCTATCTGGCCGATCTGGCGGACATGTTCAAACCCGCTACACTCTTCAGTAAGCTAGTGGAACGCGGCGATCATTTCGGCACCCTTTTTAATCATGCCGTTTCCATTGCCTTGGGCGGACAGCGTGGACCGGTCCATTTGTGCATCCCGTTTGATGTTCAAACAGAAATGTTGGAAGAATGCCGGATAGTGATCCCTGAGCGCGAACATCTTGTTAATACCGCTAATTTTGAACGTGTAATTTCAGCAATCAATGCTTCCAGTCATCCGCTGATTATTGCAGGCAAAGGGGTTAACCGTTCTCTTGCACACCAAGAGCTCATTCAGCTGGCAGAAACCTTTAACATCCCTGTCGTTACTTCACCAGGTGGCAAAGGTGCAGTTCCTTGGGACCACCCGTTGTATCATGGACCGATTGGTGTTGGCGGATGCAAGCATGGTGATGATCTATTGAACCGCAGTGATCTGTACATTGTGCTTGGTTCACGACTGAGTGATATGACCATATGCAATCTAAAGGCTGAAAACCACCCGAAAACACTGATCCAATTTGATGTAGATCCTACCTTTGTAGGGAAAATCCTAACTTCAGAGACCCTCTCAATCGGCGGAGATTTGCGCGACAATTTAGCTTATTATCTTCAAATTTTAGATACTGCTGCTATAAAAAAACACGTAACAGAAGCCGATGTTCATTATGTGGAAGAGCTGCCTGTTCTCTCCAAGCTGTCTCTCGCCTCAGTTATGAGCACCTTAAGCGATTTGATACCTTACAACAACACTGTGTTTGTGGATGACGGCAGCCATGGCTTTAACGCCGTGAAATGGTACAACGTGAAAAAACCAGGCAGCTTTGTCTTTGATGCTTATTTTGCCTGCATGGGCAACTCTATTGGCATGGCGATTGGTGCTAAGGTGGCAGCCCCTGAAGAAACGATCGTATGCATTACCGGGGATGGCTGCTTCATGATGCTCGGTACGGAAATCAACACCGCAGTGTGCAAGAATATTCCGGTAATCTTCATCGTGGTGAACAACATGCAGCTGGATATGGCGCTTAAAGGTATGCAAAAGACAACAGGCAGAATCGATGGTACGATCTTCGAAGTACCTATGGATGCCGTGAAATTCGCTGAATCCCTTGGAGCCACAGGCTACAAATGCGAGACTGCAGAACAATTCAACGATGCAATCCAAGCCGCAGTCGCATCGAACCGTGTAGCGGTCATTGAATTGCTGACCGACCGTGATGAAGTGCCTCCAACAGCTCATCGTGTGTTGAATCTCAATTAAAATTACAGCGACGTCAAGAATCATTTCTCTCATGATAGATCCTTGACGCTCATCAGAATGCAGGAGGCTTGTCCGTGGAAAACAACATTAACAGTGGACTTAAACATTTTTCCAACCTATCCGGGGACTATGGTGCCAAGGCGCTTGCGCCTATTAAGGAGCATTTTCCCGAACTGGCCGAGTACATCATGGGCAACGCCTACGGCGACATTTTTCAACGCACAACGATTGGTTCTGACTGGAAGGAAATCGCCGTCATATCGTCTTTGATTACTATGGGCCAATTCGAGCAGCTTGGAGTCCATTATGTGATGGCGCTCAGCGTCGGAATGACTGTGGATCAGATCAAAGGCATCTTACTGCATTTGGTGCCGGTAATCGGTGCTCCAAGAGTCATTTCAGCTTTTAATGTGCTGCTTGCAACCCTTGAAGAAATCCAATAATTGCTTTGTAAACAATTTTATACAAAGTTCGACTTTTTTCTTGCAAATATGTTAAAAATATGATTCTATTAGAGGGAAAATGTCCCAAAATTAAGTATTCATGTCGAAATAAGGCGTGGGATTATAGGTTTCGGGATTTATTCTGTTATACACATTTATTTTTTGGGAGAGATGAGCAAATGGGTAAATTTATTTTGAAAACCGATTCTGTAAACAAAGTCATTAATATTGAATTAGAAGGAACCTTCTCCAATGAGGATGGTCTCAAATCGATTCAAGCTTACCAGCAGACCATTAACCCTATTACGCCTTCAGAATACGCGCTGCAAATTGACTGCAGAAAGCTGAATGTTACTTCTCCTGATGTTGTGCCTTTGCTTGAAGGCTGCTTCATTATGTTCAAATCGGATGGTTTTGAAAAAGTAAACATGACTCTTGAAAACAACCCCATTCTAAAAATGCAGCTCGCGCGTCTGGGCCGCAAGGCTGGACTTGAAAACTTGGAGATCACTTCAACTGTTTAATCATAAATATTGTTCATCGCCAGCAACTCGAACGAGGGCTGACAAGCAAGTCTAGTACGAAGTTGGAGACGGGAAGAAGCGCTCATAAACTTTTAGGAGGATTACCATGGCCGGGATACGAATTAAGGATATTGATATCTATCATCCAAGCAAAAAGATTGGCAACGACTTTTTCATACAGCATTTTGACGAAAAAGGTATTGATATCCGTGGACTCCTGACAGCACTTGGCCGTGAAAACCGCTATAGCATCGACAGCAATGAAGAGAATTCTCTGACCATGGCTTTCGAAGCAGCAAGCAACGTTCTGGACAAGACCGGGCTTACCGGGGCTGACATCGACCTGATTGCATATGCCAGTCAGACTCCTGAATACATCTTCCCGACGAACTCACTCATGATTCACCGTTTAATCGGTGGCGCATCCCACGCGATCTGCATCGATAGCAATGCCAACTGTGCGGGTATGACCGCCTCGGTAGAACAGGTAAGCCGTCAAATGATGGCCAACCCAAGAATCCGACGTGCACTGGTAATCGGTTCAGACCACGTTGCTCCGCATGCGGATAAAAACGATCCTGTCTACTATGCCAACTTTGGTGATGCTGCTGCTGCCGTTATTCTGGAGCGGGATGAGAACTCCGTAGGCTTCATTGATTCTATTTACCAGACTGACACTTGTGTCTATGGCAACTCGATGTTTCCTGCAGAAGGTTTAGCTAACCTCGGACGTGGTGGTGTAGGTGCCGGAGAGTTCAATGTGAAGTTCATACCTTTCGACGACTCCATTTGTGTGGATGCTGCCTCTGAATCAATCAATACATTGCTAAGCAATAATGAGATTGCTCCCGAGTCCATCAAAGCTGCCTGCTTCTCACAGCTGTCCCTCCCTAATATTCGCGCCGTATCCGACAAAACAGGCATCGACAACGATGTAGCGGTCTACATCGGCGATGAATTCGGCTATACTTCGACAAGCAGTCCTTTTGTAGCCCTGCACAAAGCAGTGACTACTGGAATGATTGAACGCGGTGACAAAATCCTCTTCTGGACCGTTGGCGCAGGCTGGCAGAACGTAGCTTTTGTAATGGAATACTAAGCCCTCATTCGTGTGGATACCAAAAATGGCCCGTAAGCAGATTCTCTGCTTGCGGGCCATTTGCTATAAGTTCACATATAAATTCAGTACCTCAGCTCAGTGAGCTTTCCTATCTGCATTAACGGTGCCCTTCGTGCTTCTCCCAGCCCATCGTTCGCGATACAGCATCCTGCCAGGCATGGTAGCGGAGTTCCCGTTCTGCTGACTCCATGGAAGGGGAGAATACTTTCTCAGCCTTATTGAAGCTCTCAAGCTGTTCCCTGCTCCAAATTCCTGAAGTCAGACCGGCCAGCAGTGCTGCTCCAAGTGCTGTAGTCTCTGCATACATGGTACGTGTAACCTCACTACCGAGAATGTCCGCTTGAAATTGCATGAGCAGATCATTGCGCACTGCGCCGCCATCAACCATAAGTCCTGTGAGCGGCATACCTGCATCCTTTTCCATAGCACCGATTACATCTCTTGTCTGAAATGCAAGAGACTCCAGGGTGGCCCGGACCAGATGGCCTGCCGTAGTGCCCCGCGTCAGACCGAAGACCGCCCCGCGGGCATACATGTCCCAGTAAGGTGCTCCAAGTCCTGTAAAGGCAGGAACTACTACAACGCCTTCACTATCCTCTACTTCACCGGCTTTTCCCTCTGAGTCAGCAGGAGCTTCAATCAGTCCCAGCCCTTCATGCAGCCATTGTACCGCCGCTCCGGCTACGAACACACTACCTTCTAGTGCATAATACAATTCATCTCCCATGCCCCAGGCCACTGTTGTCAGCAGTCCATGGCTGGAGACTACAGCCTCGGTCCCGGTATTCATGAGGATAAAACAGCCGGTACCATAAGTATTCTTGGCACTGCCTGCTTCAAGACAGGTATGTCCGAATAAAGCAGCCTGCTGATCCCCAAGCACAGAACGAATCGGAATCTGAGCTCCAAACCATTTACTGCTGGCTGCTCCGAATTCCCCCCCAGACATTCTGACTTCAGGCAGTATCGAACGCGGTATCCTAAGCTCCGCAATCAATTGTTCATCCCATGTCCGCTCATGCAGGTTATAGAGCATGGTGCGGGAGGCATTCGTCACATCTGTTGCATGCACAGCTCCTCCTGTAAGCTTCCAGATCAGCCAGGAGTCAATTGTTCCTCCCAGCAGTTCACCTCTCTCCGCGCGCTCACGCGCCCCAGGAACATGATCCAGAATCCAGGCCAGCTTGGTTGCTGAGAAGTACGCATCCACTACAAGACCGGTCTTGGAAGCAATCACATCTGTAAGTCCGCGCCGCTTCAATTCCTCGCACTGCTCGGCTGTACGGCGGTCTTGCCAGACGATAGCCGGATAAATAGGCTTCCCACTGGCTTTCTCCCAGATCAGAGCGGTCTCCCTCTGGTTGGTAATCCCAATAGCCGATATTTCATCAGCGGGCCTCCCGCTGCCTCTTATAGCCTCTTTGGCTGCCGCCAGCTGTGTTTCCCAGATTTGATTCGGATCATGCTCCACCCAGCCGGGCCGGGGAAAAGACTGGCTTATCTCATACTGCCCCTGTGAGATCATTCCTGCTTCATAATCAAAGAGGATCGCACGTGAGCTTGTAGTTCCTTGGTCTAAGGATAAAATCATCAATATATGCCTCCTAAAACTGGCTTCGTAAGCATAGTGGTATGTTCCACGATGAACAAGATTAATGTGGTGATTTCAACAAAAAGCACCTCTGCGGTCAGAGGCGCTGTCATACATTGTCTTGGGTTTACTGTTTTTCGACAGGGAGCCTGAGAATGAACTCAGTTCCTTCTCCCAGCTTGCTGGAAGCTGTGATGGTCCCGTGATGCGACTCGACAATATTCTTGACAATCGCGAGTCCAAGCCCGGTTCCCCCAGATTCTCCCCGCACGCGGGCTTTGTCCGCTTTGTAGAAACGCTCAAAAATATATGGAAGGTCCTCCGGAGCAATACCAGCCCCTTCATCGCTTATAACAATTTCCAGATAACGGCGGCCTTCAAGAACAATAGAGCCGGTCAGAATCTTGATGTGCTTGTCTGCAGGCGTATGCCGAAACGCATTGTCAAGCAGATTGGTTAGCACCTGCTCCAGCTTGTCTTCGTCCGCCGCTTTGAGTAGGGGCATATCGCTCCCGAAGTTCAATTCGAGCTGAATTCCCCGCTCCTTGGCCCGGACAGAAAATTTGCGGTAGACCCGTTCCAGAAGTACCTCCATATTCACAGGCACTTTCATCATATCCGTGTGTCCTGCTTCCATACGGGCAAGATCCAGCAGATCCTTCACCAGCCGACCCATCCGCAGTGATTCATCATGAATAACTTGAACCAGCTCGCTGCTCTCTTCAGGTGAAGAAGCCATGCCATCCAGCAAAGCTTCGCTGTAACCCTGCATCATGGACAAGGGTGTTCGGATCTCGTGCGAGACATTGGCGACGAAATCCCGGCGCATCTTCTCAAGCTTCACCTCTTCGGTCACATCACGCAATACAGCCACTGCACCGCGAATGGTATCATCCGAGTATAGCGGAGCCATATGAACAGACCAGACTCCTTGACGTACATGCACTTGGGAGCGTTGATCCCCTCCCTGGCTGAGTGTACTAAAGAATAAGGGCCGCAAGGGAGGTGGCACCTCGCTGTCAGCCACATCCTGGGGATAGAGCTCGGAGTCACTCTCCAATTCCCAGCTAAGGTCGCTCCACGTCTCCAGCAGCGCCTGACCATGAGGATTAGTTAAAATGATCTTCCCTTCAACATCAAAGGTTAGGACCGCATCGCTCATGCTGCGCAGAACACTGGACAGATGACCCTTCTCATGATTCAGACTGCGAATATTTTCTTCCAGCTCTTCTGCCATATGATTGAAGGAGGTGGCCAACTGGCCGATTTCATCACTGGTCACCAGTGTGAGTCTCGTCCCATATTCACCCCGGCGGATGTTATTCGCCGCTTCAATGACCTGCTGCATCGGCTGTGTGATCTTGGTGAACAGGAACAAAGCAAAAAAAGTCGTTAAGGAAAATCCTATCATACAGACATAAGTGAATAAGCGTTTGATCGCCCCGGAATTGGCGAAGTTGCTGTCGATATAGGGCAGCAGAAACAACCCCAGTGTGATAAGCACGACAGCAACCAGACAGATAATCGTGATCCACAGCTTCCCGACAAGACTTCTCCAGAATTTCACTTATTTTGGTACCTCTAACTTGTAGCCTACTCCCCATACTGTGGTAATCATCGCTGCCGATTCCGGTGATACTTTATTGAGCTTCTCACGAAGTCTTTTGACATGTGTATCCACTGTACGTAAATCCCCGAAGAATTCGTAATTCCACACATCCTTCAGCAACTCTTCACGCGAGAACACCTTGTCCGGTGAAATAGCCAAATAATGAAGCAGCTCATACTCTTTCGGAGTAAGGCTTACTTCCTGGCCCCCGGCGGTTACACGGTGTGCATCATGTTCAATGATGAGATGGGGAAATACAATATTGTTGCTGGAATTACTCTCTTTGGACAAAAAGGCTGTCGCAGAAGAGCGGCGCATAATCGCTTTTACCCGGTAGATCACTTCACGGGGACTAAACGGTTTGACGACATAATCGTCCGCGCCCATCTCGAAGCCCTGCACCCGGTTGATCTCCTCACCTTTGGCTGTTAGCATCAAAACGGGGGTCGATTTGACCCCTCTTAGCCTATTCAGTACTTCAATGCCATCGATTCCCGGCAGCATCACGTCCAGCAGAATGAGGCCATAATCATTAGCCGTTGCTTTGCGAAGTGCGATCTCTCCGTCTTCAGCTTCATCAATCTCGTAACCTTCTTTTTCAAGATACATCTTGAGCAGGCGGCGAATGCGCTCTTCGTCATCCACCACCAGTATTCTGTTCAAATGCTCTGCCATTTCACAACAACCCCTTCATCAATTACAGTACAACGTTACCCTTAGGTATAAGTGCCTCTTCGGCAGATTGTAGATTCAGTCTGTTCCGGCATAGGAATGAAGTCCGGCAATCACCAGATTCACTCCAACCAGGGTAAACATTACGACCAAAAAGCCGAGTACGGCGAGCCATGCAGATTTGCGTCCCTGCCATCCGCGGGCGAGCCGCAAATGCAGGTAGGCGCTGTAGAACAGCCAAGTGACCAGTGACCAGACTTCCTTGGGGTCCCATCCCCAAAACCGGCCCCAGGCCACTTGTGCCCATATCATTGCAAAAATCAAAGCCCCCAGTGTAAAGATCGGGAAGCCGATGGCAATTGCCCTGTACGTAATTTCATCGAGGTCATTCTCATCAATTCCATCCAGAACCGGATGAATCGCTCTGCCCAGCGGTTTGCGGGCAGCCAGACGCAGAATTCCATATACAATCAAACCGGAAATCAGCGACCAGAGAACTGTGTTGAATTTACGTCCGGCATTGACACCATTCATCCAAGATGGCGCTTCAAAAAGCGGCTCTTTCATTCCAAGAAAGGGCTGGAAGCTCTCAATTTCGCTATGGTAAGGTGCCACGATGGGTGGCATTTTATAACTCACTTTCTCTATTGTACTATCTCCCTGCCCGGGGCTGTCAATCGTAACGTTAGAACGAACGAAAACCGTTTCGTATCCTGCACCCCGAAAAGCAAAAACCGATCCAAGAAACCCAATTATAACAATGATTGAGAACAGAGTAAATTCTACCAGACGCTGCTGCTTACGATCATCCTTCTCCTTGCCGGCAAAATTAACAGTATGAAGAAGATACATCAGCCCGGCGGCAAAACCTACGGCAAAAAAGGATTCGCCCAATGCGGCCAGCGTGACATGAATATTGAGATAAATCGATTTAAGCGAAGGGATGAGCGGCTGAACCTCTTGGGGAAATACTGCCGCATATGCCATAACTATGATCGAGATCGGTACCGCGAAGACTCCGAGAATAATTTTGCGGTAAATAGAGAAAATCACAGTAAAAGCTACCATGACCATCATGGATAAGAATGTCATGAATTCGTACATGTTGCTGACCGGAATATGCCCAGACCCGGCCCAGCGGGTGAAGAAATAGGCAAGATGACAAACCAGGCCCAAAGAGGATACGATAAAAGCAATCCTTCCCCAACGGGCAGTGTGCTCCTCCGGTTTCCTGCCGGACCATTTCCGGCCCATAATCGCAATAGTGTATAACATGAATGACCCGCTGTATAGAAAAAATGCGGCAATAAAGACGTCACTGCTGAAGTCGAGCAAGCTCATGTCATGCCTCCCCCGTTATCCAGAGATTTTTCATCCACGATCAGATCCGCTTTCGCCAGAATCGACACGATCTCGCGGCGGAAGCCGAACCAGTTCTTGTTCGTATGACCTCCGAGTACCAGCTCACCATGATCGATAGCCAGCCATATCCGCCGATGCTGCCAGTAGAAGCCAAGCACCAATCCAAGCATAACAATGCCCGCACCAATCCAGACAAAAGGCATAGCCCGGTCTACGCGCAGGTTCAGGTAAGCTGTTGATTCCGAGAAATCCACATCTCCCATGCTCCCTACTTCAAGCTCAAGGAACCGCCCGTTGCCGCCAAGCTTGTCATTAATGGCATTCATCTGGAACTTTTCTTTGTCCACCTGTTTTGGAAAATAGAAATACTGCTGCCCTCCGGCCGGCAGATCCGGTCCTGTAATGAGGAACAGGAAGGCTGGGGCATTCGGATTGGGGGATTTGGACACTGGCTGTCCTTCATCATTCAAACCGAAGTCCATATATTTCTCTTTGAGTTCCAGCGTATAGGGGCCAAGCTGAAATGTCCGCTGCGGATTTTTCATGTCCAGCTTGAACTTGCCATAGACCTCACCATTCTTAGAATTTATAAGTTCCGGCTGTACCGAACGCAGTACCGGGGTTAGATCATAGTCAAACTGATACGCTTTCAAACCTTTGTAGCTAAGCGGAGAATTCACCCGGATATCATGTCTGGCCACCTCGGTCAGCTTAGGCTCCTTGGAGGGGTCTGTACAGTCTGCAGTGCATTCGTAGAGAACAGCCTTAGTCTCGTAAAGTTTCGGAAGAACTTTGGTCCCGCGGAATTCCTTGGGCATTTCTTCCTCTGTATAGAACTCTACAGTAAACTTCTCGTTCTCGAGATAATAGGTAGTGTCTGGAATTCTTACTGCATCACCTTGCTGAAATGCCAAATGCTGATCCATATTCAGCCCCGGGAGACCTCTGGCCAATACTGCCAGTAAAAAAATAATCAGGCCAATATGTATGACATAAGGCCCCCAGCGGCTAAAACGGTGTTTCTCGGCGAGCAGTGCGCCTCCCTCTGTCCGGACACGGTAGCCCTTCTTCTGGAGCGGCTTCACCAGACTTCCGACCCAGACTTCAGGCTCTTCCTGCAGCTCAGTCACAAGCACCACCTTTTGACGGGTAAGAAACTGCCGGTGCTTGCGGATTTTTTGCCGCGTTAATGCCTTGTATAGAGGAAGCACACGGTCGAGGCTGCAGATAACCAGTGAGGCGCCAATGAGCACTAGCAGAGACACGAACCACCAGGATTCATAGGTGTGCGAAAGGCCGAGTTTATAGTAAATCTCCCCGGCTGTTCCGTACGTTTCTTGATAATAGGTTGATGCATCAATATTGAGAAAAGTGCTCTCCTGGGGAAATATCGTTCCCAGCATAGAACCCAGCAAAGTCAGAACTATCAGATAAATGGCGATCTTGACCGAGGAGAAAAAATTCCACACCAGGTCGATCACCCCGGGATTCACCCGCTGTGAACGCCGGGCTACACCGTCATATCGCATTTCCAGATTGCCTGCGGAGAGCTGTTCCTCTCCGTCGACCGGCTTGCCACAGGCCTCGCAAAGGACCGTACCTACCGGATTCTGATGGCCGCATTCACATTTGGTGTTGGTGATCATTGGGGTTCGCTGTTCCTTCACGGCTCCACCAGCTTCCTGATCTGATCGTCAAGTGTGCCAAGATCCAGCTGTCCGATGTGAATGCTGTCCACCCTGCCCTTGGTATTAATGAAGAAGGTGGTTGGAAGCGGTGACACACCATAGCTGCGGACGGCATCGCGGCTGCTGTCCATGACCACGGGAAAATTGATATTGACAAGCTTTACAAAATTCTCGACTGTCATCTGATCCTCACCGACATTTACGCCTACAACCACTACGCCCTGATCCTTCCACTTCTGCCATTGCGCCTGCAGTGCAGGCATCTCTTTGACACATGGGGCACACCAGGAACCCCAGAAATTAAGCACCACGGACTTGCCTTTGTATTCGCTAAGCGTATGAGTCAGGCCATCAAGCCCCAGCAGTTCAAAAGACGGAGCTTTGCCGCCTTCCTTGGGCTTCCCGTCTCCTCCAAATACCGAGGAACCGATTGCATAACCTCCAAGCAGGATGATTACAAACAGAATGATAATTTGAACCGGCTTTCTCGCTTTGCCCACACGCCAAGCCCCTTTCTGTGACGCAACTCATTATTTTAGTTGTTAGGTGTGAACATCCTATGAACATTATAACGAATATTGTCACAGTTTTAGGAGGGGAAATTGTGAACTTTATGTGTCTTTGCGGGTTGGGTTCGCTTTTAGCATCCCTGCCTTGGCAATTTGCTGAAGATGATTGATCTCATCCTTGGTCAAATGGCGGTATGAGCCTCGCTTGAGATTCTGCAGCAGGATATCCCCGAAGGAGATCCGCTTCAGCCGGATGACAGGATGGGACACCGCTTCGAACATGCGCCGTACCTGACGGTTGCGGCCTTCATGAATCGTAATGCTGATGACGGTTTCTTTGTTGGCTTCATCGATATCCTTGTATTCTACTTCTGCCGGTGCAGTCATACCGTCTTCCAGCTTGATGCCGGCTTTCAGCTTGTCCAGCGCGCTTCCATGCGGCACCCCTTTGACCGTGGCCAGATAAGTTTTGGGTACATGGTGCTTCGGATGGGTGAGCAGGTTGGCAAACTCTCCGTCATTCGTCAGCAGCAGCAGCCCTTCTGTATCATAATCCAGACGGCCTACAGGGTATACACGCTCTTTGATGCCTTTCAGGTAATCCGTTACCACTTTGCGTCCCTTGTCGTCGGAAGCGCTTGTAATCACACCTTTAGGCTTGTTGAACATAATATAGATTTTGTTCTCGCCCCGGATCAGTCTACCTGCGACCTTAATTATATCTGTTGCGGGGTCCACCTTCGTGCCAAGCGTAGTTACGAGTTCCCCGTTGACTTCCACTTTTCCGGCCAAAATCATTTCTTCACACTTGCGTCTCGACGCTACACCTGCCTGCGCCAATATTTTCTGTAATCTTTCCATTTTCGACTAGTCACCTCAGGTTAATGATAACCATCAGCGGGATAAATCACAAGTTCATTCCAAGGAAAAAATGCTCCCGGACAGGTTTTTGTGTGGGTTTCTACCATCAGCGGGTCAATTTGATAACGCGAAGCTAACTCCAAGATGAGCTTGCCGGCCGCAAACAGCTGAACTTCACGCTTAAGCACAGGCGGCAGCATATTCTCCTCACCGTAGTTACCCTCAAGGCAAACATGAATATACTCCGGGTCGGTGAGCAGCGGCGCGGCATAAATCGAACCATCTGCTCCTACCCAAAAGTCAAAGCCCTTGCCATTAATCGACGGACAGCGGGAATGATGCAGAATAAAGCCTTTGTACTCCATCTATTTCTGTCAGCTCCCTCCTGTATTGGTGCATTAGCATATGACACAAGGGGGAGCGGGGTGAGGCTGTGGACTAAAAACTTTGACCAGTTGACTAATTGTAACTCCAAGGTACGTTTGGACTTCCCGCCGCTGACGCTCCTACAGTTCCAAACTTCCTCTCCGTTACTCCGTCAAAGCAGCTAGGCACGTTCAAAGATAAAAGCCAAACAGCCCTCACCCGCACTTAAGGGGGAGGGTAGTGCGCAAATAAGAGCATTCCAGTGCGTAGCGAGCTGTATCCTCTACCGTTCGCAAGATAATGCTGCTCATGGAGCATGACATGATGTCCGCCAGCGATCCTCCACGGATATCCAGCAGCAGAGATCACCCAAACACCAGCAGACACACGGCAATTGCGGCAACAAAGCCGACGATATCGGAAAAAAGCCCAACCTTGAGGGCGTAACGCCCGTTGCGGATGCCTACGGCGCCGAAGTACACGGTCAGCACATACAGAGTAGTATCAGTGCTTCCCTGTATCGTAGAGGCAATCATACCGATTAGAGAATCGGGACCGTGAACACTAATAAGATCCGTGGTATACGCAAGTGAGCCGGTACCCGTAAGCGGACGCAATAAGCCGAGCGGCAATACTTCGGCAGGCACGCCCAAACCGTCAAGGGCAGGAGCGATGAAGCTCATGAGGAAGTCCAAGGCACCCGATGCACGAAAAACATTAATGGCAACAAGCATGCCGACAAGATGCGGAATGATTGCTATAGCGGTACCGAAGCCGTCCTTAGCCCCTTCGACAAAGGATTCATAGACTGGAACCTTACGTGTGAATGCGTATAGTGGAATAAAGGTAATCATGACCGGAATTGCCCAGGCCGAGATAAGGCTGATTAGCTGAAACAAGGCAGGCTCACCCTTTCAGGGAAGTATGCGGCAGCGCAGAATGAACTGGCTTTACGGCAGGCGGCGGCCCGGGTGGCCTGCGGAGGAGTGCCAGGCGGCGGCACAACCTGTCTGCAGCAATAGCCGCCAACGTCGCTACCGCAGTTGCCGCCAGTGTGGTGCCGACGATAGCCGCAGGATCTGCCGATCCATAGTTCAGCCGGATGGCAATCAGCGTTGCCGGGATCAGGGTAATGCTGGCGGTGTTCAGCGCGAGCAGTGTACACATTGCCGGAGTCGCAGTCTCCTTGTCCGGATTCAGGGTCTGCAGCTCCTGCATCGCCTTGATCCCCATTGGTGTCGCTGCATTGCCGAGACCGAGCAGATTGGCACTCATATTAGATAGGATGTAGCCGATGGCGGGGTGACCCTTCGGCACATCAGGGAACAGATAAGAAACAAGCGGGCCCAGCACTTTGGCAATTTTTTTGAGCAGGCCCGCATCTTCGGCAACCCGCATGATCCCCATCCAGAACACCAGGACACTGATTAGGCCAAAACTGACAGTGACCCCGTTTTTTGCTCCGTCAAAGACAGCAGCCGTGAAAGCGTCCATGCGGCCGTTCACAGCCGCAAATACAAAGCCGATGAGGATCATCCCCAGCCAAATTCCATTAATCATGTGATTCCCTCCCCATTCTATGCCGCCTTCGGTTCACTTCCCTGTCTCACCCATTTGAAAAAGAGCCCGCAGTGCGCTGCCGAATGCCTGCAGCCAATGATGCACCGGATACGCTGCTGCTCCTGCCGATCCGTATTTTTTATAATAGGGGGATTGCTCTGGCGGCAGCTGATCCGGCGGATAGACTGGAACACGTCCTATCTCCTTGCCGCCAAGCTGCAGTACCAGGATTCCTTTGAGTCCAAAGCCAGTGTTGCTTCGCGTCTTTTTCGGCTCAGCCGCCTTTATCTCCGGATTAAGTACAAGCCTGGTAACAAGCCGCACTTCCTCGCCCTGGCCTAGAGGGTACGAAAATGACCGGCCTGTCACGTAACCATACCCGCTAATTCCTTCTCCCCGTTCAACGAGCCGCTTGAGCGGATAATGATTGAACCCGAAATCCAGCAGCGCCGCATGATCATTCCAATCATCCCCATCATTCAGCGTAACAGCGACCAGTTGCTGGCCCCCCCGGGTAGCGGAGCTAACGAGGCAGCGGAGTGCTTTTTTGGTATATCCCGTCTTCACCCCGTCTGCCCCCTCATACAAGCGCAGCATTTTATTCTTGTTATGCCATTTGTAGTCCCATTTCTCATACGGATTATCAGCCGTTTTCTCCTGGGTTTTGACAATCTTCTTAAATACCGGATTATGCATCGCATAGGCTGTGAGTACAGCCAGATCATTCGCGCTGGAATAATGGCCTTCCGCATCCAGTCCATGGGGATTGGCAAAATGGGTATTCCGAAGCCCCAGCTCTTCCGCTTTGGCATTCATCAGATAGACGAAGCCCTCTTCCGTTCCTCCCACATGCTCCGCGATTGCTGTTGCCGCATCATTTCCCGAGCGCAGCATCAGCCCGTACAGCATATCCTCCAAAGTCATTTCTTCTCCTTGTTTCAAATACAGAGAGGAACCCTCTTTGGCGAAGGCATTCCTGCCCACCTTGACCTTGGAGAGCAGATCCCCATGTTCTATGGCCACAAGAGCAGTCATGATCTTGGTCAGGCTGGCAATCAGCATAGGCTCGTCCCCACGGCTGCTGTACAGCATCCTGCCCGATTCTACATCAATCAGCGCTGCAGCTCTGGCATGGGTGGAGATGGTGCTATTCTCGGCTTGAATGATAGGCTGTGGAGCTATACAGAGCAGCAGAGCACATATTAAAATGATCAGCGGCGATTTAAGATTTGGTGTATTCATGTTCATCCTCCGGCTTCTTATCAGTTCGCTTGTATAGTACAAGTGTATGCAGGGCAAGGGACAGGTATGTCCTTCTTTATCATCAACAAAAAGGGACACCGCCGTCTAAGCGATATCCCCTTGGCTGCTATTCCGTTGTCATAATGAACCTGTACAACTAGTGTGTCGAAGGATCCGAAGTGACCGTCTCGTGCTTGATCACTTCTTTTTTGACCACCGGGTTTCCTACCACTTCTGCACCTACAGGAGTACCATTTTGTGAGCCATTCTGGAACATAGTTTGAATTTTGTCAATGAGCCCCGGGGTGGCATCGATAATTTTTTCAAACAAATGGGTTTGATTATCCAGTGGTACAATGTGCACACCTTCTCT
Organism: Paenibacillus sp. LS-5; assembly: GCF_056121505.1. Lineage (NCBI taxonomy): Bacteria > Bacillati > Bacillota > Bacilli > Caryophanales > Paenibacillaceae > Paenibacillus > Paenibacillus sp. LS-5. The sequence goes on along the minus strand of NZ_JBWAVA010000013.1, from coordinate 73,746 downwards.
GCCGACTACGAGAAAAGCAATCGGGCGAATCGATACCCCGCCGCCGCTACCGCCGCCGAACGGAAGCATTTTGACACCGGACCCTGTACCATTCACACTCGGAGCATCATCTTCCACGCGGAAATCACTGCCGCCTGCGGCAAAGCCGAAGGCTACTTTACTAATAGGCAGAATCACGCTGCCATCAGGTGTTTCTACCGGATCGCCAACAATCGTATTGACATCCACCATGCCTTTAATATTTTCCATAGCGGTCTGCATGAGACCTTGAATCGGGTGATCTGACATCTAAGTACTCCTCCTCTGCGTTCTGAAAAGATAAGGGAAATGCCTACTCTTGTAACAGTTTGCTCATATACCGGGTATGATATGTACAGCAGATGATAATAAAAATACGGAGGCAATCAAAAAGCTTCTGGTGATCTGTCCAGATCTAGCCTTCGCCAATTCGCCTCACATAAAATCCGCCGGAGAGGCCAAAATGATGCCTAAGCAGAAAAATCTGTCTATGGAGGCTGAGTGATGATTTTCACAAAAATTTGGCAAGCGGATATGGAAGGCAGCGGCGTGATGCCTCTGGTAAAAGGCTTAAGTGATGGGCAAAAGGATCCGCACAAGGGGTATGTGGTCGTAGATATGAATCCTATGCCGGAGCAGTATGCGGATAAAGGAAAGGAGTGGAGTGACGGAGATCAGATCAAAATCTTCAAGGAGGTCGTCATCCCAAGCGGCAAAAGGCTGTCCTACGATCTGTTCATGCAGCTTCATAATAGTTATGAACAGAATGTTAAGCAGAGTGATTCGGCCTCATCCGGAAACTCGAGAGAAATCAATGAGTTCCTTGAATATGCAGCCGTTACGGCACCTATGCGCCTTGCCCGCAAATACGCTGAGGATTATCATCATATCCGCGCCGGCTGTTCCAAGGAAGACTGGATCGATACGCTCCGCTTGATCTGGTTCAAAGCAGACAAACCGAACCGCCCTACCTACTTTGAGCAGGTTTATATCGGAGAAAGGGCAAGCAGCCGCGAAATATGGGGAGAACATCATTTTTGGTACCCTTATTCTATAAACAAAGGTCCTGCTCTGTCCCTGGAAAATGCGAATTCCAAAGTCTTTGTTAAGCATATTGAAGTTGGCCGGACCGGAAAAAGCAATCTGGCAGAGATCATTACGCTAACCTATACTCTGGAAGAGAAGATGGATAAAGGCAGCAACATAGAACAAGTCAGAGAACTAGGCGGACTGTTAGTAGGGATAAGTGCAGAAGGCCTAATGGCCCTGGGAACCGTTGCCTATCTGGACGGACGGGAGCAAATTCCTATGGAGCTTAACGGAGAAGCTTTTGAATTAATGATGTACAGAACAGAGGATGCTGCTAACAATCCACAGGTCTTCTTCCTCAAGTCCAAGTCCCCGGCGCTTATATAAACCGCAATATAACATTAGAAGACAGGACGCAAGTAACTACAGCGCCACTGTCTTTTTTATTGTCCGCTATTCGGATTTCCCCATGGGACTTTGAGTTTTGCGGCTTAACAGTTCCCTCCAGCGGCGCAGACCGCCTTCCACTTTGGATATGCGCCGCAGAAGCACTATCCCTGCAAAAAAAGCATAGCCTGCAGACAGCTTTCCGACACATACTGCTTCGGTGGAGAAGCACAGCTCATCCCGGAAAACCGGAGCAACAAACAGCTTTGGGGCCTTTTTCAGCCGGACCAGACTGGACAACCAGCCTGCAATCGTCCACTTCAGTCCCCAAAGTGCACCCACTGCCGTCGCCGTCCCAGCCGCATCCCCCAGTGAGAAATCAGTGGACCAGTCAAACTTCGTGATCTGGAGATGGGACATCGTATTTCTCAGCCATTTCTTCAGACCATATGTCGCCTTAAGCGCCTTACGGATATTCTGCAGCCATTCGGTAACCAGTTCTTTGTCGATTTGCTCTTCTTCGTCTTTATCTGTACGGACCGGTGCGATGCCGCTCTCTTCCAGCTTGACTTTGATACCCTTCTCCATCCCCTGAAACACCAGCGCAGGCAATTCATAGTGAAATTTGACCAAGCCAAAGACGGCTTTGATATCCAGTTCTAATCGGTCATCTGTTCCCAGCCTGCACAACCGGAAATGAAAATGTATGTATGAAGTCAATATCAGAAGCAGCAGTCCAATCACAAGCAGCAGCAGCGCGAGGGATATTGCCAGCCATAACGTCACGAAAGTAACCTCCATGCAACCCTATATTAGGAGCCTTTGGTTTAGTATGGCTATTTGACCTGGAATAAATTCCATACTCCGACAAAAAAGCCCCATAACCTCCTTCATGCGGTGATTCCGCATTATGTCGGGGGATATTAGGGCTATGCTAATTCATAAAAGTATGGTTGCATTATGCCTGTTCCGTATCCTCAAAACTCATCTGGCTATCCAGCTTGCTGAACAGGAGCTGCGTCTCCTCTTCCAGATCGTCGGAGGAACCATCGAAACTTGAAGGCTCCGGCAGTTCCTTCAGGTCCGCCAGGCCAAAGCTCTCGAGGAACGATTTAGTTGTTCCGTAGAGAATGGGACGGCCCACTGCCTCTGCACGCCCCACCTCATGGATCAAATCCTTGTTGTTCAGCGTATGGATGGCCCGCTCTGACTTCACACCACGGATCTCTTCAATCTCTACTCGGGTAATCGGCTGACGGTAGGCGACAATAGCCAGCGTCTCAAGCGCTGCCTGTGATAGCGATGAACGTGAGGGCGAATAGGCAAGCCGCTCAAAATACGGAGCATGGTCAGGCAGTGTTGCCAGCCGGTAATTGCCGGCAATCTGCACCACCTGCAGACCACGTTCCTGTGAAATATAATCCTCTTTCAATTCCTCCAGCGCTTTGCCGGCAACATCCGGCCGCTGCTCGGTGATCTCAGCGATCTGACGCACAGACAGCCCTTCATCGCCGGACAAGAACAGCAGGCCTTCAATAATCGATTTCAGCGTTTTGTATTCCACTAAATGCTTCTCCTCCTCTCCACTCCATTACGATGTCATCAAATAATTTCTCCTGATAGCAGAATATCGCCTTCATCTTCATCAGCTCCAGAATAGCGAGAAAGGTGACCACGATCTCATGCCTGGCCATTTCATCATGCAGCAATGCAGAAAACCGCATTCTGCCACCTGCCCCCTTGCGCTGGAGGGCTTCAGACACATCCCGTATTCTGTCTTTCACCGAAATTTCATCCCGGGTAATGCGCTGATAAGAGGATCTTCTAGCTGCTTTACTAAGCGCTTTCCGAAAGGCAGCGATAAGATCCGCAGTATGCAGACCCTTGATCGTATTGTCGATTTGGGCTGGCACGAATGGACCCAGGTCCTCCGGCTCCTTGGTAAAAATCAGACTTCGTTCACTCTCCATATCCAGCAGCTGCACAGCAATGCTCTTGAATTTTCGGTATTCAATCAGCCGCTGAACCAGCTCTGCCCGCGGATCGTAGCCGTCATCCTCGTAATATTCGAAATCTTCAAATTCGATCACCGGCGGCTTCGGCAGCAGCAGCTTGCTCTTGATCGACAAGAGGGTTGCAGCCATCACCAAAAATTCGCTCGTAATATCCAGTTCAAGCTCCTGCATGCTCCGCAGATATTCCATGTACTGCTCGGTGATCTCGCTGACCGGAATGTCCTGGATGTCGATTTCCGCTTTGTCAATTAAGTGTAAGAGCAGATCGAGCGGACCTTCGAACGTCTCCAGCTTGTACAGTACAGTCACGCGGTTTCCTCCCGCCAAAAAAAAGTAAAGTGCAGCGCCGCCCGGGCGCTACACAAGTAGAAAGTTCTTATGGTTCATGCTTTCTTCTTATACATATAAATAAGCACGATTTAAGCCGATTCGTCAAGAGGCTCCTTTACTCAAGCAGAAATAGAAGGTTTATATTTTGAAGAGTTTGTTCAGGTTCGCCATTTCAATTGCAGCGGTCGCGGCATCCCAGCCTTTGTTGCCGGCTTTGGTTCCGGAGCGCTCGATCGCCTGCTCAATATTCTCGGTTGTAACCACACCGAAGATAGTTGGGATACCTGTTTTGAGATTGATCGCTGCTACTCCTTTAGCTACCTCGTTGCACACATAATCATAATGTGTCGTAGATCCGCGAATGACGGTTCCAAGAGTAATAACCGCATCATATTTGCCGCTTTCAGCCATTTTTTGGGCGATCAAGGGAATTTCAAATACTCCCGGAACCCAGGCTACATCCACTTCATCATCCCCTACACCATGTCGCTTGAATGCATCAAGTGCGCCGGACAGCAATTTGCTTGTAATGAACTCGTTAAAACGGCCTACAACGACCCCGTATTTCAGTCCCTCGGATACTAAATGTCCTTCTAAATAATTCGGCATTGTATTCATCTACCCTTCATTAGTAAGTTAGTAAGTTATGGATGTTACAGCTTGGAATCCTCATTTTGTTCAATGTTATCAAAAGTCAGCAGGTGGCCCAGCTTGGCCTGCTTCGTATGGAGATAGTTGGTGTTGTCCTTGTTCTCCGGCATTTGAATCGGCACACGTTCCACAACCTCTAGACCGTAGCCTTCCAGCCCTTTGATCTTGCGGGGATTGTTGGTCATCAGCCTGATCTGGCGCACTCCAAGATCCTTCAGGATCTGTGCTCCAATCCCGTAATCACGGAGGTCGGCCGGGAAGCCCAGCTTCAGGTTGGCATCTACAGTATCCAGACCTTCCTCTTGAAGTTTGTAGGCGCGAAGCTTGTTAATTAGACCAATGCCCCGTCCCTCCTGGCGCATATAGAGCAGAACACCGCGGCCTGCGGCTTCAATCTGGCGAAGCGCCGCTTCGAACTGCGGTCCGCAGTCACAGCGGTGGGAATGGAACACATCTCCGGTCAGGCATTCGGAATGTACACGTACCAGCACTGGCTCCTCACCGGAAATATCACCTTTGACCAAAGCAACATGCTCTTTGTCATCTACTTCATTCGTGTACGCGATCGTCTGGAAAACGCCGAAGTCTGTCGGCAGATTGACCGACACCTCACGGTTCACCAGCTGCTCCTTCTCATTGCGATAATGAATCAGGTCCTTTATACTGATCAGCTTGAGATCATGCTTCTTCGCAATCTCCACCAGATCCGGCAGACGGGCCATCGTCCCATCTTCCTTCACGACTTCGCAGATAACGCTGGCCGGATAAGCACCGCACATGCGGGCCAAATCCACTGCAGCTTCCGTATGGCCGGAACGCCGCAGCACGCCGCCTTTCTTCGCAATCAGCGGGAACATATGGCCCGGTCTGCGGAAATCGGAAGGCTTGGCATTCGGATCCATCAGGGCCTGAATGGTTAATGATCTTTCTGCGGCAGAGATGCCTGTGGTGGTATCCTTGTGATCGACGGAGACGGTGAAGGCAGTGCCATGGTTATCGGTGTTATTTGCCACCATCGGCTGAAGATCCAGCTCCTCCGCCCGTTCTGCTGTAATCGGCACGCAGACCAGTCCGCGTCCCTCGGTAATCATGAAGTTGATCACTTCCGGTGTAGATCGTTCGGCTAGTGCGATGAAGTCCCCTTCATTCTCCCGGTCCTCATCATCAACCACGATAATGACCTTGCCGCGCATCAAATCGTATATCGCGTCCTCAATCGGGTCCAGGACGCTGTCATTCTTCGCTTGCTGGCTCATCATTTTGTCCTCCTGACAGCTTTACGTCTAACCTTGCGGGCTAACCGTAAGCCTGTTCATAATTTATACAAACCCGTTCGCCGCGAGAAAATCGTGGCTGATCCGGGAGCTGTTATCCTCTTCCCCATCTCCTGAACGTGATCTATAGTTCAGCAGATGATCCACATATTTGCCGAGCACATCGCATTCGATGTTGACCCGGTCCCCGTTCCGTTTGTGAGCCAGGACCGTTTCGCCGAGCGTATGTGGAATAATTGAAACGGTAAACATGGAAGCCGAGGTGTCCACCACCGTCAGGCTGATGCCATCAATCGTGATAGATCCTTTGGGAATAATAAATTTGAAAAGCGATTTACGCTCCGGCGCTATTTCGAACACAACCGCATTCTGATCCCGTTTGACCGAACGAATCTCACCGGTTCCATCCACGTGGCCCTGAACGATATGCCCTCCGAAACGCCCACCTGCAGCCATGGCACGTTCCAGATTCATCCTGCTGCCGCTTCGCAGCTCCTTAAGCGTGCTGTTGCGGTAAGTCTGGGGCATAACATCTACGGTAAAAGAATGATCTCCGAGGGAGGTCGCCGTAAGGCAAACCCCATTGACGGATACACTGTCTCCTATTTTCAAATCATCCATAATGAGGGAAGCGCCGATATTCAGCACCATCATTTCGCCGCCACTGGTTACCCCGCGCAGGACGCCGACCTCCTCAATCAAGCCTGTGAACATGTGATCCCCTCCTGAAACTTGCTTTAGCGGATAGGCGTCCCGCTGATACACACATTATCCCCGAGCACTTCGACTTCCAATCCTTCGAGTGTGATCGCATTCTTCATCAGCTCGACACCCGGAAAGTCAAAGGTTCCAGGTGCAGCAGCACCGCCGCCGACAATCTTCGGAGCGAAGAAAAGAATCACTCGGTCCACCAGCCCACTCTCCAGCATGGCGCCATTGAGCGTTCCACCACCCTCGAGCAGGATCGAACCGATCTCTAATTCGCCTAGCGCGCTCATCGCCGCCTTCAGATCCACTCGCGGCCCGTTGCCGCTGATAACGATCTGCACACCAGCGTCCTTAAGCAGCTCCTGCTTTACCGGATCAGCGGATTCTGTAGTCACGACAATGGTAGGTGCCTGACCATCGCTTACGACTGCGGAATCCAGTGGAATCCGCAGCGCCGAGTCAATCACGATACGGACAGGGTTCAGTCCCGGCACATCCATTCGGGTCGTTAAGGAAGGGTTATCGGCGATCACCGTGTTGACCCCGACCATAATACCCTGGTGACGGTGCCGCAGCGTATGTACGATCTCCCTGGACTGGCCATTGGATATCCATTTGCTGTCCCCTGTCCGGGTCGCGAGCTTCCCGTCGAGCGTGCTGGCGCTCTTGAGTGTGACAAATGGCTGCTTCGTCAAAATATATTTGATGAACTTCTCATTAAGACGCTGTGCACGGCTGCGGAGCAGCCCTACTTCAACCTCAATCCCCTGCTCGCGGAGCATGGCAATGCCCTGGCCGGCAACCTGGGGATTAGGGTCCTCACAAGCCACGACCACACGGGCTACACCTTCATCGATCAGCCTTTGGCTGCAGGGCGGAGTCTTGCCATAGTGGCTGCAGGGCTCAAGGGTTACATAGGCTGTACTGCCTTGTGCCTGGCCTGCCGCCATATTCAGCGCATGCACTTCAGCATGACCAGTCCCGCGCTGCAGATGAGTGCCCAGCCCGATCATTGCACCGTCTTTTACAACTACACAGCCAACTACAGGATTAATACTTGTCTGTCCTTGCGCTCTTTCCGCCATATCCAGGGCGAGCGACATATAGAATTCATCGTTCATTGCATCCATGTCCTGCCTCCGATCCTCTAGCTGTATCATTCCTGATTCTGTTCGAAACATTCTGTTACAATAGAAAACCCGCCTCAATCTCCAGGTGGAGTTCAAGACGGGTTATACGAGAGTTTACTGGCAGTTCGAATAAAACTGCGCGTTTCACAGTCAAAAAAACAATTGTGAAAGTTCGCACATATTATTCGATAACACTGCAGTACGCCTGTCTATATAAGCACAGAACGTCAATCTCTCCTTCTTCCATCCAGACTATACTGTCGGTCCTGGAATTGCACCAGGTCCACCGTCCATATGATACATACGAAGCGGGTAGCGGACTTAGCAGCGCCATCAGCTTGTTCAGCTAATTGCAGAAGCATCACCGCCGGTAGGGAATTACACCCTGCCCTGAAGGATTGATAATATTTAATTATTTTTAAGTTTACCTACAACAAAATTATCACTTTGACACAGGAAATGCAAGTGCGTTTATGAAATTAACTTTATTTAAGTAACTCAATTATCTTTTTGCACCTGATGATCCGCACGCAATAAATCACGAATCTCCGTTAGCAGGACTACCTCTGGACCGGGGGCAGGTTCTTCCACTACCTCAACTTTTACCGTTTCCTTACGCTTGAAGCGGCCAGCCAGCTTGATCACCATGAAGATGGAGAAGGCGATGATAAAAAAGTCAACGACCGTCTGCAGGAACACACCATAACTCACTACTGCCTTTCCATGGGTGAAATGGAGTCCGCTCAAATCGATTCCGCCGGTGATCATACCTATCAGCGGCATAATAATATCGGCAACCAGCGAGGATACAATTTTGCCAAACGCTGCACCAATCACCACCGCTATTGCAAGATCGAGTACATTTCCCTTCAAGGCAAACTTTTTAAATTCCGACCACATATGAACTTCCTCCTATGCTTTGTGTTTGAAGTTATTATAGCATTTCTTAAGACCAGAGGAATTTGGCTATAAAAAAAATACACGCGGCAACAACTCTGCCGCGTGCATTTATTACAATGCTTGGGTAATCCTTACTCTTTACGTCTTCTGAATACCATGCTTAGGATTAAGCCTGTAAGGATTAGACCCAGACCCGCCATGTAGATAGGCAAAGGACTGTTCTCTCCCGTCTGCGGCAGTTTGCCGGTTGACGCTTCGGCAACCGTTCCTTTCGGAACATCATTCTCGTCGACCTCCACACCGCCAAGCGGAATGTCATCATCAGGCAATATGACTGCTGCCGGTGACGAAGAAGGCGATGGTGATAATGACGGTGTTGTACCTGGAGTAACTACCGCACCTGCAGGTATTTGCGGTTCATTGATGATGACCCCTGGCACACTTGAAGCCGCAGGTATGGTTGTTGCAGGTACTCCCGGAACAACCGTCGGAGTTGGTGCTGCAGTAGGAATTGTCGTCGATGTTGGTGGTGTTGACACAGCCGGTGTCGACGACTCGCCAGGTACAGTAGATACCGTCGGCGTCGGCGTCGGTGTCGGCGAAGCTGTCGCTGGTGCCAGCTTCGTATTGAGCACAGTCAATTTGATATTGGCTGAAGAGCCAATGGTCACCGGATACTCACGGGAATCCAGCGCATATCCTGAAGGAGCTGCCGATTCAATCAATACATAGCTTCCCAGCCAGATATTGTTGAACACCGCATGACCCTCCTCATCTGACGTCCGGGTGTTAACAAGCAGACGTTCGGATCCATTCAGGCGATACAGCTCGAATGTTGCCCCCGCAAGTTTAAGTCCGCTGTCTGCTGCATCCTGCTTCTGGACTGTCAGCGTTCCGCGTATACCGCTGCCTGTTCCCGAACCACTGGAAACACCTACTATAACTTCTTTGGTAGTGTCCTGGGTGACCGACTTCACATTCAAACCGCTGAAATTGACAGTATTGATCAGTTTATCTCCAGTATTCGCAACGATCAGTGACTGATATTCCAGAATATAAGTATAAGATATATTACTAAGGAAACGGAGTACGAAGCTCTGCTTGCCGTCAGCATCCGTACTGATGTTCAAGGTATAATCCGCATCCTTCACTAACTCTGAATCGTCCTTGAAAATCTCTCCGTTACCTGCCACTAAGGTACGATAGAGGTGGAAAGAATCCGGAAGCAGGATTTGGTTCGAGCTAGGAATATCGGTCAGTACCGCATTCTCCACATAAGACTGTGAACGGTTGACAAAGATAGTCCAATTCAGCTTATCACCATTTTGCAAGCCATCCTTGTAGACATATTCTCCTCCATAAGGAATGTTTACCGTAGCGTATAAATCCTTGGATACTCTCTTGGTGCCATCCAAAAGCTTCGCAGCATTATCGACCGAAGGACCGATCAGTTGTCCTTCAATACGTGTATTGAACACTACGTAATACGGGGAGCTTATCGCATCTGCGAATTCAATCTTCAGTTCGTTGCCGGTGCCGACAGAATAAGAATAAGCATTCTTAGGAATCTCTGATCCGCGGGACGGTTCACCATTGGCATCGATATTCATGTTAAAGACCCTCATTGAGTTATCCCCGATTGTCTGTCCGGAAGTCAGGATATCCGTTATATTCGGGTCGGCAATCGCCTTACTGTTGTAATTGATCCCCAGGCTCCAGGCGAATATTTTATGTCTAGCATCATAGGACCCTGTTTTGAAACCATTGTTCTTCACCTCGGCACGGGGAATAAACAGTCCCTTAGCTTCCGTCCAAAGCGCTCGGCCTTCAACATCTTTCCAGTCAATCCGGGCGTTGTTCACAAAATTATCTGTATTGCCGTAGAGCCAGTCGTTATTGAACTCTGTCCGGTAAGTGATGGTATGGGTTACGGAAAGAGGCTTCTTAAACTTGACCTTGAATCCGGATTTCGGTTCATCCGGTTTATTCAGCCCCCACTCGTAATCGGACTCATTCAAGACTGTGCCGCTTGCATCCCTTACGACCAGAGTTCCCGGAATGAACTTCTGTCCTCCCTGCGGGAAGGTATCGGTCACCACTACGTTTCTCATGGGCAGATTGTCACCGTTCACAGTGATTTTCCACTCCGTAGTATGATTCTTATAGTCTACTCCTGACAGTGTTTTATATATGATGGCCGAACGGATCTTCTGTGTCGCATCCACACTATAGGTGCTGTCCGAGACGGTATTGGTAATGGTGGTGTCCTTTATTACACGGGCTAAGGATTGGGTTTTGTATTCAATTCGGTAGGCTGAAGAAATATCTTTCAGGAACTCCAGCTTGAAGCCGTTTTTCTCCACACCGATTAATCCGGTTACGGTATAGTCCACGTTCTCCAGAAGAGGTGTCCCTTTTATGGCTGTACCTGTGGAGTTGAGGGTCACCGGATAGACGACCAGCGAATCTGTAATCAGCCTCTGCGAGTCGTTGAAGTAGTCTGTAAGCACCCCGCTGCCTTGCGGGATTATTTTGTTGTTATAGTTGTACTCGATGGCCCAGGTGATGATCTGCTTACCCCATTCATAGTTCGTTGCCATCTTGTTCAGACTTCCGCCACGCTCAATGGTTACGGTAGCGGATGAGCTTACCGGGTCACGTCCCTCTCCCGCAAAAGTAGCCGTATTCGTAAAACTGCTCAGCACATCGCTCGCCACTGCCGTCGAATAGGCAATCCGGTATGCTCCGGTGATTATAGGATCAGTGAAGCGCACTGTAAGCATCCCGTCCGCAATATCATAAGAATATTTGCTGCTGTCAATCAGTGCACCTACAGTGACTGTGCCATCCAGTTGAATACCCAGTTGATATACAGCTAGCGAAACGGTGCTGTCCATGGACAAGCCTTCGGGAACCGGATCCGTAATAACCGCACCGGTTACCGCCTCCAGCTTCTTGTTGACATCGACAGTCCAATCAATATGTCTCGCATTGAAGCCGTCCGGGGTACCTTTTTTCTCAATCGTTGAACCCACGGACGGCTTGAAATTCACCGTAACCGTCTGAGAACCCCCGTTGACAGGGAATATAATATCTTGGGTCGTACTGCCTGAAATGACCTGTTTGTCAAATTGAGTATGGATGCTAAGAGTACCTTGAATGTTGTCATGCGTCTGGATGTAGCTGTTGAAGCTCATGAGTACCTGATGTGTGGACTGGCTGACCGTGAAGGTGCCTACCTCTCCATCATCCGAAACCAGCGAACCGCTAATGTCGTTAAACAGCTGGAATTGTGCCGGAAGCTGAAAAGCAAACGTGTCTCCTGCAACGTATCCGTGTCCATTAGGAAGCGCCCATGTATAGTCCAGAGTGACCTTGGAATCCACCTCATACACATTATCTGTCACTGTCTGGCCATCTGGCCCGTACACCGCCATAGACACGCTTGTAATAATATCACGGTCATTCTCAATTCCTGCAGCCGTTACCTGCGTAGTAAACCCTATGCCGTATGCATATTGCACTAACAGCACGAGGATAACCAAGGCCACACTTACTCTTTTTTTCACCATACTCAAAAGCCCCCGTTCCCCAGTGTTTTGTCGGATTTCTGATCCTATTGCCGCGCCTCTGCCCAAGATTGCCGCCGAACCGCCCAGTTATAGACATACTCCGCTTGAAAGCCAGTTATGTATTCCGGATCATCCATGCGTCAACTTATGTAGATTTTCTATATATTTTCCTTTTCTGGCCAGAGTCTGCGATATATACTTATATCACCTTAGAGTAGATCATTAGAATCAGAAATTGTTAAAATTCCGGATTTTTATTTTTTGTCAAATTATTCTCGACTTCCAAGGGGGAAACCCGTGAACGATCACGCTTTTTGGAACCGTAAGCATGCCATCGATTTCATGATGTTCTCAGCATCACATTGGATAGCTGTATCTTTAGTCGCATGTTTCTGTGTGCTGCTCTTCGGCCTTCGCCAGACCATCCGTTCTAACCCGGGACTAAGGGCATTCATCCGCCTGCTGCTTGTAGCCGTACTGCTATTCTCGGAAGGCAGTCTCCAGCTATGGTACATCACTCAAGAGATATGGGAAAAAGACTCCTCCCTGCCGCTGGAACTGTGTGGAATCACATTACTCCTGTCCATCGTTATGCTGCTTACCCGCAGCCGTCTGCTCTATTCTTCTCTATATTTCGCCGGAACGGGGGGTGCATTCATTGCACTGCTGACGCCTAATCTGGTGTACCCCTTTCCCCATTTCCGCTTCTTATTATTCTTTGTGGCACACGGAGGAATCGTTCTGGCTTCGCTGTACATGACCTGGATCGAAGGTTACAAGCCCACCTGGAAATCACTCTTTTTCACCATGCTCTGCCTTAATATCGTCGCTGCCCTGGTCTATGCCGCAGATCGCACCTTGGGAGCCAACTATATGTTCCTCGTTCACAAGCCGGGCACGTTTTCGGTATTGGACTACTTTGGAGCCTACCCATACTATTTGCTTGTTGAAGAGGCCTTTGCCTTTGTTGTCTTTCTGCTGATGTATCTGATATTCTTCTGGCTTCCGCAGCGTTTCAACTCCCGTCATGACCGTATGGGACGCTAGAATAATAGATTCGTTAGACAGCAAAAAGGCAGACCTCCTATTCGGAGGTCTGCCTTTGTTGGAATTGTACAAAATCAGGAAAAATTAAGCTTCGATAATTTCCACCGAAGTCATTTTGTCGCGTCCCTGGAAAGCATCTACCTTGTCCATACCTTCTACGACTTTACCGAATACGGTGTGTACGCCGTCCAGGTGAGGCTGTGGAGCATAGGCGATGTAGAACTGGCTTCCGCCAGTGTTTTTGCCGGCATGGGCCATAGCGAGCGAACCGCGTTCATGTTTGTTCGGGTTGATCTCACAGTTGATGGTATAACCCGGACCGCCGGAGCCTGTACCATTCGGGCAACCGCCCTGAGCTACGAAGCCGGGAATGACACGGTGAAAGACCAGACCGTTGTAGAAGCCGTCTTTTGCCAGCTTTTCAAAGTTGGCAACTGTGTTGGGTGCATCGTTCTCAAACAGATCGATCAGCACGACGCCGCCATTTTCAAGTGTAATTTTCGCTTGCTTTGCCATATGTAAATACCCCTTTCGAAATCACAGATGTTGAACACGCTTATTAGTTTACTATGAAATCACGCACAAAGCAAAGCAGACGGAAAAGGATTTCCGCCTGCTGCATGCTACTTCGCTACGGTGTCCGCAGATATTCTTACTTCGTCACCGTCTGCTTCGCAATACGAGCCGGGATCACATCGTTGGCAATAATGTCCTGATGGGACTCCCGCCGCACCACAAGATCGCTCTGACCGTTCTGCACGAATACGACTGCCGGACGGCGAATCCGGTTATAGTTACTGGCCATGGAGTAGTTGTATGCGCCTGTGCAGGCTACAGCGAGCAAATCTCCGCTCTCCACCTTCGGCAGCTCCACATCCCAGATCAGCATATCTCCGCTTTCGCAGCATTTGCCGGCAATGGAGACTGTTTCTTCATTCGGTTCTGCCGCACGGTTAGCCAGCAGCGCCTCATATTTGGATTCATACAATGCCGGACGCGGATTATCAGTCATACCGCCGTCAACGGCAACATATTTGCGCACGCCTGGAATCTCTTTGTTCGTACCCACAGTATACAGCGTAGTTCCGGCATCGCCCACAATGCTGCGTCCTGGCTCTACCCAGATCTGCGGCAGCGATTCGCCGATTCCGGCAAAATGCGTCTTCACCGCACCTGTGATGGCAGCCACATATTCAGACACCTTCAGCGGTGTATCGCCTTCAACATAACGGATTCCGAAGCCGCCGCCAAGATTGACAACCGGGAAGGATACGCCGAGATCTTCTTTAACTTTGCGGGTGAAGTCGGCAATCCGCTCAACCGCAAGCTCAAAACCTTCCGTTTCAAAAATCTGCGAACCGATATGGGAATGAACGCCCAGCAACTGGAGATTCTCTTGTTGTGAAGCCCGGCTTACCGCTTCCAGTGCAGAGCCATTGCCAATGTCAAAACCAAACTTTGAATCTGTCTGGCCCGTCGAAGCATAGGCGTGATGGGCATGCGCCTCCACACCTGGAGTCACCCGCAGCAGAATATTAACGGTGACTTCCTTGCGCAGAGCAATCGCCTGAAGCAAGCTGAGTTCTACCAGATTGTCGACTACGAAGCAGCCGATTCCGGCATCAATGGCCATCTCGATCTCATCCGGTGTTTTGTTGTTGCCATGGAAATGAATGCGCTCTGCCGGGAACCCGGCCTGAAGCGCGGTATACAGCTCCCCGTCCGACACCACATCCAGTGACAATCCTTCTTCGTCAGCCAAGCGGCACATCGCCATAACCGAGAAGGCTTTGCTGGCATAAGCAACCTGAAATCCGAGCCCGGATGCAGTAAAAGCCTCCATGTATTCGCGGCACCGGCGCCGGACCAATTGCTCGTCCATTATATATAGCGGGGTACCATACTCCGCCTTCAATTCCGTCACATCACATCCGCCAATCTCCAGATGATTGGCATCATTAATTCGGCTCGTACCGTGTAAAAACATTTGCGCAGTCCTCCAATTTCTGTGGAAAGTCATGTTCCACCCTATCTATTTAGTGTATTCAGTATAGCAGACAGAGGGAACGCCATTGAATGGACTAATTTGCAGTTGATTTGTATTTTCCTACGACTTGTCTTTTTTCTTCTGAACCGGAGCCATCCGTGTATTATCTCTGGTTTTGTTGAAGGAAGGCCTTGTTTTGGAGCTGAGCACAGGCTGGCGCAGTAGAATAGCACCCATCGCCTTTGCATTAAACGGTATAAACGGCCACATATATGAAGAATTGTAGGAACGGTTCATAGTCAGCAGGACGATCACGAGGGTAGAGCCGATCATAAAGCCTGGCACCTGGAACGCCGCAACGGCTAACAGCAGCGCAAGCCTGACGATCCGGTTGGCCAGCCCCAGCTCATAACTGGGCGTAGCAAACATGCCAATGGATGCGACAGCCATATACAGCACAACCTCATTAACGAATAGACCTGTCTGAACCGCAATGTCCCCCACCAGGATAGCTGCTATCAGACCCATGGCCGAACCGAGTGGAGTCGGGGTGTGCACAGCTGCCATCCGCAGCAGATCTACCCCCAGCTCAACAAGGAGGAACTGGGCCAGCAGCGGGATTTTGGCAGTTTTCTGCGGTCCGATGAATTCGAGCACTGCAGGTTTCAGCTCAGGGTGAATCACGAGCAGCATCCAGAGCGGCAGCAAGAATAGTGAGGCAAAAATCCCGATGAAACGCACCCAGCGCAGGTAAGTCCCCATAAAAGGTGTCTGCCGGTTCTCCTCGGCGTGCTGGCAAAGATCAAAAAAGGTTGTCGGCAAAACCATTACGCTCGGAGAAGTGTCGACAAAAACCACCACCCGGCCTTCCAGCAGATGGGAGGCAACCACATCCGGACGCTCTGAATAACGGACCATCGGATACGGATTCCACCCTCCGTCGACGATGGCCTCCTCCAGCTGTTTGTCGGCAAGCGGGATACCGTCCATATTTACACTCTTTATTTTGTCGGTAACAGCCTTCACCTGGGTTTTGTCAACGATATCGTCAATATAAGCAACACAGACATCTGTACGTGTGCGGCGGCCCACCTGGTGCATCTCATATTTCAGACCCGGATCGCGAATCCGTCTTCTGACCAGAGCGACGTTGCTCAGCAGCGTCTCTGTGAACCCGTCCCTCGCTCCGCGCACCACCCGTTCAATAGACGGCTCATCGGGACTTCGCGAGGGATAAGAACGGGTATCCATGATGATAACTTCGGTCTCGCCCTCCAGAAAAATAACGCTCATTCCCGAAAGGACCTTGTTGATGCTCTCGCTTAATAATTCCCCTTTCTCCACCTGCACGTGAGGAATGTACTCTGTCATAAAGCTGGCCAGGACATCCGCGGAAATATTCTCTGGAACAAGATACGTCAAGCGCTTAAGGATTTCATCGATGATCACATCCTTAGCGAAACCGCTGATGCACAGCATTGCCGCCTTACGGCCGCCGAAGGTCATCTCCCGGAACACCACATCAAAAGAGGAACCCAATCCCATTACTTCGGTAAGGGTGTTCTTGGTATCCTCCAGCTTATGCGGGATTTTATCATCCCCCTGCCAATATATGACGGACTGCTCGAGGGAATCGGATAACTCAGCATCCCGTTTCTCCTGACGGGGATCCTTGCTTTTCTTGTCCTCTGAATTGCCCTCATTATTCTTGCCTGCACTTTTTACTGTTTTGCCGGATGGGCTTGCCTGCACCTTCCCGGACGGCTGTTTCTCAGACGGTTTGTCACCAGCAGCCTCAGCCGGCTCGGTGTCTGAATCATCGTCCTCTGTCTCCTCTGTCTCCTCTTCATCTCCGAACAACCGGGCAAAAAAGCCCTTTTTACTGTTCTCCGGCTCCTGTGAGCCTAACTCCTCCGCTGCCTCAATGTCCTGTTCACCGTCCTTGAGTGAGCCCTTAGCAGCAGCGTCATTTAACGTTCCCTCTTGATCCGGTATGTCTGCCCCATCCGAAGGCTCGAGATCATCAGCTGAGTCAGATGAATTGTTAGCGGACGAATCATCTGTACCAAGCTCGCTAGAGACTTCGGTGTCCTGGTTCCCCGTCTCTTCGCCTTCCTTAGAAGCAACATCAGCAGGAGCTTCATTGTTTGCTTCCGCTCCGGAATCATTCTTTGCCGGGACAGCCGGGTCGGAACCTGCGGTTTCGGTGGTTTCAGCATTATCACCAGTTTCGCCAATTCCGGCGTCTTCGCCAGTTCCCGATTCCGCTTGGGATTCATCCGCTGTCCCTGCATCCAGAGGCATGCAGTCTTCAGGAGCAGCAATATCTCCGTCTTCCTTGTCATTATTAGCGGTTAATTCCGGTTTATCAGATGCCAAGTCTGGATCTTCCGCATCCGCTTGCGGGGAGTCTCCAGCCGTTGTGCCAAGCTCTGCGGACGCTTCAGTATCCGTCTCCCCTGCGTCCACGCGGTCCTTTTCATCCTCCTGTCCCTTGTCCTGTGGTTCTTTCATGTAATATCCGCTGTGAACATACTTAACCACATAATAACCTCCTTTTACTGTCGGTACACAAACCAATCGAACAAAGAACCCGCAACCTTGCCGCAGACCATAGCCATGAGCAGTCCGAAGAGCAGATGAGTCATGTGCAGACGTTTGGCCAGTATTGGCAGCACATTCAGTACCTCGGTCAGGGCCGCAGCCAGCATCCCGACAAATATTCCGTCAAACAGGCCAACCGCAAGCTCCACCAGCGGACCGGCGGCAATCCGCCAGTTCCAGAAATCAGACATGGTACCCAGCAGCGCCCCTCCCACCATCGCCCCTTCATACCAATGCACTTTATCGTAGGAGGAGGTGAGCTGGGCCAATCTGGGCACCATATCCAGCACAATGAAAAGAGCGATCACCCCGCCGCCCACCGCAATACCTCCGGCAATGCCCAGCAGCAGATTCAGCGCCAGCGTCAGCTGTGCGGTCATGTTCCTTCCCCCGAATGCCCGGAGGTTTCATCTCCACGGCGTTGTAATTTGCTGTACTCTTCGTTAACTACATAATGGTCGATATTTTTCTGATAGAGGAACATCTCCACTTCGAGCGGAGTCGGCTCCTCATTCCATTTTTTCTTAAAAAGATGATTGAAAAAAATCACCATGCCAAACCCGATGCCCAGCGAATAGGCAATTTGAAACACATACGGATGTTCATCCCGTCGTCCAGTCAGCATCTCGACAATCCTGACCTGCACTTCCAGCATGCTCACATCGGCATGGAAATTCATAATCGTCAGCGCCGAGCCGAAGAACAGCAGTAGCCAGACCAGGACAAACAAAGCAACGGACGGTTTGCGCGACTCGGCAGGCCCTTTAATCTGTACCAATGTCCGGCCCTCGCCAATCGGTTGAATATCCGCACCTGGCAGCAGGTTATGGATCTTCGGAATCACCGTCAGCAGATCAACCAGAATCAGATTCCCGTCACTTTGCACAGGATCCAGCAGCAGCAGCGAATATAGCGGTTCCCTCCACTCCGGATCGGTTATCAGGTAGGCCACATCCCGCAGCAGAACTGCTTTGCCTTTGGGGACTGTCACCCGGTTTTTGAGCTGTATGTAAATCGCTGGAGCCGGATGGGCAGTCATGCGCGGACACCTCCTGAAGGATCTGATGTGATGCGGCTTCGAGCAAGATTAAGGGTAGTATGGGAGAAAAGGTTTATTTTTACTCTTGTGTGTACATAATTTTGATTTCCAAAAGCGCACAAAAGAATATTATCAGCAACACCAAATCCGTTAGCGGAGGCAAAGGCATTGGCGTCTTCTATTGGGAGCCTGAATGTTACGGCACCTGGTACAACTATACGAAAGGCGCATTTGATTCCTACGGCAAACCTACAGTGGCACTGGATGCATTTCTAAACTAGGTTCCTCTAAAATCCAAGAAGTAAAAACGGCTGCGCGGTCTTTCACAAGACCGCACAGCCGTTATATTTTTTATTGGGAAGGGCGCCGGAAACGTAACGTCCCTTGCCTAGCTTCAACGTACGGTACCCTCGTCATCTTCTTCAGAATTGACACTGGCATACCATTCATTAACTTCTCGGGTAATCTGTGCACCGCCGCCCGCTTTCCAGGAGGCCACAAATTCATCAAAAGCGGCCAGCGGCTGTTCTCCGTATATAATCGCACTAAATGTCTCATTCTCCAGGCTGTTCAGATAGTCGAGTCTGGATTTCATGGTCTCAGTTGCGGGTCCGGTGAACATGTCCTTATAGGATTTGTCCTTCTGAAGTAAAAGCAATCTGGCTGCAGCCGGGGTGCTTTTGCCATAGTTGACCGAGATATCCTTCTCCAGCCGGGTAGATGGACTCTTGCCATCGGCAAGATTGAGCATCGCCTGGAGCTGGGCGTAAGGGACACGGGCTCCGTCGCGTACCAGCAGATAACGGATGCTGTTCACATAGCCTCCAGAAATCTTGTCACTGGGCAGCATCTTGCCGCTGGCGCTTAGCTCATAGTCATAGCCTGCGAACAACCCGTATTCAAGCCCGCTTCCCGGCTGCGGGGCCGCAAAGTTGTCGAACAAATAATTTTCATAAGTAAAAAAAGCTTCCGGGTGCTTCATGGTTTTGCTGATCAGTGTAACACCATTGGAGAAATGGGTCCCATGGCGCATGACCGTTCCATCCGGTCCTGCGGGAATAACCCCTGGCGTCCAAACCGCATCTGGCGCATTCTGCAGCGTATCCTGCAAAGGCCAGCCGCTCATCCAGTAAGGGCCTGGTATAATCCCTGCGGTGCCTGCAACAGCAGGCTCCGCAGTCTTGTTCTCATCCCAGAGCGCTGCCTCATGAGGAATATAGCCCTTGCTGTGCCACTCCTTCAGCTTCGCCAGCCCCTGCGCGATCGCCGGGTTCACCGAACCGTACTCCAGCTTGCCGCCTGGGCCGATATTCCATTGCTGCGGCAGAGCGCCATAAGCACCGAAGATCCAGGAGGGGTCGCCCATCCATGTGTTCATCGTAGACTTGAAGCCGATGCTCAGCGGAGTAACCTGATCCGGAGCTAAGCCATCCGGATTGTGGTTTTTGAACGCCTCCATTACCTTCTCAAGCTCATCCATGGTTGTGGGTACCTGCAGGTGCAGCTTGTCCAGCCAATCCTGGCGGTACCACATAATATAATCATGATTATAGGCGTAATCAAGAACAGGCAGACCCATTTTCCGGTCTCCGCGGCTGTAGGGATTCCACACAGCCGGGTCCTGGGCCATCGCTTCCTTCCACGTATCGGAGGCATAGGTATCGAAGAGTTCTCCCACCTCGGCATACAGCCCGGAATCAATCAGATCTTGGGCAATCGCGGTATCTGCCGTACCTATAGTCACAATATCGGGCATTTCCTGGCCCGAAGACAAAGCAAGGCGAAGCTTGGTCCCGAACGCCCCATTGGTGTCAGTGATGGACCAGAGGGTCTGGATATTAATGCCGAACATCTCCTTGGCCCAGCGGGTAGCTACATTGTGCTCAATGGATTCACCGTTCTTGAATTTCAGCTCCGGGTCTACACCCCAGGCGGTTGTGATCGTCACTTCAGGGTCATATTTGTCCTTGTAGGCATTCTCATTCACAGCTGCCGCAGGGGAGATGGGATCTGAATTAGGGTTATGCGGGATATCTCCGGTATCCTTGTCCTTACAGCCTGCGAGACTGACTGCCAGCATGACACTGACAAACCCTAGAAGCAACCTGGTTTTTCTGCCCGCCTTCATCCTTATCCCCTCTCCTTGATCCAGCTGATCCACTTTATCCTTCACGGAATTCATTGGGGGTCATCCCATAATGTTTTTTGAACATTTTACTGAAATACTGCGGGTTCTGATAGCCCAGCTCCGTCGTAATCTCATAGACCTTCTTGTTCGTATGCTTGAGCAGATACAGGGCACGCTCCATCCGCATGCGGATGATATAATCCCCAAGGGCTTCTCCAGTCTCGGCTTTATAGATTTTGGATAAATATACCGGATGGAGATAGACTTGGTCAGCTATCGTCTTAACGGACAACTCATGACCCGATGGACTTCCTACCAGCGAATGCACCTGTTTGATGATATAGCTTTTCGCGTATTGATCGCTCTCCGACAGTTCTGCCTGCAATCTGTCCAGCAGTTCAAACGCCCATCCCCGAAGCCTGCTGCCGGATGAACTCAGATCCTGGGCCAGAAGCGGATCAAAGACAAGCTGGTTCATCTGAAGCATGCTCTGGCCGCTCTTGTGGGCAATGTACATATATGCGTTGGTAATGGACAGGAATAACTCATACAAATGTTCCCTGGTAAAAGGCGTCTGCTCCATGTCGCGGAACACATCCTCAAGCTTGCCGCGGACAGCTTCCCATTGCTTCGATTCCAGTAAATGAATCAAGGTGGGCGGACGGTATAAGCTGTCCAGCGGCTTGTAAGCCATCGGCTCCGCCGCATGCTGTTCCTCAAGAAACACAACTGTACCGGACTCAGCAGGCGTTGATAACACCATGGATCCGAGTCCGCTACGGTACGAGGCCGTCATACCGTCCGGAAAAACAAACCACTCCGTAACGGTCAGTGAGATTTCTCCCTTCAGATAACTGCTGACCGCTCCCTGAAAACGCCTAATCGCCTCTTCTAACCATTCATGACGTATGGATTCATAAGGGTCTGTCCATAAAAATTCCCGCTGGGCTTCTTTATTAGGCTGCACCAGCAGCACCAGGCAATCATGGGGTGCTTTGCAGAACCATACACCGAAATGGCTGTGAAAGATCTCTTCGGCAATGTTGCCGATAGCATATTCCATCAGAGAGATGGAATCCGGGTCCATTGTCAAATAGTGCCTTCCAAGCTGAACAAGCAGCAGCGCAGACTCCGCACCAGACTCAATGCCGAGTTCATAGGCCCTCAGCTTCTGGACAAGTGCCTGTTCAGACATCTGCTTCCCAAGCAGCAGATCGTGCATCAGCTTGCCGCGGAGCACACTAAAATCCCCTTTACGGGTATACAGCAGCCGATGGTATTTATCATGAGCGTCCCATTCATCCCTCAAGGATTCTATGGCACTGGAGACACTGTGTATGAACTCCTCATCGCTTACCGGCTTAAGGATATAGTCAATGGCTTGAAGCTGAATCGCTTTCTTGGCATAGCCAAAGTCGGAATACCCGGTTAGAAGAATGCAGCGCAGATTCGTCCATCTGGCGGTCGCTGCCTCAATCAGCTGCAGCCCGTCCATCCCCGGCATGGAAATATCCGTAACCATAATATCAATCGATTGCCGCTCCAGAATCTCCAGTGCTTCCATTGCCGAAGCAGCCTGGTGCACCTCCTGCACTCCAAGCACATTCCAAGGGATGGTCCGGGCCAGACTTTCGGTTACATAGGATTCATCATCCACCAGCAACAGTTCAATCATTCTTGTCCCTCCCTATACGCATTCTCAGGCTGATCTGCGGGCAGAAGCCAGTAGAGTGTAGCCTGCAGCCCCCCCAGCGGTGAAGGTGCAAAGGCGATACCGGCCTCATCGCCAAAGCGCAGATGCATTCGCTGATGGATATTCCAGAGCCCGCAGCCCATTTCGTCGTCCATTGCCCGGTTCAGCCTTTGCTCCAGCATGGCGATCTGTTCCGGGGTCATGCCCTCCCCGTCATCTTCAACCTTCAACATCATCCTTCTGCCGTGGCAAGCACCGGTAATCCGTATCTGGCCTGCCCGTGCCACGGGCTCTATGCCATGCAGCACCGCATTCTCCACCAAGGGCTGAAGGATAAGCGGTGGAATGACCATTCTTCGCATTTGCGGCGGAATACTGATGGTATAGTTCAGCCGGCTCATTCTCATATTCTGAATCTCCAGATAATGCGTCACGAATTCCACCTCTTCGGGCAGCGGGACCATCTCCCGCTCCTGCCGGGTGGTGTACCTGTAATAACGGGACAAATGGTGGGACATGCCAACCACCGCTTTCATATTGTCCAGCTTCGCCATACTTGTAATGAAGGAGAAACAATTGTAGAAAAAATGCGGATTGATCTGTGACTGCAACTGCTTCAGCCGGGCTTCGCGGACATGAATCTTTTCCATCAGCACCTTTTCAATCAATTCCTGCATTTGCTCCACCATGCTGTTGAACCGGATCGAGAGGAAACTGAATTCGTTCCTGCCTCTGATCCCCACCCGTACCGAATAATCCCCCTGCTTCAGCCGCTGAAATCCGCCTACCAGCTGTCTGACAGGCACCTGCACCTGCACATACAATAAATAAGCCGTAAGACAGCTCATTAGCAGCAAGGCGCTGACTGAGAAATAAAACAGCCGGTTGGAGGTATGTATGGGCTGCAGAATCTCCGACAGCGGCATATAGTCGATCAGGGTCCAGCCCATTTTTGGAGAATAGGCGATATTGACACTGTAGGACTTCTGCCCAATCTTTAGTGTCCGGTTCCCGCTTCCAGTCAGCTCTGTCTGTTTCAGCTGTTTCACCAGCTGCTCTGCAACAACCCGGTCAGCACTGCGGTTAAAAATCAGTCCTGTACCCTGTTTATAATAGAATGGGTCTCTTCTGCCATCGCTCTTGAATTGATCCAGCATATCCTCGATATTCCGGCTGTTGAACTCTACCTTCATAATCGTCGCTGCGCTGCTTGGAGAGAACTGCGGCATAGATGGTGTATAGGAAAACCAGGAAAACAGAAAACGTTCTTCGCCCTGATCCTTGATTTTCTTCACCTGCCACCCAGATTTGACCTCTTCCCTAAGCTCTTCATCACGATACGGCAGCGCATCATTCTCTGTTACCATCCGGTGAACAGCCGGAGAATAAAGCGACAGCCTGCTGTTCCAATTGGAGGAGCTTTCCTGAATGCTGATTTTGGTCTGTATGCGCTTTACCAGCTGGATTGCCTTAAGATTCAAGTTATCTTGTTCCGGAGCCATATCCTTCAGCGTCAAAATATCAGGATCATGAATGAGCAGGATCGGCCAGGAGGACAGGAGCTCCATCTGGGTCTCCACCTGGTTCTGAAAAAAGCGGAGCTGGGTATTATTCGAGGTGTTCAGCTCACTGCGCAGCACATCGGTAGTTGTTTTGTTGGAGAAGAAATACAGAAGGGTGATCGGGATGAGCATAATGACCATGATCCCTACGATTTTGCTAAACAAATTATATTTGTACATCCGTTTCACACCCCGTGCCAGAGTCAGTAGCTCTTATTGTACAAAGTTTCTTCAAGGACGCAAAGGTAATCACTGGAATACGCATGTAATCACAGCCTTTGCGAAACTTTCCCGCAGTTCATGCCGTCTATATTAACAGATATTAACAAAAGGGGATGAAGCCGCAATGAAAAGAACTCTACAAATGACTATCCGCCTGGGAGCTACTGCTGCTATGCTTCTGGCTCTATCACTACCGCTTACAGCTCACGCTGCCGACAAGATCCAAGTCTATGAGACTTATCAGGATGAAGCGAAGGGAATCGAGCTGTACTCTGTCAGCCAGTTAAATGGTGATCATTTCGATTCTGCAGTTATTGCCAGACAGGCGGATGGGAGCTATGCCAAATGGCAGGAGCCTTTCCATTCTTTTATTCAGGATGGCAGCGGGCAACTCAGGCTGTCCGGTTATGATGATCCGGAGCAAAGCTATGTCTACGATGTGAAAAAAGAAACCATTATCCGCAAAACCCCCTACACGGTTTCTCCTGACGGCAAATGGGGATATCTTGAACGCTCCCGTTATCTCTTCGTCCCGGGGGTTAAGCCTTATAGCGGCCACGTTGCCAAGATCCGGGATTATTACCTTAAAAATATGGAAACCGGCGCCGTCACGATCTACAATTCCACCGAAAGAAGGTTTGACGCCTTCTGGCTGAATGGACATACCCTGCTGGAGAACGGATATCTTGAAGCTGCGAAGCAGAATGTGATCAGGACCTATAATCCAGTCACCGGTGAGCGCAAAGAACTGCTGAAAGGCACATTGTACAACTGGAACCTTGCAAAAGACATTCTGCTCTACGTCAAGAATGAGCCTCAGCGCCTGCCGTGGGTCTATGACTTAAAGACAGGTACCTCAAGACTGCTGAACGGCAATAATGAAATGAAGACTTTATTCCCGTACACCTCTCCACCGCCGGTATCGAAGCTTCCGCAAGAAATGACAGTGAATGAGCTGCCTGTAGTCCAGGTGCCGGTTGTGCAGGAGAATGAGTACTTCGTTAATGTGAATGGTACAAGTGTCGGGATCCCGGCAGCATTTGCCAAACAGGGGGTAACCTGGCTACCCGTTAAGCCACTAGCTGCAGCTCTCGGCTGGGATCTCCGGCTGCAGCCGCAAAAGTCATCCTATAAGGCAGCGGATTACCGGTATGA
The DNA here is from genome assembly GCF_056121505.1 of Paenibacillus sp. LS-5. Taxonomy (NCBI): domain Bacteria; kingdom Bacillati; phylum Bacillota; class Bacilli; order Caryophanales; family Paenibacillaceae; genus Paenibacillus; species Paenibacillus sp. LS-5. The sequence continues at coordinate 48,295 of NZ_JBWAVA010000013.1, read as the reverse complement.
GCTAACTAGCAGCAGTGCCAGTCTGGCGCTTACACCCTCGAACAGCTTCATCACCGGGGGCAGATTGTATTTGACCCGCGAACAGCTGATGCAGTTAGGTTATAGCTCCATCGTACTCACTCCTAATATGGACTACTGATTGCTAATCGCCAGCAGGTTGAGTGATCATCTGACCCGGTCTGCTATCTCTGGTAAATTCAAACAAAGAGATGCCTCCCGGCCAAATGGCCAGAAGGCATCTCTTTGTTCATCAGTGCCCTGGGGTCACTCCCCTCAGGCGGTACGTTTTGCTAAGGACAGCTCAAGGCTTGCCGGTACTGCCTGCCGGCTCTGCTGGTTCGAGATGAAGAACAATGCCGTCCAGATCAGCGCAAAGCCGACAATCTGCGGTAATGTAACAAGCTGGTGATAGACAATCCAGTTAATCAGGATACCCGTCATTGGAAAGCTAAGCTCGGCAAGTGTAGCAAAGGAGGCTTTGGTGGTGTTGAGGCCTTTGTAATAGAGCAGCATACTGAGCAGTCCTGGCAGAAGCGCCTGCAGTAGCAGATTGACCGCAATCGCCGAAGATGTCCCCAGCCCGCCATGGATCTGCCAAGGGGCTCCCTCCATACTTGTAATGACGAACAGCAAAGGTAACGCCAGGATGAAGCGTAAGGATGTGACCGTTTCGTATTTCATCGAGCCCAGCAGATATCGTCCCATAACCGTTGATCCGCCCCATAAGGCGGCCGCTCCCAGCGCCATTAGACTGCTGACACCAATGAAGCTGTTCACATGGCCAAACGGAATCGTCCAGCCGAAGGTCAGCAGATAGGTGCCGACCAATGCGACGAGGATCAGCGGCCCGAAGTTTCTCGACAGGCGTTCCTTGAGAATAACAGCGGCCAGACCGATGGCGAACAGCGGCTGCAGCTTTTGCAGCAGGAGGACCGCATTAAGATCGCCTGTAGACAAGGCCTTGGTGAAGAGTATCGTAGCCACGGCTGACCCGCCCCAGGATACAATAAGCAGCGCTACGGCCTGACGCAGCCGGACCGACTTAAGTTCAGCACGGTGGCGCCACAGCACAGGTGAGGCGGCTAAAAAGAGCACGACATGCTCCAGCAGCACAATCTGTGAAGAGGTCAATGATTTGAGCAGAATAATGCGGAACAGCGGATCGACGCCCCATAGTGCAGCGCCCATAACAACCAGCCAGAATCCGCTCCGCAGTGGTGCTGTGCGGACTCCCGAAGATGAAGCAGTAGCTTGACTCATCATACATTCTCCTTGTCGATACAAACCCTCGATAAGAGACCAAAACCCCCAACAACGTCTGAAAAGGACGTCATTCGGGGGTTGTTTAGGGCAAAGACACAAGTAGAAATAAACCTGTCTTCTTTGTCTTATGATCCTCTCCCATCCGGACTTTACCGTCGGCTCTGGATTGTCACCAGATCAGTTCTTTCCTCCATTACAGAGAAGAGAAGTCGCGGGCTTAGTTCGCTTTGAACAACACCGCCGGTCAGGAATTTCACCTTTCCCCGAGAATCTTGTATTCCGTTATATTTTTCACAATCTCAGGATAACGCCGTTTGCCCGTTTCGTCCAGCCCTTTATGAAAATATTCACATTTTTTTCATTAACACAGCATTCCTGAAGCCTCACCACACTCTCATAATTTGGAAGAAATGAGGGGCTGAATCATATATAATATAAATGTGTTTATTTTATCCATATTTTCTCTGGGGAAAGAGAGGCCGCTGTGAAAAGACCCTTTGCATTAAATCTGCTCTACTCTGTACTGGCCCTGAGTGTCATAGCATTTGCCGGATTTATCGGCTATTTCTTTGCTGCTTTAATCCTTGGGCTGGCCTTTTACGCACCGCTTGTAGTAGTGGTTGGCTGCGGACTGGCTGTTTATTCGGTGATGTCTATTTTCGGGTTGCTGTCCAGCCGGGCTCGGAACCTGTCTCTTGCGGTCTTCGCCGGATTGTGCCTTCTGTCCACAGCCGGTTATGAGCTGAACAAAGCTTATGTGAACAGCTTGGCTGTGGTCGATGACCATGAGGTGATCCTCAATCAGTACGAACCTTTCGAGGTCAATACTAAGGCTGCCGCCCTGGATAAGCCCGCAACCTACCACATCACGACTCAACTTCCGCGTCTGGATGGGGCAACGGCTCTATTTCCGCTATATTCCGCTTTTGTACAGGCGGTGTATCCGGAAGATCATTACGACCCTTACGAAATTAATGATGATAATACCCTCCTGTGCTCCTCCACTGCCTTTGCTTATAAACGGCTGATTGCCGGGGAGAGCGACATTATTTTTGCTGCAGCCCCTTCACTCGCCCAGCAGAAAGAGGCCAAACGGGCGGGAAAAGAGCTGAAGCTTACGCCGATCGGACGTGAAGCATTTGTCTTTTTTGTCAACAAGCGGAATCCGGTGTCCTCACTAACTACTGAACAGATTAAGGACATCTATGCTGGCCAACTCAAGAACTGGAAAGAGGTTGGCGGCAAAAACGACCGGATCCGGGCCTTTCAGCGGGATGAGGGTAGCGGCAGCCAGACGATGCTTGAGAAGATCATGGATGACCGCCCCCTGATGACTCCGCCGCAGGAAGATGTAATGGATCTGATGAGCGGGATCATCAGCCAAACCTCAGACTACCGCAACTTCAAAAATGCGCTTGGCTTCAGCTTTCTGTTCTATACGACCAAGATGAACAAAAACGATCAGATCAAACTCCTTGCCATTGATGGTGTCCAGCCTGATCAAGAAAGCATCCGCAATGGAACGTATCCGATGACCTCAGAATTCTATGCTGTAACTGCCGGCAGTGTGAATCCTAATGTTAAACCGTTTCTGGACTGGATACAGTCGGCAGAGGGACAGGAACTGGTGGAGAAGACAGGGTATACCTCATTGAAGTAACTGGAGAGTTATCATGGCATGAAAAAAGAGCGGGGCCGCCAGCAAATGGACGCCCTGCTCTTTATTTTTCACAGCCGTAAATAACCAGGAACTTAGTATTTGTAACTCTTACTCATTGTGTTCCTGCAGAATAGACCTTCGGCCAATTAGCCTGTGCGGAAAATAACCGCTGGCGTTTCTCGGCATCCGGATCCAGCACCACCCGTGTCTCCCCGTCAAAAATAACAGTCGCGCGTGAGTCCGCACTATATTCCGGCCATTCCAGGCCGGGAATCGACGGATTCCCCCGGTGCGCGAATGCCGTCCAGGTCTTCTGCATGAGTTCGGACAGCTTCTCCATAGCTGGAGTAACCGTTAAGCCATATTGCTTCAACAGATGCAGGTTACCGAAGACATACAGAATTTCAGCTCCATGAACAGCCTTCTCCAGCAGCGGGTGACCCTGAACTGTCCAGTCAAAACGGTACATCCATACCGGTGCTGCCGCTGACTGGCTCTCCGCAAAGGCAATCGAGCTGCCCCAGAAAAAGAGGTCTGTCAGGAACTCCGCCTGCCCTTCCCATGACTTCGGATAATCGCCGGCAAGCTCCGCCAGATCGTCAATACCCATCAGCATTTCCAAGGCTTTCAGGGACTGCTCGAAGCTCTCACCGGGACGTTCCTCCCGGAAGAACAGATTCCCCTCATGTAGATTGGTGCCGATCAGCAGTGGAATTCCTTGTGCCGCCCCGGCTGCTATAGCTTCAGCAGGATCTGCAGGTACCGTGGAAGGCTCGATGACCGGCTGGAAAAACATGCTGAGCGCTTCACCGGACAGCTTGTAGGTCATTCGCGCGGCCGCTCCCAGAATCTGTTCCGCCGGAAGGGTATCCAGCACTGACAGGTCGCTGCCTGGCGCAAGTCCCAGTTCAGCGAGCAACGCTGCTGCAATCTCTTGACCCTGCTGCGGCTGGAGGGTCTGCGCGGCTCCGCTCTCCATAATTGCCCCGGCGAACAGACCTTTCGCCGCAGGCATCGCAAGTAAGGCAGCGATGCTCATGCTGCCCGCCGATTCTCCGAAAATAGTAACGCGCTGCGGATCACCGCCGAAAGCGTTAATATTGCCTTGCACCCATTCCAGGGCTGCAACCTGGTCCAGCAGACCCGCATTTGAAGCTAATCCATTGCCAAATGGGGACATATGTACAAATCCGAACGGTCCTAGACGGTAATTCACAGTGACCAGGACGACCTTGCCATTGCGGGCCATCCGGGCACCGTCGAACATCGGCTGACTGCCGGATCCGGTCACAAAGGTTCCTCCATGAATCCAGACCATCACCGGCAAGCTCTCCCCTTCTTCAGCAGGAGACCAGACATTCAGATATAGACAGTCTTCCGAATATTCAGGAGTCAATCCACCGAATCGTGTGCCGCTGGTACTTACAGGCTGATGGCTAACTGGACTGAAGGAAAGGGCCTGCCGCACATTATCCCATGGCTGTGGCGGCTGCGGGGCACGGAAGCGCAGCTTCCCGACGGGAGGCGCAGCAAAAGGAATCCCGCGCCATACCTTCACGCCCTCCTCCTCGGCTCCCTGAAGTTTTCCGTATAATGTAGTAACCAGTGATGCTGTCATATATTGATCTACCTCTTCCCGTTATTCCTTGTTTTCTTCAATCTGTTTATAGAGTCCGGAGCGGAAACGGAACCACTGGAAGACATGGGTAGCGACCACTTTCAGTACGGCATATCCCGGTACGGCCAGAATGATTCCGAGCACTCCGAACATTTTACCGGCAAATATAATCACAAAAATAATCGTAATCGGATGAATCTTCAGCGACTTACCCATGATCTGCGGGGAGATGAACTTGCCTTCAATCAGCTGAACAGCCGTCCATACGATCAACATTTTCAGCAGCATGAACGGAGAGGTCACGAGCGCAACGATCAGGGCCGGAGTAATAGCAATTGCCGGACCAAGATAAGGTACAACTGCTGTACAGGCAGCGGCAATCGCCAGAACCAGCGAATATTTAAGCCCGATAATCAAATATCCGATGTAAAGCAAGGCGCCGATGCAGCAGCTGACAATAATCTGCCCCCGGATATAGGAAGCTACCTGGCTATTCATCTCTGACATGACCATGCGTGTCTGCGGCTGCAGTGCTGTTGGAATAAATCTCATCAAATAATCCGGCAGCCTTTTACCGTCGCGCAGCAGATAAAACAAAATAAAGGGGGTGGTTACCAGTGCAAGCACAATCTCCGTCAGCGCTCCTACAAAGTTACCAACACCATTCACCGCATTGTTAAGGAAAGAAGTGCCCCAAGTTGTTACTTTGCTTGTAATGTCATTGACATCCGTCCCCACATTCTCCTGAATCTGTCCAAACAGCTTACTGCCGGTCAGGTCGATGAATTCCTGTTGGATCTGATCACTGTATTTAGGAAAATTATCAATGAGCTCAACCAGCTGGCTGCGGATCATCGGGATTACCGTAAGCAGAATCAGCGTTATAATTCCGGCAATGAGCAGATACAGAATAACGATACCATAGGGGCGTCTGATCTTGCTCCGCCGCTCCATCCGATCCACCAGCGGATTCAGCAGATAGTAAGCAATTCCTGATAACAACAGCGGTGCCGCCACTGTATGCAGCAAGACTGAAATCGGCTTGAAAATAAACGGGATTTTGGCGAATATCAATATATTTACCCCGATCAGCAGCAAGATCAGCAGAGTTACTACAAAACGGTTATTCAGAAAAAACTTCTTGAACTTTTCCGGCCATACCTGAATCCTCTCCATCACTCCCGTGCGCCCCCTTAACACCGTTGGTTAGATGTATGTGTGATTATTTACACTTTGTAATAGCATAGTCAACACGTGGGCAGCAAGTCAAATTTCCTATCCGTCAAACTTGAGGTCAGCAATTTGGCCGGCATGCAGGAACCCGATCGACTGGTAGACTTTATTGGAGTCGGGATTTTTGCCGTCCGCATATAGAACCGGGGTTACACCTGCCGTCAACAGTTGATCACAAAGGGCTGCAACCAGTGCGCTTGCATACCCTTGTTTTCGGTGACCTGCAGGAGTGTACACATCATTAATCCGTCCATGTCTTGCCGAGCGGTGCGTGATTTTGGCCATCGATACGGGAGCCTGATTTACCATCCACAGGTACAAGTCACCTGAAGCGGCATCTTCAGCAGCTATCGTCAAAAAGTCCTCAGCGTTCAGCATCTCGCCAAAGGCATCCTTCATGAATCCGGTCAAAAATTCAGCAATGACTGGAATATGTACAGCCTTAGCCTTCTCTAAGTGTCCATTGACCTGAGCGGGCTTCAGCACCTCCGGGCATTGATAAGCCTCAAGCATCATATTTGTATGATACAGCTTGCCCTTTCTGCCGCAATAAGCCTCCGCGAAGGCCTTCGCCGTCTCCGGATGCGCAGATATTCCAGGAAACTCATAGGCCTGCACCCGTTCTGCCAGCTGCTGCACAAGACGTTCCTGCTCCTCTATCTCAAGCGCTTCGGACACCCATAGCCAGGGGTTATGTGCTGGGGATTGTGTGAATATCAGCTTGTGGTCTGCCGTGGTCAGCCGGATTGCTTCAGGATATTCGGTAATCCGGTGGATTAGATTATACCGCACCTCCTCCTGTTTGAACGCTTCACTCTGCAGCACTTCGTCTCCGATCTCAAAGCTCTCAAACATTACACTTCCCCCTTGATTTTCCTTTTCATTCATTTCATCATAGACCTCCCCTCCGCAAAAATAAACAGCCCGCCGCCATTTTATTCTGGCAGCAGGCCGTTTCGTATTTGTAATGGTTAATCCAGCGGGATCACGAGACTCCGGCCGGAATGGGAGATCATTCTGATCTCGGATTCAGCCAGATGTACGCCGAGAAGCTGCAGAGGGTTCGTGGAAATCGCTGCCGCTCCTCCAGGCTCCCCATAATAAGCTGATATGAGCCAGTGTGTGCCGGGAGTAAGAGCCGCCAGCAGAGTGGGGAGGGCAGTCCGCGGCCGTAGAACATTCGTATTCGTATGCGGCAGGATCATCACAGCTTCACTGTAGCCCCTAAGCCCCATTACTCCGCTTGTGCCCTGGCTGCTCACAGCGGTCGCCGCTTTTCCGTCCGCGGAGAGAAATTCTTGAAATGCCGGTTCCAGGGCTACCGCAAAACCGCCCTCGGCTGCGTCCAAGGCCCGCCCCGTCTGCACCCGGTGAATGCGGATATGCCACGGAAGACCGGCAACTACCCAGGTTTGCACTTCGACATTGGCCCAAGGCTGCCAGCGGGAATAGAGGATATTGTCTTCAATCCGTGTCTCGATATTTTGCCGGCGCACCCGGTACAGATTATCTTCTGCTTCACTAAGCGCCAGCATGGAATCGAACGCACCCTGGGCAATTCCCCATTCCGAGCGGGGCACGCTGAATCCAAAAGCCGTAGAATATGCAAATTTCTCATATTTAGCGGAAGTGTGTGTATGCTCATTGGTCGAGAGATGACCGCTGTTGAAGGCCATCACATGGTCTGTCTCAGGCCGGCGGCAAATGACCAAATGCGCGGGCTGCTGAACAGCCAGTGCCTTCAGCTCAGGAAGCGCCAGCTCCTCAGCCAGCCAGAAGGGGTGGTTGTCCGCCAGCGCAAGCGGCATGAAAAACTTCAAGGACCAGTAAGGCGAGCCCGGTGAATTATAATTCTCGGCCATCACCAGGTTAGGGTAGGCATAGCCGATGGTCAGCACGCCTTCTTCATTCAGGATATCCTGCCTCAGCCACCAGCGCATGTTGCGCAGAATGAGTCCCTTGATCACCCCGTAGGGCAGCACCTCTACTTCTGCAAAAGCCAGCGCACCCCAGAAAGCGGACTGTGCGAAGCGGTACGCCAGACTTCTTCCATAAGGAAGAGCTGAACCGTCTTCAGCAAACCAATGGATGAACTCAGCAGCAAACTTCCCGGCCCGTTCTTTGAACAGACGGGAACGCTCAGGATCTTCATCACTCATCAGCTTGGCGTACAAAAGGCCGTAGAAGTGGATAGCAAATGGAACATAGTAATCACTATGTCCGCCGATACCATCGCTGTACCAGCCATCCGAGAGATAGAAGTCATCAATCCGGAGCAGATTATTCTCGAGCTGCTGCTCATCATAAGGCAGTCCTGCTGTGCGGAAGCCGAGGTTCACCAGCACGTTGAAGAAGAGCCAATTGCAATCGTAGCAGGGATGGGAATTCATCTGATTCAGCCAGGCGTACAGATTAGCACGTTCCTGGCTATTCAGCGGTACCCAGATCCGCTCCGGGATCAGCGACAGTGCGTAGCCGAATGCCGCCATTTCTACAAGACGCTGGTCGTAATCAGCGACCTCACCCCAATATTCCTTATGCCCCGGGTCAGTGCCGTTCCTGATGCCGTCCAGGATCAATGCCCACATGTCATCATCCCCGCCTCCGGCGAGAAAAGGCACGAATCCCCAAAGCACGCGGGAAAATCCCTCCATTTCGGCAATATCCGGACCGTAATGGACTCCGGTTACGCCCAGCTTCACTCGGGCATTCCCTTCGCTGTAGTGCGGCTTCAGCGGATAGGCAAGCTGCAGGAAGACTTCCTGCAGGTCCGCTTTGGTGATCAGCGGATTCGCTTTTATCTGCTCCTGTTGGCTGCTCATCATTACCACTCCCTAACTGTATCTTTTATTCCCAGTAGAAGGGTCCTTTGCCCGTCAACCGTGCCAGCCCTTCGACATAGAAGAAGTCGCCGTATATCAAAGGTATGTCAATATTCGTGCCAGCAGGATAGTTGCTGGTGCCATGGAGAATTAGGCCCTCTTCCGCATCATTGTCCCAGGTGCCGTAATTGCGGTATAACGATTCCAATATCCGGACCGCAGGCTCCCGGTATACCGGGGCATCGGCTTCGCCAACCATATCTGCGAGAAGGAGCAGACCGCTTGCGGCACAGGCTCCAGCGGATGAATCCCGGAAGTTCCGTGCTTCACCGGGAGCGCGGAAATCCCAATGCGGCACATTATCCTCCGGCAGACGCGCCAAGAAGAAATGAGCCACCTTCTGGGCGGTGTGAAGGTACTCCGTTTTGCCGGTGTGATGGTAAGCAAGCGTAAGTCCGTATATTGCCCAGGCCGTTCCCCTGGACCATGCAGATTCCGGCGCATAACCCTGGCCGCCGATGCCTTCGATAAACTCCCCGCTCTCCGGATCGAAACGGACAATATGATAGACGGAACCATCCGGGCGGATGAAATACTTCACCACCGTATCCATATGCGCTTCAGCGATATGCCGGTAGCGCGGGTCTCCGGTGGCCTCCGATGCCCAGAAGAGCAGTGGCATATTCATAGCGCAGTCGATAATCGCATACCCCCTGTTGTCTTCCCCTTCGTACCAGGGGTTCCAGGCACGGATATAACTGCCCTTCAGATTGAAGCGGGCCGCAAGGAAATTGGCCGCCTTCAGTGCTCTGATCCTGGACACCTCATTGCCGAGGAGCTTGTAGGAAGCTACGCTGGTCAAAGTCCACATGAAGCCTAGATCATGGTCTAGTCGGACATACTCATTCAGCACTTGGTCCAGCTGATCTTCGCATTGCTCGGCAAGCGCCCGCAGAGGCTCTTCCTTGCTGTCGTTATACAAAAGCCACAGCTGGCCAGGCCAGAAGCCTGCCGTCCACCAGTATGGCTGCTCCAGCACATATTGTCCGCCTTGACTCGCATGCGGGAAGCCGGCGCCGATCCGTAAGCTGTTCTTCCGTGTTTTCTCCAGCGCTTTATGCCATGCTTCTCCTGCCCACTCCAGCTTTGTTTCCTCTGTCATCTTTTGCCACCGCCATTCATTCATTTGGAAATGATCATATATCTTAAATGAACTGAAACTCGAATTCATAGCTGACCTGCCTGCCCGGGTTCCCGGAAGCGTGGAAATCCATTCCATACCAGGTCCTGTCCTTGCCAAAATGGTCGCTGTAGACATGCACCGAAATCTCCGGCCTCAGCGCACCGGAATTATAGTGGATACGCAGACCTTTTTCACCAGTTCCCCGCAGCAGGACACTGCCCTCCTCCAGCACAGGCCTGCAGAGAGTCACAAGCCGTTCAATCAATGCCGAAGGTGCTTCAGCAAATTGGAATTCGTCAGTCATCGCAAGGGTTGGAAGGTTGTCTTCCGTCTGCCATCTGAACGAACGCGTCAGCCGCTCCAGCGGTCCGTACCCGTAAGCACGGATTAAGTCCAGCTTCAGTACACTCTCATCCTCACCAGCATCAGCTTCCAGCACTCTGGCAAAGGCACCGGCTCCCGGTAATTGATGCTGCCCGTCAATAATAGGCACACTATGACCCTGGGAACCGTTGCAATCATAGGTATAACGCTCCTTACCAAAATATCCTGCCGTATACTCACCGCTGCCGAGATCTGAGAGATACACCGTTTCATCCCCCAGCAGAATAAAATGGCCAAGATCATTATGATTGTGCGGCTCGTCATTATTCCCGCCTTTGGCGGCAAAGCCGAATACCCCATCTGGCATAATCTTCCGGACTACCAGCCACTCTGCATCCGGTAAATAGCTGCTGCTGCTGGGCCACTCGCTCCTGCTCTCCGCCGGATTGCGCCAGATCAGGTTCCGAAGCGCCGGCGCCCAGCGGCTGCAGTGGTCTTCTGTATATGGAGCCCTTATCGCAACAGGAGGCGGCTCTACTTCAGGATAGACGGTACTCAGATAGTGGCTGAGTCCCAGAAAAACGCTGGTTCTCTGCTGCGAATCGGAGAAATTGGCCACAACGCTGCCGCCAAGATAACATTTCTGCTGGAAGGAAGCGATGCTCTTCACCTTGTCCAGCCGGAACCAATCCAGTTCTCCCCGGCTTCTGCTGCGAAGCAAATCAGCGTAATATACAAAATAGCCAAAACCATAATTCCAGTAACCCATCCCTTCCAGACAGGCACCGTCTTCGCCAAAGCCCTGCAAATAATATTCCATCGTCCCTTGTACCTTGAACAGAATGTCCGTAAGCTTCTCCGGGTCCTTCAGCAACAGCATGGCAGCCGCACCAACCGACCCCGCGCAGACTGCCGCCCAGTTATGCGTTGCCGTCTCCCAGTGATAAGGCCCTGAGTTCAGATAAGGTCCGAACAATCGCCTTTGAACCTCTTCCATGATCCTTGTCTGCAGTAATAAGGGCAGCCTATCCCCAAGCAGGCAACGGATCTCACTAAGCGCAAATCCGGTTTCTGCCGAGAACAGATCAATCGTCTCCGGAATACCGCTATTGCCGGTATGGGCCGGCAGACACCATGTATACTCATTGCAGATACCCCATACCATTTCACAGACCGCAAGGATATGCGTGTCCTGCTCCGGTTCCAGCAGAGACAGCAGCACTGACGTGTTCAGCATTCTTCTACGCTCAAAATAGGGCCGTTCATACTCCAGTCTGGACCCGGTGCGGGCAAAAACAGTAAACAAATCATAGGTAAGCTCAGGAGCAGCATTCCCTTTGAGCATGTCCCCTTCCGCCCGAATTTCCGCAACCTCCTCCGCATATAGCGGTGAATTTCTTACCCCCGACCAGAATCCGGCTGAATCCCCGCTCTGAACATATAGCCGGATATCGGCTGGCTCCATATTCTGTACCACCGCAAGCAATTCAGATCTTTGCATCTGATGTCGCCTCTCTCTGCGGTGCACGGGCTACCCGCGGTATTCTACGGGTGTAACTCCTGCATGCACCTTAAAAGTCTTTATAAAATAGCTCTGATTGTCATACCCGAGCTGTTCACAGATCTCTCCTACCGTCGAATGGGTCCCATCAAGCAGCTCTTTGGCTCTTTCCATCTTTAATTTAGTCACATATTCGATAAAAGTAGTCCCTGTCTCCTTCTTGAACAGCCTGCTGAAATAGCTGGCGTTCAAATGAAGATGGTCCGCTACCTCATCCAGGCTGATCCGGCTTCCCAGTCGGAGGGAAACATATCGGCAGGCCTCTGTGACCTCGGTCCTTTTACTGCCCCCGGCTCCCGTCCCTTTCCCCGCAACGATGGACTCTAGATGATGATCCAGCCATTCTTGAAGCGCTGGCAGCGAATCAATATCTACAATCTCTTTGTGCAGGGTATCGGCCGAATACGCCGGACGGATGAACTGGAGGGAATGCAGCTTCAGCTTCAGGTCAAGCAGCAGCTTCAGCGTCCAGTCCTTGACCGTCTCCGGCGGGTACTGTTCCTCACGAATCAGTGAGATCCACTTCCCGGACACGGTACGCGCCTGCCCAACATTTCGGCCAAGCAGCACCTCCCGCAGCTCAGCAGCAGCCAGATCATAATGTGCAAACAGATTGCTTACAGCAGCGGAACTGTGTGCTGTCTTACGCTTGACGATATCTCCCGGCATCAGATAGAAGCGCTGCTCTTCGCCATTCAGCAGCTCATTCAGCTGCTGCTTAAGACCTTCCGGTGTTCCGGTGCCTGCACCGATAATGAAGGACATGCGGACCTTCAGCACCTTCGCCAGGGTGGATTGGACTACCTTAAGCCCGGCGGCGGCATCCGCATAAATATTACTCTGCAGACCAGGCCTGTAGGAGAATAACAGGAACGATGACTTCACATTGTAGCCAATATATAGTCCGCGCGGCTTCATATCGTCCAGCACTTCATTCATCACATTGCTCACAGCAAAGTGCAGCGTCTGATCCGAGGAGAAGCGGTATTTCACATGCCGGTAATCTTCCAGGTAGGCAATGACAGGCAGGCAGAACTCCCCCTGCCGGAACAGTCCGTATTCGGCAGCCTCATCCAGCCATTTCTCCGGCGACAGCAACGGCTGATGGATGAAGTTCTTGATGCTCCGTTCCTTGCGCAGCTCCCTTGTTTCGCCGAACAGCTGCCGGATGCGGGAAGCCTCCCAGCCGGCACGGTTCTCTTCATCCATAGATTCCTTGAACCTGCACAACAGCTGTACCAGATCCTCCGGGTCCAGTGCATCCTTCAGCAAATAGTCCTGCACATTGAGGCGCATCGCCTGCTGAGCATATTGAAATTCATTATGGCAGGATAAAATAGCGATCCGCACTCCCGGCCTCAGCTCCTTGATACGTGCGGACAATTCCAGTCCATTCATCCGCGGCATGCCGATATCCGTAATCAGAATATCCGGCATCTCCTGCTGTGCATGCTCCCATGCGCTCTCTCCATTCTCATGCGTACCCATCAGGTGGAAGCCAAGCTCCCCCCAGCAGATACTTTCGGACAACAGTTCAATCACCGGATAATCATCATCCACGAGCATCACTTTATACATCCCGTATCTCCTCCCTGTGCGGAATATGCATGTCTATCGTGGTACCGCAGCCGACTTCACTATGGACATTGATGACAAAATCCTCACCGAACAGCATCCGCATCCGTTCCACCACATTATGCATACCCATCCCGGAGAAAGAGCCTTTGGACTCTTCTTCGCCAGCGTTCTTCGCCGTTTCAGACTGCATCTGTCCTCTTATACTCTCTAGACGGGCTTCATTCATCCCGCGGCCGTTATCACTGACTAACAGAACCACATAGCGCTCTTCCACAGCCGCACGGATGCTGATCACCCCTGGCTGCTGGCTGAGTCCATGAATGAGGGCGTTCTCAACCAGCGGCTGAAGGAAAAAGCGCGGCACCTTAATCAGAAACACCCTGGGGTCAATATCCAACTGCACCTTGGCTTCTTCCTTTTGGCGCAGATTCATCAGGCTGACATAATGCGAGACGAGATCTATTTCCTCATGCAGAAAAATCTCGTCCTCCTCACGGCTAATTGTCATCCGCAACAGCATCGACAGGGAGCCGATCATTTTGGCGCTGTCCGGATCACCGCGCTTCATGACTTTCATGCGGATTGAGTTCAGCACATTGAACAGAAAATGAGGGTTAATCTGGGCCTGGAGCATCTTCAGTTCCGCTTTTCGTTTGCGCGCCTGGGTATCCGACACCTCTGCGATCATTTCTTGAACCCGGTCCAGCATTTGGTCGAACATCAGCCCAAGCCGTCCGATTTCATCATTGCCCCTGACTCCGGAGCGCACCAGCAGATTGCCGCGCTGCACTGCAGTGGTTACTTTGCCGAGCCGTACCAGCGGTTTCGTAAAGGCGCGGACAAGTGTTATCAGCAGTAGCAGGAAGACGAAGAAGGAGATAAGCTGGATTACAAATACGCGATTGAAAATAGAACTGATATCCACGATGCTCTCCTTGTAAGGCTGCATCAGTACCAGCCTCCAACCGTTGAAGGACAGCTCCTGCTGAACGACAAGATAACGCTCCCCGGCAATGTCAGCAACTTCAGAAGCCTGCAAAGAATTCACGGCATCCGCGTACGGAAACAGTTTACCGATGCCCTCCGGGTCTCCCCCGGAGACAATATGGTCCTCTCCATCAAGCAAGACCACCTTCTGTCCAGCCGACAAATTCCCAAATATATCATGAAGCTGATCCTCCATAATGGTCACAACCGCATAACCATAGATTTCGGTGCTGTCCAGGCGTAGAGTACGGGCCACTGTCACCTGATACGGATGATCAAACTTGTCATAGGCTAATTCCGTTGGCTCTACACCAGCCCAGTAGGACTCGAGCCCCTTCAGCTCTGTCATCTTGCGGAACCAGGGCTTCTTCTTCAGCTCCAGCGGATTGTAATCGCTAACAGAATAATTCATATAATATTTATCGTTAGTCAACAGAATCGTTACATAACTGTTCTGCCCAACCACAGTAAGGGTATCAAGCTGCTCGAGCACCCGGTTCTGGTCCATAAACCGCTGATATTCGTTACCGCTTACATTATTGGCGGCTGCAAGCTTGAAATACGCTTTCAATCCGGGATTGGTCTGGACATAATTAGCGATGGTCAGCATCCCCTTCAGGCTGTTCGTCACCGAGCCGTTCACCAGCTGTAAGGAATCCTCCGCATTGGCAATAGCCTGACGCTTGACCGCCTCCTGGGTTAATGAATTGTAGATAAGCAGCGTGAGCGCGGCCGGAACCAGAATGCAGGCAATGGAAGCGATCATCAGCTTGTGCCGGATCGAAGTGGGGGCGAGCTCCCTGAGTCTGCTGAACATAGCTGTGTCCCCCTTGAATTAGTTGCCCTGAAACAAGCAGAAACGGCTTGGCCCTTTGGTAAGAAAGGACTTCCGTTTCTGCAGGAGATATCTACTTATCTTGCTTGTATACATTCTATGAAATGATTATAGCAAATTATTTTTTATTGGCCGCAATTATTTTATTCACCCGATCCTGGGAATTCTTGATGGTGGTGTCCACATCCTGTTCACCAAGGATCATCTTCTCATACTCCTCATTGATAGCTTTGTAGACCTCAGCCTGGTAGGTAGCCGGTGGAATGATAGCGGATGCTTTGGAAGCCACAAGCGTGTCCACCAGAGACTTCTTGTCGACCTTCTCCGGGTTCTTGGTGCCGGCCAGGATGGTATCGATAATCCCCTCCACCTGATCACTCGTTACTTTGCTCCAAGCTGGAATGTTCTTGCCTTGGACAAGCTGGCCTTCTGTTGTATACCAGCGGACAAATTTATAGGCAGCTTCCTTATTTTTGGATTTGGCGGCAACAGACACATAGTCCGTAGTTACCGGTGTCAGGCCATTTTCATCACCAGCATTATTCTTAGGGAATGGGGCTACGGCTACATTAAAGTTCAAAGGCACCTTCTCAGTACCGCCGATTTCTGTGTTCATCCAGCTTCCAATCAGAATCATACTGGCTGACTGGTTGAAGAACTGGGTGCGGTAAGCCAGCTTCTGGGAGATCATGTCCGAATAAGGGACAGCAGACTTGTCTTCTTTTTCCATTCGCAGTCTCAGCGCAAGCGTTGCCTTGAAGTTCGGATCATCCAGATTGGAGGTTCCGTCTGCCTTCAGGAACTCGGAGTTCTGCGGCTGGTTCTCCATCTTCAGCTTCAGGAATTCCATCCAGCCGCCTGCCTGCGGACCGTGGAAGTACGCACCGTAGCGCTTCTGGGCCCCTTCGCCTTTCGTCAACTTCTGGGCATAGTCGGCAAAATCATCCCAGGTCCAGTCGGTCGGAACAGTAAGCCCCGCTTCATCCAGATTATCCTTGTTCAACAGCACATACCATGGATTGAATTTGCCAGGCAGGGCATAGACCTTGCCATCCAGATGGGTATCGACTTTGTAATCCTCTTCCACCTTGAAACCGTCCTTGGCGATATAATCATCCAGCGGTTCAGCCATACCCAGCGCGATGCGCTGGGCATACCCGGCTGCATCACTGAACATCAGGATATCCATCTGCGCGGAGGAGGCTGCCTCCAGATCCAGCTTTTTGAAGGCTTCCTGTGTGTCCCCCTTTTCACTCAACTGCACCAGTTCAATGGTTACACCCGGATTTGCCGCTTCATAGGCTTCCAGAGTATGCTTCCAGTTGTACGCTTCCTCTGTCCCATACGTGTAGAGCCGCAGGTTGGTCTTCTCCGCACTTCCAGAAGCTGCCCCATTTGTTGCCTTACCCGCTTCCCCGTTCGCCCCGCCATTCGCACTATTATTGCCGGTATTGCCGCCGCAGCCTGCCAGCAGGCTTAACATCAGAACTCCTGCAACAGCCGCGGACCAACCTTTTCTTTTACCCATTATTGAACCCTCCCTTGAATAAATCAGTGACTCACAAATGAATTATAGAATACGCTTACATTTGGCACATGAAACAATATTTACTTTTATTGAATTATTTTTACTTCTATTTATATTGAATCTTTAACCTTTCACTCCGCCAAGAGCGATGCCCTCGATCACATTCTTTTGACCCAGAATAAAGATGATAATCAGTGGCAGGATAGCCGATACGGCCGCCGCCATAATTAGGGAGTAGAACTCACCGCTCATGGAAGTGAACTTCTGGATCGCAATCGGCAGGGTCAGCCATTTATCGCTCCGGATGAAGATCAGCGGATTCTGATAATCGTTCCAGGTCCAGATGAACCGGAGAATCGCATAGGTGGCTACCGCAGGCTTCACCAGCGGCATAGCGATCGACCAGAAAATACGCGGATGCCCGGCACCGTCGATTTTGGCCGATTCAATGAACTCCTGGTGCAAACCCATGAAAAACTGCCGTAGCATAAATGTACCCAGCACACTGAAGGTCCCGAGCAGCACCAGACCCAGATGGCTATCGAACAGTCCGATGTTGCGGTAAATAATAAACTGTGGAATCAGAATCGCCTGCCCTGGAATCATATACGTAACCAGTACAATCATAAACAGGAAATTGCTGGCCCGGAATTTAATTTTGGAGAACCCGTAGGCTGCCATGGCCGAGATTAGACAGGATGCTGCTGTAGTGATCACCGCAACCTTGATCGAATTCCAATAGTATAAGGTGAACGGGTAGTCGCCAAACCAGACCGCTTTGTAATTTTCAATCGCATTCCATTCCTTCGGAAGCCACTGGATGGGGTAGGCGAATACTTCCGACTCTACCTTGAAAGAGGTTACCAGCATCCATACAAAAGGTAACAGGAACAACACACTTCCGGCAAACATAACCACCGTAACTATGATTTTCAGCCAATCGACACCTGGACGTTTATCCATATGCTTTTCCCTCACTTCTCTGTCTAGTAATTGACCCATTTCTTCTCCGCCAGCCACTGCCCGAATGTAATCAGCATGACGAACAGGAACAGCACAACAGCAATCGCCGAGGCGTAGCCAACCTTAAGATTGACAAAGGCCGTATCATATAAGTACCAGACCATCATTGTTGTGGAGCCAATCGGACCGCCCTGGGTCAGCACTGCGATTACATCAAACACCTTAAACGTAGCAATAATGCCGGTTACAAGCAGGAAGAAAGTAGTCGGTGACAACAGTGGAAAGGTAATCCGTCTGAATTTGGTCCAGGTGTTGGCCCCGTCAATATCAGCCGCCTCATAGAGATCCTTCGGAATGGACTGCAGCCCGGCGATGTAGATAATCATGTTGAAGCCGATGGAGATCCAGACCGAGATCATCATGATAGAGATCAGGGCAAAATGCGGATCAGCAATCCACTTTGGCGGATCGGCTATCCCGATAGCCTTCAGCATTTCATTAATCGGTCCATATGAAGGCTGGAACAGCACCTGCCATACAATCGCTACCGCAACGGTCATGGACACATAAGGTACGAAATAGGCGATTTTAAAATAACCCTTCATATATACATAGCGGTCAATCAATATCGCCAGCACCATAGATACCAGCAAATATATAGGCACTGTCAGCAGAAAGATAAAGTTATTGCGCACTGAGCGGATGAACATGTCATCCTGCAGCAAATTGCTGAAGTTCCGCAGCCCCACCCAGCGGATGCCGTCAAAACCCTGTACAAAATTCCAGTCGGCAAAGCCGAGCACCAGCGTAGCAATGATCGGTATCAGCACCAGAACCGTTACCCCGATCAGCATCGGGCTTACAAAGAGCAGACCGGATAACGTCTCCCCTTTTTGCAGCGACCAGCCCTTATGCTTCTTCACGGCCGGCGGCTTTTGTGTTAAAGTCTCAATATTTTGCCCCATGTCATCACACCTCAATGGTTTGTTATAGGTCACTCCCTTGTCTCTGTTCTCATTATAAAAAAAATACCGTCAGCGATTTGACGGTATTTTGATCTTATTCAGTGTGATTTTTACTTTTTCTTCTTACCTTTGGTACCTTTCTCTGTATGTGCTTGCAGTCCGCCATCGTAGGTATAGAGGATATGGTCCTCCAGCTGTTCCCCTTGGAGCAGCTTACGCACCAGTTTTTTGCCTGCCTTAGGCGTCATCTCCCTGTACCAGACTCCCTCTGGATATGAGATCACAATACAGGCATCCGAGCATCTTCCGTTGCACTCGGTCACAGTGGTATGTATTTGGCTTGCCGCTCCCTGCTTGTCAATCTCGTCCTCAATCGCTTCAAACACTTCTTCGCCTTTATTCTTCCGGCAGCTGCTGCCCCCGCAGATCAGCAGATGGTTGACCGTGCCCTGCAGATTCCAGGTCGTCATGAATGCCACGCCCCCTTCTAAACACTAATACCCCGCTTTAGGATCATTCTAAACTCTAGCCATTCCCCGGATGCCCGTCAATAGTGTACCATCCGGATCTCTCGGAGAGTTGGGGTAAAATCTTGGTTACCAGCCTCATCAGAGGGGGATAATACCTTTAGCTTGACGGGTCTGCAAGACCCTGACAATGAAGAATGAAGGGGACAATTTTGATGAAAATTCTGTTTATTTACGCCGTTCTTGCCTTACTGGGGTTGAGTATTGCCATATCCGTGGATTGGTTAACCGGAACCCCATTATCCATGTCGTTCAACTTCCTTAACTCCATCTTCATCACTACTACCTTCGAGGAATTAGTCGTCATCATTTTATTCTTTTTCCTCCCGTTTATTCAGCAAGGCATGGATGCCTACAAAAGGAAAAAGAAAACCGGTCAATAAGGCTACCGGTACCAGCCGAACCGTTTGCGCACATGGTGGACAAGGAACAGCAGAATAGGAATAACCGCACAGAGGACCGGCAGAATATATTTCAGAAACACTCTCCCTTCATTCAAATGACTGGAGTAGTTCTCAGCACTCATAAATGAGCTGAACAACACAATGACACCAACAGGCACTACCAGTTTCCGGTAATCTTGAACCTTGAACAGATCCGCAGTGATGACTGTCGCCGCGTAACAATAGATCGACATTTTGAAGAAAACACCAATGATTAGAGTCAAAATAACTAACGCATCCAGACGCTGGATAAAATTCGCCACGTTCACCAGCGTGATCGTTGTAAAGATGGGGAATGCCGCTCTGCGGTATATATTTTCTCCAAGCACAGCAATTTCAATGGCATGGGTGAAGCAGAGCAGCAGTCCGCTTAGGATTACTGCCATGACGCCTGCTTTTTTGGCCTTCCGGGGTTTGTTGAAATGGGGCAGTATCGTTGTAATGCATACCAGTTCACCAAACGGGAAAATCCAGATACTGGGATAGGCGGAACTCAGGGCGTCCCACCAATCTTTGGCATGAAGCGGAAACAGATGCTTAAAGTCCACCAGCCCGGCAGCGATGACCACGAAATTACAGATAACTCCCATGATCATGATGATCCAGAAATAAATTTCCGCAGTCCTGGCGAATACCTCAATCCCCTTCGTCAGGATATACATTACTGCAATCACCATAATTGCATTGAGAACAAGGATCGGAGTCCGATCATAGGTTGACGAGATTAAGATATCCCCTGCTTCACGCAAATTCCGGGAGCCGTTGAACATCAGCACTGGAATGAACAACAGACTCAGCGGCCAACCAATGTACTTACCCAATATTTTCTGTGTATAGCCGCTGATGATCAGTCCCGGAAATTGACGATACAGATCGTTGTAGACTAGATACAGCAGCACTCCTCCAGGCAAGGCCATCAATATGGACAACCATACCGCATGGCCGCTTTCCAGACCTATCGGAACAACCAGGGCAGTCCCCAGCTCAAACAGCACAATCATGGCAAATAATTGACTGGGTCCGATGACTTCTTTTCTCATATGGCAGCATCACCTATCTTTTCATTAGGTCATCATTTCTCTTCAGAAGACATGAATGGAGCGAGCCGCATTCCGGTACCACGAATATACGCTTCAATCTTGAGATCAAGTGTCCCTTTGGTAAAGACCTGGTTCCATTCGTTCTCCACAGATTTCCAGGCGGCGGGGTTAGTGCGTTTTAATTCATTCCCAAAATTCAAATAATCAACACCTGCTTGCTGCGCGCCATGGAATGCCTGCTCGATCTCTTTCTTCGTCTGCTTCTCCATAGCCTCTTCCAGCTTGATGATCTCCTTAGGGTTACCCAGATCTACACTGACTTTTGTTTCATTAATATTCCCTTCCTCACTGACATTCACATGGAAAATAGGAATTCCTTCCCGTAATTCTACTGTGACCTTGGTTTTGGATAAGAGCACATTGACAGCAACTGCCTTTTGTTGTTCTCCTGAATCGATGTCCACATTCGTCTCGAGGATTTTATCCAGAATCCAGTCTGTTCCTCTGGCTTCAGGACCGTCGATCCATTTCACCAATTTTCCTTTGTTGAACACAGCCTGGCCTCCCATTGTGAGAATGGTCTCTGCTTCCGATTGGTCCAGGTTTGATTTCTTCTTGCCGGCTTCTACATTACCAATCATGCGAAGCCCGCTGATTGTGAAGCCTCCCACGCCTGTCATTTTGTTAATCAACTCAAAAACATTAATTTTCGGGTTCTCCCCCCATACACTGGAAGTATTCTGAATCTTTTTAACGAGACCGATGGAGGGAATGCTTTCCTGCGGTGTGAATACCTTAAGAATGGAAGCAGCGTCTGTATCCCTAGAGATCATAACTGCCGTGTTGAGCCTAAGCTCATGAGATCTTTCAAAGATGTCCAATACACCGTCGATCCCACTTTTTGCGATGGACTCCCCCAGGACTAACAATTGGGTGTGGGCAAAAAACAGCTGGCGGCTCGCCCGCTTCGAGGTTCTGCGCAGTGCACCGAACACAGTGTGGTCGGTTGACGTATAAATGGTTATTGCAGACGCCCCGCTGTTAGCTCCCTGGCTTGTAGCTGTAGCCGATGGGTTGATAACCTGGAATGTAACGCTGTATTCACCCGGCTTCGTTCCCTGGTCTATTCCGATGCCGCTGACTATGGCCAGTTCGTTCAACTCCCTGCTGTTCCAGCAGCCTGTCAGACTCAGAGCCAGCCCAATATATGCAATCAGGCAGACTTTCAGCTTAACTTTCATTGGAGTTCGCCCTTTTGCCCTTATCTGTTTTTTTGCGCACAGTGCTAATACTTTTCTCCAGTCGAGGCCGGATCTTCATAAAATGGATCGGTGAACGAATGAAGGTATCCTTCTGATCACTAGAGGAAAAAGGAGCCATAGGAGACATGTATGGCACTCCCAGCGAACGCAGGCTACATAAATGTGCAATCAGGATCAGAGCCAGAATAGCTATTCCATAAAGGCCCATAAAGGCCGCAACAAATACAATGGCAAAGCGCAGCAGTCTTACAGAGAGCGCCATGTTAAAGGCTGGTGTGGTGAAACTGCAGATCCCTGTTAATGAAACGACGATAACCATGGCCGGCGACACAATTCCCGCTTGGACGGCCGCCTGCCCGAGAACCAAACCTCCAATAATAGATACGGTCTGCCCGATCTGGGATGGCAACCGAATTCCTGCTTCACGGATAATTTCAAAGGTAACCTCCATCATCAACGCCTCCACAAAGGCCGGAAAAGGTACGCCTTCCCGCTGTGAGGCCAGATTAATGAGCAGCGGGGTCGGGATCATCTCCTGATGAAAGTTGAGTGCAGCAACAAAGATCGCGGGGCCGAACATCGATATCAACAGGCACATGAAACGCAGCAGACGAATCATTGTAGATATATCAAAACGCTGATAGTAATCCTCTACAGTATGAAAAAACATAAAAAACGTTGTAGGTGCAACCAGCACAAAAGGAGTTCCGTCTACAAAAACAGCAATTCTTCCATCCAGTATATTTCCGGCCACACTGTCAGGCCGTTCAGTATTGAATAGTGTTGGAAATGGGGAGTACCCTTTCTCCTCAATTAGCTGCTCAATATATCCCGACTCCAATACAGAATCCACCCGAATCTCTTGCAGTTTTTCTCTTAGTTTCTGCAAATTATCTTCGTTCACTATTCCATGGATATACATGAGGGCCACACTAGTCTGTGTTACAGCACCCAGTGTCATCGGCTCCACCCACAGATTGGGATTTTTTATTTTACGCCGGACCAGAGAAATGTTAACCCCTATCGTTTCCGTGAAGCTCTCCTTGGACCCCCGGATCGATACCTGCGTACCCGCTTCAGAAACAGGCCGAACCTCGCCTCCGCTGGTATTACCGCTTATTGCTTCTGCCATGTCTTCAATCAATACAATCGTATTTCCCGACAAAAGGGCCTCGAAAAGGCCGCTCATCGTGGTGACTGACTCTCCTTTACCGGGATTCAGCGCATTTTCTTTCATATATTTATAAACGTCCTGGCCCGTTGACAACTTCTGGTCTTCCTCGTGTACAGTCTGGAAGGACATGGCGTGGGAGAGGAACTGATTCACAATTTCTTTATCTGTAAGGCCATCTATATAAACGGCAGCAACCCGGGGACCGGCATTAACCGTCTGGAAATATCGTATAATCAGATCCAGGCTGTTCCCCAAGCTATCTCGGATCAGCTTCACATTGTCGTCAAGATTCTCTGTAAGCGGGGAGCTTTGACTGCTCCCATCCGCCGTTTGCGGTTGTTTCTGTTCGGTTGCTTGAGTAGCCATCATCAGCACCTCCTGCCCATACTATTCGCCCGCTACCCTTTTTTTATGCAGCATCTGGAATAGCCGCCCGCATGTACAGGTGGACAAAATGCAAGAATCCGCGCACACAAAAAGGCTCCCGGCACGATCATTCATGCGTACCGGAAGCCTTTATTTATATTCCTTCAGTGATTCCCTGATTTGCTAGTGTTCATCTACTATGCCAAGCGCCTTGTTCTTCTCCTTGAAGCGTTCGTTATGAGAGGAGACGAAAGCCGCCTTGGGGGCTTCAGGGTCCATATACAGCTTCGCGCTGTTCAGCGCTAGAACCGCATCGGTGAATGTTCCGGCAATCAGCCGGACCTTACTGCTGTAATCCACGAAATCTCCGGCGGCAAATACGCCAGGCAGGTTCGTTTCCAGCCGTCCACTGACATTGGCACACCAATCACCCATATCAATACCCCAATCCTTCAGCGGGCCAAAGTCGCTTTTCAGACCATGATTAACAATCACTGCATCCACTTCAAGCTGCTCGCATTCGCCGGACTCGATATGGCTGATCGTTACCTGGTCTATCTCCTCCCCATTACTGCTGTGCAGTTGGCTGACTGCATGGGGAACGAGTACTCGAACCGATGATGCTTTCATACGGGCAACATTCTTCTCATGGCCGCCGAACTGCTCACGCCGGTGAACAATGGTCACACTGCCGGCAACAGACTCCAGCTCATTGGCCCAGTCTACCGCCGAATCGCCACCGCCCGAGATCAGCACCCGCTTGCCGCGGAAGGGTTCCAGCTCCTGTACCGTATAATGAAGATTCGTCACTTCGTAGCGGTCGGCCCCCTCAATCTCCAGCTTCGCCATCTGCAGGATACCGTAGCCTATGGTCAGAATGATAGTCCGCGTCCAGTGCCGTTCGCCAGTTGCTGATGTCAAAATATATGTACCGTCCTCCTGCCGCTCCTGAGCAATAATCTGCTGGCCGAGTACGATGGTTGGGTCAAAGGTCCGGGCCTGTTCGGCCAGCTGATCTATCAATTTGCGGCAAAGTATTGGCGTCACGCCGCCCACATCCCAGATCATTTTCTCCGGGTAAATGAGCATTCTTCCGCCCAGCTCTTCCTTGGCTTCAATCAGCTTCGTCTTGAGGTCGCGCATTCCGCTATAGAATGCTGTATACATACCGGCAGGACCCCCGCCAATAATCGTCACATCGAATAATTCCAGCTCTTGGCTCATCTAATTCCCTCCGAAGGTGTATTCGTATCTCTTTATCACTGACATCTATTTATTGTGAAATTGATAATCATTATCAC
Source organism: Paenibacillus sp. LS-5 (assembly GCF_056121505.1). Classification (NCBI taxonomy): domain Bacteria; kingdom Bacillati; phylum Bacillota; class Bacilli; order Caryophanales; family Paenibacillaceae; genus Paenibacillus; species Paenibacillus sp. LS-5. The sequence goes on along the minus strand of NZ_JBWAVA010000013.1, from coordinate 23,662 downwards.
TATAACATTGTATAGGAAGGGGCCGTATTTTGGCAATGGACAAATATGAATTGCAGCCTTATGAAAAGTTAAAGCCCCCGGAAATCATCCTTTAGAAGCGATAATTTGACGGGGGTTTTGACGAAAACCTTCACATTTGCATCACCTTATTCGATCCACGTCCCTGCAATATACCTATACCGCTCCTACAGCAGCTTCGAAATCACCGTTCCCGACAAAAGCTGGCCCAGCGTCTGATCGAGCGGCAGCGGCTTATTGCCAAGACAGGTCCGCACAGCGGTCAGCAGAACACGTACGTCATATTTGCTCGGATGCACAGGAATCACTTCTTTTTCCAGTGCCAGCAGGCTGTATACGGCCATCATCGCCGATCTCACGGAATACTCCACGGTAAAGACACAATCGTCAGGCACTTCGGCAAATTGGCCAAGGAAGGCCAGATTCGTACTGCCCTGCGGAACAACCTGCGGACGGTCGCCCGCCACACGCGGCATAAACTGGGAAGTGATATACGGCATCATACAGGGAATGACGTTGGTCGTATGCTCCAGAATTTCCGGAATCCGTTCCTTCAGGCCGATATGGTAGCACAGCTCCTCCAGCAGCTCGCGTCCGGTACAATCGCTCATCTTCTTCTTAATATAGTTGCCTTCAGCATCCGGGAACAGGCCATACGCCCAGAGTACCTTCACATTCTCCGGTTGATTCATGAAATGCGGCTGCTTCGGTGCGGTCCAGGACATCATCCAGTTGGAATCCTTGATCGTCACAACACCGCCCATTCCCGGCAGGTCGCCGGTCAGCTCCAGCAGATAAGGGAAGACAATCTCATCACCCGTAAACGTCATCGTAAAAGAGAGCCATTTCGTCTTGTCGATGTCTCCGCAGAAGACTTCCGGATGGCCGAAATCGGGGGATTTGGCGGCAAGCTTTTCCCATAAGCTCCAGCATCCGCGCTCCGTAACCGAACGGTTGAGCACTGCAGGATGGTCCATGTCGCCAAGGGTCGAATTCTCCGTCATTGAGCCGTTTGTAACCATTACCAGATCGCTGCGCGAAGTAGAAATAGTCTTTGGCGTTCCGTTCACCAAGACATGAATCCCGGTAACCGTCTTTTCCCCGCCAGAGAAATCCACATCCAGATCAGTAACCTGATGCCCCTTGTCAAAATGAACACCTTCGCCCTCCAGCCACTTCATTAGCGGCAGAATCAGCGAATCGAATTGATTGTACTCCGTATGCAGAATTCCTTTCAATTGATTCATCCCGGAGATCAGATGCATGAAGCGCTCCATATAACGCTTGACCTCCACCACACTGTGCCAATTCTCGAACGCGAACATCGAACGCCAGAAATACCAGAAGTTCGTGTCCAGGAAGCTCGGGTCAAAAAACTGCTCAATCGTCACCGCGCCCAGCCTCTCTTCCGTCACCATCGCCAGCTTACCGAGCTGAAGCGCATGGGCCGTAGATAATCCCAGTGTGGAAAAATCCGCCTTCTGCCCTGCATGCTCTACCAGCCGGCAATGAGATTCGATCGGTTCAGCCAGATTCAGCTCGCGGAACTCATCCAGCACCGTCCGGTCAGGGTTGGATAGCGATGGAATGAAGCCGAACAGCTCCATAAAGCATTCAAAATGCTCCTCAATCTCGCGTCCGCCCCGGGCACTGTAGCCGTCCTTGGCATTCCCTGCCCCGTCCATCGAGCCGCCATAGACTGCAGACTGCTCCAGAATATGAATATTCCGTCCGGGCATATGCCCGTCACGGATCAGGAAAGCAGCCGCTGACAGCGAACCGATCCCCCCTCCTACGAGATAAGCTTTTTTCGAAGCAATTCCTTCCTGTACTAGCGGGTTAATTCGTTGATAGGTTCCCATTGGTCCTCTTCCTTTCATCGAATTGGATAAGTGGCTCTAGAACTGCCTTCACTATACCCAGCCGAATCTAAGAATTCTATGGACAGCTCGCCTTATCTGTACAGGGTTTACACATTTGCGGGAGATTGTGTCATTGAACAGGCCGGGTTTGATAGTTAGCCAGCCCCCGTGAGATGCTGCCGTCCATAATCCGGGCAACTTTGTCCACGATCTGCGCCGGGTCGGTGTTCGCTCCTGCTTTGAGCCAATGGATTACCTGCTCCAGAACCGCCAGGGAATAGAAATCAGAGATCTCTTTCTTAGCCTGCATAGACACCTGTTCCGGCTCCTGCATGTCCAGCTCCTCCACCACCTGGATCATCACCCCATAGATCACCCCGTACAAAAAAACCTCCAAATGTTCGCGCCCGAGGGAATGGAAGGTGTTCAGGCAAATGGTTTTATTGCTCTGTGTATAATACAAGACGCTCAGGAATCCCTGCTTCCAACCGGAGCAATTGCGGTACGGCTCAAGATCTTCGATAATTTCGGTCTGGTAGACCCAACCGAGCAGCTCATAAATATCCTGAAAATGATTGTAGAACGTATGCCGGGTCACCCCACAATCGGCGGTAAGCTGCTGAATGGTGATTTTGTGGAGCGGCTTCGTGAGCATCAGTTTTTTGAGTGAGCGGGCCAGTGCATTTTTCGTGACTTGTGAATAGGACATAGCTTCCTTCTGCCCCCCGGATCATTGATGGACCATAAGATTATCATACTATGTAAAATATTACTCTTCCTTCCATTCTGTATGCAAGAGGTATATCGTCTTAACCGGAATGCTAGGCTTCCCGGATTGCAACTTGCGGCTTGCAGGTCTACAATACGAGTCATAAACAAGAATTAGAACTCGCTTTACAGGGGATTTCATAATAATAGACAAGGAGCGGATTCGATTGCATACAAGAAGTTACGGCAGCACGGGGAAAAGGGTATCCGAAATCGGCTTTGGCGCTTGGCAGCTGGGAAATACGCAGGATTGGGAAGCCATGGAGGATGCGGCCGCCATCCGGCTGGTGCATGAGGCGCTGGAGAGGGGAATGAACTTTTTTGACACCGCTCCCAATTATGGACGGGGTGCCAGTGAAAAGCTGTTAGGGGCTGCCTTGTCCGGCAGACGCAGTGAAGCGGTCATCAACACCAAGTTCGGGCATCAGGCAGATGGAAGTACAGACTTTGGCGCCGGGAATATCAGAGCATCCGTGGAGGGCAGTCTGAAGCAGCTGCAGACCGACTACGTCGATTCAGTACTGATCCACAATCCTCCGTTCGACGTTCTTGACGGGAAATACGGGCATTATGAGGAATTGGAGAAACTGAAGATAGAAGGCAAAATTCTCACCTACGGTGTCTCCGTTGATTCCTCCAAGGATATGCAGGAGGCGGCAAAGCATTCGAATATTGGCGTGATGGAGGTGATGTTCAATATCTTCTATCAGGAGACAGCAGAAGCCTTCCAGCTTGCTCAGGACAAAGACATTGCCATCATCGTCAAAGTGCCGCTAGACTCGGGCTGGCTCTCTGGCAAATATAACAGCCAGAGTACCTTCGAAGGGGTAAGAAACCGCTGGTCCCCGGAGATCATCCGCAAGCGCGCTGCACTTCTGGAGCAGATCCGATTCATTACAGATGTGGACACCACAATGACCATGGCCGCGCTGCGCTTCATCCTCGCCTACCCGGCCGTAACGACCGTGATTCCGGGGGTACGCAGCAGTGCCCAACTGATTGGGAATATTGCAGCCAGTGATGCGGCCATGCCACAGGAACATGTGAAGAGACTTCAGGCGTTGTGGGAACAGGAAATCCGGGATCTGGAGCTGGGATGGTAAGCTGTGAATAAAAGCACAACAATGACGGGCAAACCTGTAACGTTTGTCCGTCATCTCCTTTGTCTTCTACGGAATTGCCCGAGGTTTAATGGAGTCTACTAGTTCATTAAGAAATCTAAAATATTCATTCCGCTGCCCGTATTAGCCTTATACAGCTCCGTATATCCGCATTCCCGGCAGCTGATGGTGATGAACTTTTTGTTCTGTACATCAAACAGCTTCGCAAAGTTGCCGCCGGTTGCCTGGAACTGGTCCACGGCATATTCTTTACATCCGCATTTATTGCAAATAAATTGTTTCTTAGCCATGGTGCTCTCTCCTCCAAAGGGTTTCTCTGTTTCGTCTAGGTATAGGCTGTTACTTATTACATCGGCTGAATATAGGCGAAAAATAATCATATTGCCTACATTGATGCTAAAGACACAGAGGCACCCTTTTATATACTTGGTGGTCTAGGCCGTTTTTCATTGGCAGACTGGAATCGCGTATCCCCATCATATCATCCATAATTTTCCTTATCCAGCCCATCTAATAAATAAGTAAAAAAGACCCACTAGGGGCTTATGCGTCATATACACCCGCCTATAGATATCTATAGACCAAACATTAATTATACTTCTATAATCCAGTTTTGTTCCGCACCGGCCTTCCGGTAGAGCGGTCCCAGCGCCAAGATACCTCATGCCCCCGCATATGCAGGCCACCATACCATTCATCGATTCCTTGCACCAGGACGCGATCCGCCGCTCCGTTCCGTATCTGCTTACCATCCCAGGTCAATGTAACGTGCCGGCTCAGAAACTCAGGAATCTGCCGGAACTCTACAAAACCCTGAGCCCCGTCGATGTGCAAAAGAGGATGATCGCCCGCGGTCATCGTACTCAGATATTTGAAGTATTCGAGATCCCCCATACCAAGGACATGCAGGATATCTGTAACCTGACGGAATAACTCCAGCGGCGTATGTGCCCCGGCTTCAATGGCTTCCAGTGTGGTCTGTTCCACAATCCCCAGACCATTCTCCACGGAAGGCAGCCGTGATTGATGGGCCATAAACGCTTCATAGGCAAAAGGCAGGCCGGACGCCGTCAGCTCTGACTTTTTCAGTTCAAGCAGATCAGCTAAATGGGTAGGATCAGAGGAAGCATAGGCCTGCCAAAGCTCACTGCCAAGCTCAATTTCCCGCTTTCCGATCGTCCGCCAGGTCCCGGATAGCGTTCCAAGCTGCGCCGGAGTAAGCTGTCCAAGACCATGGAACGGTTCAATTCCCGGATACTCCCCGATACAGAGCAGACTGAGCTTGGTTCGGCCTGGCATATTCCTCTTAAACGCATGCAGCAGATAGGCAAGCATACTCTGATCGAACAGGTCATGCTCAAACCATAATACAACTTCGTCATACCGGGTATAATCGCGCAGCTTGCTTTCCTGTTCCTCACAGGCTGCTATGTACGTATTGGCCGGAATACCAAGTGTCGACTCCAGCACCAGGGAGCGCTTAACACGTTCCTCCGTCCCGGTAAGGTCTTCAAATATTGGACCAGAAGAGTAAATCTCTCTCCATACCAGTACTTCCCCTTGTACAATTCCTTGCTTCAGCATGTTACCCACCGCATCTCCATTCACAATATGCAGCATATTAGCGCCCCCTTCATACAAATGATGGAACACGGAAGCCAGATCGGCTCGCTCAGCTTATGCAACGCCTCCTGAACCGCATCCTCCGCTAAATGGACATCCTTCAGCAAGTCGTAAGACACCGCGTACGCCATCCTGCCGGGAAGGAACATCCATAAATATCCTTATATTCAGTTTAATGAATACACGCAGGTGTCGCCACATATTATTGGTTTTAACAGACTACTTGCAGTCTGTAGGCCCGCACACCTCCTAATATCATCACAAAAAACCGCCCCTCCCGAGGCGGCTTCCAATCGTTCATTTCACCCGTCACATTCATTGCTCACACTCGAACCCTGGCGCTTGCTACTTACTTATTTTCCGCCTATTCTCTTGCTTGCTATCTTACCGCAACCCTACTGTGCAATCTGCTCGCGGATATTCGCGAGAATCTTCTTCTCCAGCCTCGACACCTGGACCTGCGAGATGCCGAGGCGGCTTGCGACTTCAGATTGGGTCTGGTCGCGGTAGTAGCGCAGGTAGACGATCAGGCGCTCACGCTCAGTCAAGGCCCCGATGGCCTCGTTCAGCGCAAGCTTGTCGAACCAGCGTTCCTGCGTCTCGTCAGCGATCTGATCGATCAGTGTGATCGGATCGCCATCATTCTCGAAGACGGTCTCATGGATCGAAGTCGGCGGCTTGTTGGCCTCCTGGGCGAACACGATTTCTTCGGGCGTTACTCCCAGTGCTTCTGCGACTTCACCTATGGTCGGCAAACGGTCCAGCGTTTTGGACATTTCGTCCTTCATTTTGCGTACCCTGTTGGCCATTTCCTTGAGGGAACGGCTGACCTTGAGGGTTCCATCATCCCGGAGGAAACGCTGGATCTCACCGATAATCATCGGCACGGCATAGGTGGAGAATTTGACCTCATAGCTGAGGTCGAATTTATCAACGGACTTCAGCAGTCCGATACAGCCGATCTGGAACAAATCGTCAGGCTCATATCCGCGGTTCATAAACCGCTGCACCACCGACCAGACGAGGCGTATATTACAGTTGACCAGCGTATCGCGAGCCAGATTATCTCCGGCTTGACTGAGTGCGATCAGACGTTTGACCTCCGCATCGTCCAAATAGGTCGGCGGAGCTTTTTTTGACTCTGCATCCATGGCTCCAACCCCTAATTGTATAAAGCTTTTTTCGAGACGATGGTTTTCTTCATTGAAATGGAGGTACCGCGCCCCGGTTCACTTGCAACTTCAAATTCATCCATGAAATTCTCCATAATCGTAAAGCCCATACCCGAGCGTTCCAGCTCCGGCTTGGAAGTATAAAGCGGCTGCTGGGCCAGCTCCAGATCTTCAATTCCCCGGCCTTTATCCTCAATGGTGAGATGCACGGTTTCATGCTCAATGGAGGCGGAGATGCTGACAATGCCTTCAGGATCACTATCATACCCGTGGATAATGCAGTTGGTAACAGCCTCTGAGACTACCGTCTTCAGGTCATTCAGCTCCTCCATCGTAGGATCGAGCCTGGAGACAAAAGCCGCTACCACCACGCGAGCGAACGATTCGTTCTCCGACAGTGCGGCGAACTGGACGCTCATGAAGTTAGCTGATTCACTCTTTGTCATAACGCAACCTCCAAATCCGAGAGTGCAGCGCTCTCGTCGTCATATAAGGGCATAATTTTGAACAAGCCCGACATTTCCAGCAGCCTTTTTACTGGGGCGGTGGCGTCACAGACGACCATTTTCCCACCTTTGCTGCGGATGAGCTTATACCGCCCGAGAATGACGCCCAAGCCCGAGCTGTCCATGAACTGCAGTTCCTTCAGACTGAGAATCAAATGCTCTACCTGACCCCGCATAATCGCTTCATCCATATCCATACGTACATACTCGGCTGCGTGATGATCCAGCTCTCCTGATAGCCGGACAATCAGCACACCCCGGTGATGCTCCATCTCCACATGAGAATTCATACTTGCCACTCTCCTCTTCGTTGCTTTGAGAAAACGTCCTGTACATCATTTCTTTCCCCTACAAGGACAAGGTTTTCTACGCGGGAAATCTATAATCCTGCCTCACGACAAAACTAGAAGAAAACCCCTACGAATCAACAGAAAGCCTGAGATCAATCTACAAAAAGCAAGAAATTAATCAGCTCTGAACAGGGAGCCCGTAGTCCGTTTGAACAGCCTCCACCACCCTGCCTTCGGCACATCCGTGTCCGCCTTCAGCTCATATTCCTTAATCATCGTTGTTCCTTGGTAGACAACCAGTTTGCCTACCGTTTGACCTGCTTTGACAGGGGCTTTAATACTGTCCGGCACGACCAGCTCATGACGGATACCCTCCTGGGTGATTCCCTTCTTCAAAAGCACACTGTAGGTCTCTTTGGCAGTCAGCGGAAGCTGAGTCTTCACGCCTTTCTCAATCTTCACGGTGCCGATGGCGTCTCCATCTTTGTGAATCGTATGGATTTTATACTGGGAAAAGAGGTAATCGAACATCCCCGATACTTCGCTATTGCGCGTTTTGGTGTTAGGTTCACCCATCACCACCGCGATAGCACGCAGTCCATCTCTGGCAGCTGTCGCGGAGAGGCAGAACTTAGCTTCAGACGTATAGCCTGTTTTCAGACCGTCAGCCCCTGTATAAAAGCGTACCAGCTTGTTCGTATTCACCAGCCAGAACGGCTTGGCCGAATCCTTGCGCAGATAATCCTGATAGGAGCCGGTGTATTTGATAATCCGGTCGTGCTTCAAAAGTTCCTGACTGATGACGGCAATGTCGTGGGCAGAGGAATAGTGGTTCTCGGCCGGCAGACCGTTGCAGTTGGCAAAATGCGTGTCCTTCAGGCCAAGCGCTTCGGCCTTTTGATTCATCTGATCAACAAAAGCACTCTCTGAACCAGCCAATTTCTCGGCCATTGCCACCGATGCGTCATTGCCTGAGGCCATGGCTATGCCTTTAAGCATTTCATCTACAGACATTTCTTCGCCGGGCTCCAGAAAAATCTGCGACCCGCCCATTGATGCGGCATATTCGCTAGTCCGGACCTTGTCGGTCAATTGCATTCTGCCTTCATCCAGGGCTTCGACAGTCAACAGCATAGTCATGATTTTGGTAATGCTTGCCGGCGGAAGCTTGTCATGACTGTTCTTTTCATAGATCACAGTGCCGGTGTTCGCGTCCATCAGAATGGCAGAGCGCGCTCCGGGTGCCAGATCCACAGCAGCAGCATTCTTGCCGGTGTCTTTAGCTTTGGCTTTTTCCTCTGCATACGCGCCTGAAGCTGATCCCAGAACCGAAGCAGCAACACATAGCACGAGCAGTACATAACGCATTTTTCTCACAGTGGTTCCCCTCCTGAACATTAACCTTCATATCACAGGTACTGTGTTCCAGTCTGGTCAGAAAGGGTGAAAATTATTCCATTTGTATCTAAAAAAACAGATTAGTCTCCATCAACGTAGCCGAATAAATAGTTTCTACAAGGAATTTACCTACCTTTTCAGCAGAGAGCATGATATCTTGAACTACGTATCAGATATGGAATTGAATCTAGCTCTATAGTTAGACACAAGTCAGCTTTCCGGCCGACAAGAACTATGATAGATCAGGAGGACAAAATCATGCTACAGGAACGACTTTGCAACACCATTCAATCCGAGGCTGAAGCTACAGGCTTTTCGGGTACCGTACTCGTCAAAAGCGCTGCAGTTGCTGCGGCCGCTGGTGCATACGGCTTTGCCGACAAAGCCGAACAAAGACTGAACCGTCTGGGCACACGATTTGGCAATGCCTCCGGCTCCAAGCTGTTCACAGCCATTGCCGTCTGTCAGCTAGTGGAGTCGGGAAAGCTTACGCTGGACAGCAGGGTCCTGGATATCCTGGGCCAGGCGGAGTTTCCCCAGTTCAGCGGTGACATCACCGTTCATCAGCTGCTGACCCATAGCTCAGGCATTCCAGATTATTTTGATGAAGAGACGATGGATGATTTCGCCTCCCTATGGTCGACCCAGCCCATGTATCAGTTAAGACAGCTCAAGGATTTCCTGCCCATGTTCCAAGGACTGCCCATGAAATTCGCGCCAGGCACCAGATTCCATTACAATAACGCGGGGTATATCCTGCTTGGATTACTTGTGGAAAAGATTAGCGGGATGGCATTCACTGATTATGTGGAACAGCATATTTTTGCAGTCTGCGAAATGGCGGACTCCGGTTATTTCTCTATAGATAATCTCCCCGCCAATACGGCACTTGGCTACATCGTGAACGAAGATGGAACCTATACCACCAACATCTACTCCATTCCTGTAAAAGGAGGTGCGGATGGCGGTGCATTCGTGACTGCACCTGATATGCTGCTGCTGTGGGAAGGGCTGCTTCAGCATAAGCTGCTGAGTCCGGAGCTGACCGCCCTGCTGCTTACCCCTCATATTCATGAGGACCAAGAGGAATTCTATGGCTACGGGGTGTGGATTACAAAACGCGGGGATAAGATCTATAAATATCATGTGATGGGCTACGACCCAGGTGTATCCTTCCATTCTGCACACTATCCTGCTAACGGTATTACAGCGTCTGCGCTCAGTAATCACAGCCAGGGGGCATACCGGATGATACGGGCTATTGAGGAGTGCCTGGACCCGCAGGCGGATGTATGAAGCTTTAGATTCTTACGGGTGCAAACGGACGGAAGAGTTCTATAGTGCGAATTGTTGTACGAAGTGCAGGATTTTTATAACTTTGGCCTTCTCAGGTGGCCCTTTGTTGTACAAACTGCAAGATTTTCGCCATTTATGTGAGCTCGGCACAAACATTGTTGTACAGCGTGCAAGATTCACACCATTTCAGATTGTTAGAGCGAGTATTGTTGCATAATGTGCAGTATCTCCAATGGTTAACGGATTAGGGGGGCTTCACCTTTCGAGGAGCCGGTTCCATACATCCATGCAAAAAAAGCCGTACGAAGTTTTCATTCGTACGGCTTTAATCGCTCATATAGGATTCTGCTATTAGGGTTACAATCCAACTCTAATCAATACCGGGTTACCCCATCCTTGGTAACCAAGGCGAACACCAGCGGCTGCGGGGGTACGGGCGCGGCGGAAATCAGGTAAGCTTCCAGCACCTTGGCTTCCGCTTCCTGCACCTTGTTCGCTCCGGCGTCGTTCACATGCAGCACGGCGAGCGTTTCACCTGCCGCTACAGCATCGCCGACTTTCTTGGACAGCTGGATTCCTACCGCCAGATCGATAACCGATTCCTTTGTTTCGCGTCCGGCACCAAGCAGCATGGCTGCGATGCCGATTTGCTCCGCTTGGATGCTCTCCACGTAACCAGTAGTTTTTGCCTTCACTTCGATGAAGGTCCGTGCGGACGGCAGAGTATCAGGCGACTCCACCTGGGTAACGTCTCCGCCCTGGGCCAGGGCGATCTGCTTGAACTTGGCCAGTGCACTACCATCCTCAATATGGGACTTCAGGATCGCACGTGCTTCGGTCTCATCCTTCGCTTTTCCCCCAAGAACAAGCATCTGGCTTCCAAGAATCAGGCAGACTTCTTCCAGATCCTTAGGACCATGCCCTTTCAGGGTTTCAATGCCTTCTTTGATTTCAAGTGCATTGCCGATGCCGTAACCCAGAGGCTGGTCCATGTCGCTGATGACCGCTACCGTGTTGCGCCCCAGATGCGTTCCAATATCGACCATCGCCTGGGCAAGAGCGATGGAATCATCAAGCGTCTTCATGAACGCCCCGCTGCCGGTTTTGACATCGAGTACGATGGCATCCGCGCCAGCGGCGATCTTTTTACTCATGACGGAACTCGCGATCAACGGAATGGATTCCACCGTCGCAGTCACATCACGCAGCGCATACAGTTTCTTGTCCGCAGGGGTGATATTACCCGACTGACCGATGACAGCCGCACCGATCTCGCCAACCTGGGTGAAGAACCGTTCCCGGTCCATTTCCACAGAGAAGCCGCTGATCGACTCCAGCTTGTCCAGTGTGCCACCGGTATGCCCCAGACCTCGGCCGGACATTTTGGCTACCGGTACTCCTGCGGAGGCTACAAGAGGAGCAAGCACCACAGTTGTTTTATCGCCTACCCCGCCTGTGGAATGCTTGTCTACCTTAATGCCCGCAATCGGACTAAGGTCAACCTGATCACCCGACATAGCCATTTCCAGGGTGAGATCACCGGTTTCACGAGCATTCATCCCCTGGAAGTAGACGGCCATCGCCCAAGCAGAGATTTGATAATCCGGAATCTCGCCTTTGCTGTAACCCTGGATCAGATAAGCGATTTCTTCACGACTCAATTCTCCACCGTCTCGTTTCTTCTGAATCAGATCCACTGCGCGCATTATACCTGCACCTCACGTACAAAAGCCCGAACCAGTCCAATAAATTTCGGCTTCGTCAGATTAGCTACCTTCACAACCTGCTCATGGGTCAGCGGCTCCAGCTCATCCCCAATGGCCATATCTGTAATACAAGTAATGCCGAGTACCCGAAGCTTGCTGTGGCTGGCAACGATCACTTCCGGCACAGTGGACATCCCGACGGCATCTCCGCCGAGGTAGGCAAGCATTTTCAGCTCAGCCGGTGTTTCGTAGGTAGGACCGCTAATTCCGGCATATACACCTTCCTGCAGCACCAGTGCTTCGCCGTCCACACCTTTGACTTCAGCGGACAGCTTTTTGGCCAGAGCTATATATTCGGGATCATAGGCACGGGACATATCCGGGAATCGCACGCCCAGCTCGGGATCATTGGGTCCGATCAGCGGGTTGTCGCCAGTCATGTTCAGATGGTCACTGATCAGCATCAGATCTCCGGCCTTGAATGAACGGTTCATTCCGCCGCCCGCATTGGTAATCACCAGAGTACCTACACCCAGCTTGGCCATTACATATACCGGCAGGACAACCTTCCGCATGGAATAACCTTCGTAGTAGTGGAAACGGCCTTGCATAATTATAACGCCTTTGCCTTCCAGCTTTCCGATGACGAAACGTCCGGCATGACCTTCCACCGTCGAACGCGGAAAGTGTGGGATCTCCTCGTAAGGCAAGTACACGGCATCCTCAATCTGATCGCCCAGATCGCCAAGACCCGAACCCAGAATCAGACCTATCTTTGGAGCATAGGCACCCAATTTGGATTGAATATACTCAGCGGCTTCTTTGACCTGCATGCCGTAAGGAGTATTTGCGTGTTGTGTCATATGTGTAACGTCCTCCCATTATCGATTGTGTATTGTGTAAGGTCCGTCCAACTGAGGTTTCAGCCTACATCTTCGGAATAAACGCCAGAACCAGCTTCAAAAAGTGCTCGCGCACACGGTCCGCTGTCTCCATAACCTCCGCATGGTTCAGCGGCTGATCCAGAATGCCTGCGGCCATGTTGGTAATGCAGGAAATGCCCAGCACTTCTATGCCGGCATGACGGGCAACGATCGTCTCCGAAACGGTAGACATCCCGACTGCATCCGCACCCTGGCGGCGCAGCATCACGATTTCAGCCGGTGTTTCATAATTCGGTCCAAGCAGCCCGGCATAGACGCCTTCCCTGAATTCAAAACCCTGTGCTGCAGCAGCTTCTCTGGCCACTGCTATCAGACGGGGGCTGTAGGCTGTAGACATATCCGGGAACCGTACACCCAGCGCATTATCATTAGGACCAGTCAGCGGATTGCGTCCGGTCAGGTTCAGATGATCGGTGATCAGCATCAGATCTCCTGGTTTGAAGCCCGTGTTCACACCTCCGGCGGCATTGGTTACCAGCAGGCTGGCAACACCCAGCTCCTTCATCACACGAACAGGAAAGGCCGTTGTTTCCGGACCATAGCCCTCATACATGTGAAAGCGGCCCTTCATCATGACCACACGGCGTCCTTCGATCATACCGATCAGCAGTTCACCCTCATGCCCTTCCACCGTTGACACCGGAAAATGGGGAATTTCATGATAGGGAATGACCACCTCATCAGTGATCAGATCCGCCAGCACGCCAAGACCGGAACCGAGGATCAGACCGATCTCCGGGGCAACCGGACATTTATCTTTGATATAGATCGCGGCTTCCTGAATATTAATCTGGGTTACTGCGTGCATATGTTATTTTGCCTCCTAAAGAGTGTGTGAGGATTATTTCAATTCCGCCAAAAAGCTTGTCCCGTACTGTGGGGCTTTCGCCCCAAAGTTGTCGGCAATCGTCGCTGCCACATCCGAAAAGGTCTGGCGGATACCCAGGCTGCCCGGATTCTTAAACCGCGGGCTGTAGACCAGCAGCGGCACATATTCACGCGTATGATCGGTTCCGCTGTGGACCGGATCATTCCCGTGGTCTGCCGAGATGATCAAAAGGTCGTCTTCTGTTAACGTGGAGAGCAGCTCCGGCAGCGCCTGGTCAAATACCTCCAGGGCATGTCCATATCCCTCGGGATCACGCCGGTGGCCGTACAGGGAGTCGAAGTCTACCAGATTCGTGAACAGAAAGCCGTCAAATGGCTTGCGCAGTTCCGCAATCGTAATTTCAATACCATGCTCATTGCTTTTGGTCGGATAGGAGGCCGTAACCCCTTCACCCGTAAAAATATCATTAATCTTACCGACAGCAATCACGTCTTTGCCGATATCCTGCAGCGTGTTCATAATAGTTGGCTCCGGTGGCTTCACTGCGTAGTCGTGACGGTTCGGCGTGCGTACGAAATTCCCCGGTTCGCCCACATACGGGCGGGCGATGACGCGCCCTACCGAGAATTCTGGAGCCATCGTCAGCTCACGGGCAATAGCACAGGCACTATATAGCTCTTCCAGCGGGATAATACCCTCATGTGCGGCAAGCTGGAATACACTGTCTGCGGATGTATATACAATCCAGGCGCCAGTCTTCATCTGCTCCTCACCGTACTCCACCAGGATTTCGGTGCCTGAAGCCGGTTTGTTGCCAATCACTTTTCGGCCGGTAGCGGCTTCAAACTTCTCGATCAGTTCAGCCGGGAACCCGTCAGGGTAAGTATTGAAGGGAATCTCAATTTTGAGTCCCATCAGCTCCCAGTGGCCAGTCATCGTATCTTTGCCAACCGAAACCTCCTGCATTTTACCGTAATATCCGGTTGGGGCAGCTACAGGTTCCAGCGGCGGCAGAGGTGCGATATTCGCAAGACCGAGCTGCTGCAGGTTAGGGAGCTTAAGACCCGGCACCCGTTCCAGAATATGACCCAGCGTATGGGCCCCTTTATCTCCAAAACTCTCGGCATCCGGCGCTTCACCGATACCTACACTATCCAGTACAATAAATCCGATTCGTTTAAATGAGGACATTGCCGTCTTCACTCCTTTAGTAGTATGCATTTCTCCGGGACGCTGATCTTTCATAAGAGTTCCACCAGGTGGAGCCATAGTTTTCAGTATGATTCCATCATAGCGATCTTACTCACAAAAAGCACCTTTTGCCGGCAGTCCCTTAATTCTGGTAGTTACACCTTCAGATAGGGTACTTCTTGGTTACCTAGCCCGCGGATGATGGCTCTCATAGACTTCCTTCATATTCTTGCGGGCAATCCCGCTATAAATCTGTGTGGTCGAAATATCAGAATGTCCAAGCATCTGCTGAACGGAACGCAGATCAGCCCCACCTTCCAGCAGGTGTGCCGCAAAAGAATGCCTTAAGGTATGCGGTGTAATGTCCTGCTCTATTTGGGCCTCGCGGGCGTATTTTTTAATGATTTTCCAGAATCCCTGACGGGTCAGCCTTCCTCCCAGACTGTTCAGGAACAAGGCGGGCTCATCCGAATTGCCGCGCAGGAGCTTGTCCCGCATGCCGCCAGTGTACTGGGCTACACATTCAGCAGCCATCGCCCCCATAGGAATGATCCTCTCCTTGCCGGAAGAACCGGTGCAGCGCACATACTTCATTTCTGTATGAACATCCTCTACATTCAGCGAGATCAGCTCGGACACACGGATTCCTGTAGCATAGAGTAACTCCAGCATCGCCTTATCGCGTTTGCCAGGGGGGGTATCATCACCAGGTGCATCCAGCAACCGCTCCATCTCTTCCACACTCAATATCATCGGCGGCTTGTTGCTTGGCTTGATTTTGTCCATATCCAGCGTCGGGTCCTGCCCGATCATACGCTTCTTCAGTAAATAATGAAAAAAAGCCCGGAGTGACACCGTATTCCGGTTCACCGTTGCGGCTGCACGCCCTGCTCCCCGTTGTTCCGCCAGGTAGAGCATAATATGTGATCTTTTGATCTCATCAGGCGAGGCTATGCCCCGTTCTTCCGCAAATTCCATAAACTGTGAAATATCCCGTCCGTAGGACTCAAGTGTGCTTGGCGACAAGCCTTTGTCTTCGGACAAATACTGCATAAACGGCTGCAAATGTGACTTCATCAATCCACGCTCCTGTCTAACTCAGGCTGCTCTTCACGATTCTGCAGCATTCTAGGCATAAGGCTTACGGCAGGCTTATAAGGGCAGGCCCTGTCCGGTCCCACCCTTGTCTTTTTCGACAGACTCTCAGCTATTTCCTGCTTATGAAGTAGTGCTCACTCCCCATACCAGTAATAAAACCGCAATCTCTCCCCCGCGCCAAGCGCTTCGGGACTGTGCGGAACCTCCTGAAATGCCCGGACAGCCGTGCCTTCGGGAATTTCATTATATTCATAAGGGTTGATCCAACTGCTGATCCAGTTCAAAGCATAATAGGCAAGGCAGCTCATGGCTACCAGCAGCGTCATAAAATACAAACGGCGCATGGTCTTGGGTACAGAGACAATCATCAGGACTCCTCCTAAAAGTTATATGAAGCAAATTAGCCCCACCGACTCGTCCTACACTGTATGCGCCGCTGACTTCTATTATGTATGAAGCTTCTGTAAATCATTTAAAAAGCCCCCTCCGGTACATCGTACCGGTGAGAGCTTATGTGGTAAATCCTCATCTATAAGCTTATTCGGAAGGGCTGCTGTCCGTGTTGTTCTTGTCCTTGCAGCGGTAGCAGATTCCGTGAAAATCAAGTCTATGATCAAGCACGGTAAAATTATATTCATTCTCCAGCCGCTCTTCCAGCGGTCCGAGCCAATCTTCGCGGATCTCATCCATCGTTCCACACTGCACGCAGATCAGATGGTGGTGGTGATGCTTCGCTGTATCCGTACGCAGATCGTAACGGGCAACGCCATCGCCAAAATTAATCTTCTCCACGACATGAAGCTCGCTTAGCAGCTCCAAGGTACGATAGACAGTGGCGAGACCAATCTCAGGGGCCTTCTCTTTAACCAGCATGAACACATCTTCTGCGCTTAAGTGGTCTTCCTCATTCTCCAGCAGTACTCTTAAAGTCGCTTCCCGTTGGGGTGTGAGCTTGTATCCTTGGGATTGTAGTTGTTGCTTAATCTTATCTATCCGGGCTTCCATTGTCTGCCTCCCCCTTGGAAAATTACCGCACCGGGCTTCAAATCACTTCTTCCATTATAGGGGGAGTCGGTTTGAGAAGTCAAACGCTTTTGGAACAGAGTGATCCGACGAAGAAGCCGATAATCCCTGTTATCCTTTGGGAACCAGCATAGGTGTAACCCAGCGCATCATTGATGGGGTGACCCAGGCTTCGAAGCCGGACACGCCCAGCACCAGAACTGCCAGTCCGAGGGAGAGCAGTGTGTACATAGCGAATGGCCGGGTTACCGGAGAACGCCGCTGGCCCAGCACCCGGCTGCGGATCATCAGCAGGGAAAATGCAATCGCTGCCGCGCTGCCAACAAGCAGCACCGGAATCAGCACGAGATTATGCGGCGCAACCGAGACCAGCGCGAACAGCATTCCGTGCCAGGAATATTCGCTGACCAGGCAGCCAACGGTGAATCCGATCAGTACGCCTTTGAGAAAATCAAGGATCAGTATGCCGGGCAGTCCGATCACAGACAATCCGAGAATCCAGATCAGACCGATCCATTTCAGATTCAGCGCGGCAATATCCCAGTAAGAATCCGGAGCCGCAGGAAGCCCGTGTTGATCAACGGTGACGAAGAAATTCCCCAGATAGTCCCCAAGCTCCTGCTGCTGATCCAGCGTTAGTGCACTCACAATCAAAGCCCCGAAAACGACCCCAACCAAAAACAATACCGCGACAAAAATATAAAGAGGCGCCTGTTCCTTCATCATCAGCCGTAGACTACGCATCGGGACGTTCTCCTTTCCGGTCATATGTTACACCATATGAGGAAACGTCCCGCTCTATGACTTGTCCTTGAAGGCTGAGGGACTACTTTCAGCCGCATGTACACGTTGAAATCAATAAAGCTGTCTCATCAGCAGTTAGTGTACTCTGCTGTGACAGCCTTCGCCGTTAGCTTTTCACTACCTTGCCGTAAGTCCCCCCGCCGCCGGACGACAGCTCCAGCGTGCCGGAACGGGCTTTCACAATCTGCGCGGCCAATTCCGCTCCGGCTACAGCGGCCAATTCCGCCTCACCGGCAGTATGCAGAATCCTCATCTCAGTACCAAAAGCCTGCAGCAATAGCTCCAGCTTGCGCTTGCCTAGCCCCGGAATAAACTCCAAGGGCACCTGATAATGGTATGGCGGCCGATGTAAAGGAATCACAGGCTCCTTGCGGTCAGCTATGGCCAGAATCCGGTCTAATACGCCCTGGACCAATTTTTGGCTTCCGCAATACGGACAACGCTCCAAGGTCGCATATGCCTCGTCTACAATGCTGCCACAGCCCGCACAATAAGTGCGGTGGTACTTGCCAAGCCGCGGATTCAATCCATAGTTAGCGCTGACCCTGCGCCCTTCCTGACGTGCCAGCGCGAGCCGCAGCTCAGCGAAAGAGGGCTTTTCCATTTCGATCACATTATACTCGCGGCCGATTTTACCAAGTGAGTGGGCATCAGAATTGGTCAGGAAGGTGTAAGGGTCAAGCTCGGAAATATAACCCGCCATTTCGGAATCGGCGCTTAGCCCAAGCTCCACCGCAGCGATCCTGTCCAGATCAAACAGCTCGGCCATCCGTTCAGCGGCACACCCGTACAGTCCTTTGTGTGGGGTGAAAATATGTGCCGGAATGAGTATCCCGCCCCGTCCGCAGATTTCATCCTGCAGCTCCCGGGCCGGCACATATAGCCGCTGAGAGCTTAGATTGATGTTACGCATATGCTTGCTCATCCAGCTGCTGAATTCTTCCATCGCCGCAAGGTCTGGCAGGAAGGCGAGGACATGGCACTCTTTTCGCCCGGGCTCACGAATTTCGATTTCCGTTCCCAGCACAATCGTCGTCCCCTGGTAGGCAATTCCGCCTCCATCCGCTTCGCTCATCTCGCCGGAAGTAAGCAGTGTGCGGATATCCGCCTGAACTCCTGGCGCATGACTGTCAATAATGCCGATCAGTTCCATGCCTTTGCGCTGCGCGGCCTCTTTGGCGATATTGGCAAAAGTAAGGCTGCTGCTGCCGCTGATTTTAACAGCGTGCCCTTCAGAGGTCCGCCCGATATGCACATGGAGGTCACAATAAAAGCTCTGTAGCTTAGCTTCTAATGCCATTGGCCTGTAAGTGTAAATAAGTGCCAGGCGTAGACAGCCATCATCGTCTTGGCGTCGGCAATGCGCCCGTCCGCGATGTATTGATACGCTTCCTCCAGAGTCAGCTCCGAAACCTCCAGGAACTCGTCTTCATCCAGAGCCATATCTCCCGGCTGGGCATTGTCGGTGACATACAAGTGGATGATCTCATCTGCAAAACCGGGTGAAGTATAGAACGACTTCAGCAGCTTTAGCTTTCCGCTGTGAAAACCCGTTTCTTCCTGAAGCTCGCGTCCGGCTGCAGCCAGGGGATCTTCGCCTTTATCCAGCTTGCCTGCAGGAATTTCCACTTCGGTGCGGTGCATAGGCTGACGATACTGCTCAACCACAAGCATTTTGCCCTTGTTCAGTGCCAGCACAGCTACAGCCCCCGGATGCTTCACAACCTCACGTGTGGCGGTATTGCCATCAGGCAGCTTAACGGTATCCACCTGGAGCGTAATGATTTTACCTTCAAAAATCGGTTGTGTGGACAGGGTTTCTTCATCCAGAGCGGGATTGCGGTTGATTTCATCTTTTTTCATAGGTTAATGGTCTCCTTTGGCTTCAATATGCATAGGGTGTATTATAGCAAACTTACGAGGAAAGAAGGAATGCAGGCATGAATGATATCCTTGTCCGTACAAGCTCATCCGCCGTCACAATGGTAGGCAGACCCGAGCATATTAAGGCTGTGATCGCCAGGTGGATGAAGCAATATGGACGTGATATGCCTCTGGCTTATATCCTGATGCTGCATTCCGAAGGACAGAAAAACAATGTGAACAAGGCCGGTTAATCTTTCTTGCATACTTCCCTGGTGTTCGACCAGGCGAGTAAACATAAGGAGCTGTTCCCGGGGAAGACCGGAGACAGCTCCTTCATGTATTTACTGCTGAATCCTAGCCGCTCGTGACTGGTTTATCCCTGTACACTTTCCTTGACTATAGCCACAACGAGTTCAGCTACCTTAACGATATCCGCGGCTTTGATCCGTTCTTTGGTGGTATGAATATGCTCATAGCCTACGGCCAGATTTACTGTTGGAACCTTCAGCCCATTGAATACGTTGGCATCGCTGCCGCCGCCGGACGCGAACAATCTCGGGGTCAGCCCAAGCGAGGTAATCGCACGTTCCGCCAGCTTCACCACAGGATCATGCTCATTGAAGCTGAACGCCGGATAAATGATTTCACTGCGGAACTCACTTTCCGCACCGTATTCACGGGCCGTAGTCTCCAGCGCTTCACGCATGGAAGCAATCTGCCGCTCTACTTTTTCCTGTACAATACTGCGCGCTTCCGCATCCAGCTGCACATGGTCACAGACCACATTCGTCGGACCGCCTCCGGCAAATTTGCCGATATTCGCTGTCGTCTCATTGTCGATGCGTCCAAGCTTCATCGCGGATATGGCTTTGCTGGCGACTTGAATCGCGCTGATTCCATCCTCCGGATTCACTCCGGCATGAGCGGATCTGCCAAAAATCTGCATAGTCACTTTAGCCTGGGTCGGCGCAGCCACAGCTATAGCTCCCACTTCACCGTTGGAATCCAGCGCAAACCCGAACTCGGCATCCAGATGGCTCGGGTCCATATTCCGGGCACCCAATAGTCCTGATTCTTCACCTGCAGTGATGACAAACTGAATCTGTCCATGGGCCAGATTGTCCTCCTGAATTACGCGAATGGCTTCGAACAGAGCGGCGAGTCCAGCCTTGTCATCCGAGCCAAGTATCGTGCTGCCGTCACTGGTAATCCAGCCGTCTGCGCCCAGGGTAGGCTGAATATTTTGACCGGGAACTACGGTATCCATATGGCAGGTGAACAGCATCTTCGGTGCTGAAACCCCCTCTACAGCTGGCCAAGTTACGAACAAATTGCCCGCTCCATGACCTGTACGTTCCTTGGAATCATCTTC
This sequence comes from Paenibacillus sp. LS-5, assembly GCF_056121505.1. NCBI lineage: Bacteria > Bacillati > Bacillota > Bacilli > Caryophanales > Paenibacillaceae > Paenibacillus > Paenibacillus sp. LS-5. The sequence goes on along the minus strand of NZ_JBWAVA010000013.1, from coordinate 2,775 downwards.
AATGACGGTAAGGCCTAGGGCGCTGAATTTATCTTTGAGGACATCGGCAATCTGCCGTTCATTTCCTGTTTCACTATCTACACGGACAAGCTCCATGAATTCCTGAATCAAGCGTTCTTGTGAGATCATCGGACTTCCCTCTCTTTCACGGATACGTTACAATAGTAGTATTGTGCTGAACATTCCATATGCTTTTAACTTAAACTAATTTCAAAGGAGTCACTCATGCAACGTCAAAAATGGTTCCGCATCGTTATCTATGTTATGTTGATCGCCATGATCGCATCTACTGTGCTCTTCGTTCTAGAGCCTTTCCTGGCTGGTTAAGTCCCGCCTTAGCCCCGTTAATAATAGCGTCCGGATATCCGGGCGCTATTTGACTTAAATGTACCTGTGAATCTTCAGCTTAATCGGTCAGCAGCGATTCCGGCTGTATTACAGCACCAGACGTTTCATAAGGAAAATGCTTCAGGAAATAAGGAATCAGTTCCCCGGCTACTTCTTCTAGCTCAAAGGTTCGTCCTGTACATTCCTCCAGCGAAGTGACCCCGTATTCGGCAATCCCGCACGGAATAATGCCCTGAAAGCCCTGTTCTCCAATCCCTGCAGAGATGTTGAAAGCAAAACCGTGGCTGGTGATAAAACCTTTGCGGAATTTGCTCTTATTGAACTTTACCCCAATGGCACAGATCTTCTCATCACCAACCCACACACCGGTATATTCCGGTTTGCGGCTGCCTTCAATCCCGTAATCAGCCAAATAATCAATAATTACAGACTCCAGACGGCGCAGATAACCGTGCAAATCCACCTTGCCATCCACCCCAAGCTTCAGCAGAGGATACCCGACCAGTTGGCCGGGACCATGATATGTAATATCTCCTCCCCGGTCGATTTCAAACAGCGAAATACCTTTTTGCTTAAGCTGCTCGGCACTGAGGAGAAGATGTTCAGGATGGTGCTGGGAGCCGATGGTATACGTAGGCGGATGTTGCAAAAGAATGAGCCGCTCCGGCCCTGTTCCGGCATCAATCGCCTGAACAGCCTCTTTCTGCAGATTCCAGGCGGCCCCGTATTCCATCAGCGGGAGATATGAAACATCCAGTAAGCTTAAATCCTTGCTGCTCATACGCTCAGGTCCCCTTTGTACTACAGTCTCCTGTTACTGGGTAATACCATTAGTTAATACAGCTTCGAGTCTGGTGTATAACCTTCCACATTATCCTTGACACGCTGCAGGAAACGTCCGCAAATGACACCGTCCAGAATCCGGTGGTCCAGCGACAGACAGATATTGGCCATAGAACGCACTGCAATCATATCGTTGATCACTACAGGCTTTTTGACGATAGATTCAAAGGTGAGAATAGCTGCCTGCGGATAGTTAATGATCGGATAAGACAGAATAGAGCCGAATGATCCGGTATTGTTGACGGTAAAGGTGCCGCCCTGCATATCCTCCAGGCGCAGCTTGCCTTCACGGGTCTTCAAGGCCAGTTCGTCGATTTCTCGGGCAAGCCCGGCAACATTCTTCTGATCCGCCTTTTTGATGACCGGTGTCATCACTGAATCCTCGGTACCTACAGCCAGCGAGATGTTGATGTCGCGTTTGACGATAATTTTATCAACCGCCCAGACCGAGTTCATGATCGGATAATCCTTAATGGCACTAACCACAGCCTTCATTAGAAAAGCCAGATAAGTCAGGTTAATACCTTCCTTGCGCTTGAACTCATCCTTCAGCTTGTTGCGCAGCACCACCAGATTGGTTACATCGACTTCGATCATCGTCCAGGCATGCGGAATCTCGGAGACACTCTGACGCATTCTTGTCGCAATCGTATTGCGGATTGGGGTTACATCGATCAGATACTCCGAACTGCTGCCCCGTCCACCCTCTACTTCAATTGTAGGAATACGCGGTGTTTCACTAAGATGAAGCCCGGAATGGCGGACCGGCTCCGGGGCTTCCTGCATGTCGTCGTTATAAACCTGTGGCACAGGCTGTTGTGCACCTTCAGGTGCATGCTGCCCCACAGAAGCTGCTGCAGCCGGTAAGCCGGTAGCTGATGCGCCGCCGTTATCAAGGAACGTGAGCACGTCCTTGCGCGTAATGCGGCCGCCAAGGCCGGTCCCCGGCACAGCCGTGAGATCAATGCCATGCTCTGCGGCGAGAGTCTGCACGGCCGGGGAATACCGGGAGCGCATCGGTGCGGATGCATCTATGGCAACGGCAGGGACAGATGACCTGTTCGCTGCCGGAGCTTGTTTGGGTGCGGCAGGACGGGACGCAGCTTGTGCTTGCGGCGCAGCGCTCACAGAAGGAGCCGCCGCTGGAGCCGCCGGCGCACTTGACGCGGCTGGCGCTGCTACGGCTATGCGCGCAATTACCTCGCCTACGCTCACGGTCTGTCCTTCTTCAGCAAGCAGCTCCACCAGCGTACCATCCACGGTAGCAGGCAGCTCCGCATTGACTTTATCCGTAATCAGATCACAGAGCGGTTCGTACTGCTCGATGGGATCCCCAGGCTGCTTCAACCATTTACCGATCGTCGCCGACACCAGCGACTCCGCCAGCTGCGGCATAATCACATCGGTCAGCTTTGTGTTGTCAGACATAATGTCACTCCTTAAAGTTTTGTAAGCATTTGCTTACAGATATTACTTCGTACAAAACTTACTTCGGAAGCATAAACTTAGTTTTGTAAGCATTTGCTTACAGATATTACTTCGTACAAAACTTACTTCGGAAGCATAAACTTAGTTTTGTAAGCA